>NZ_JBWKQE010000004.1:0-332823 GCF_059418605.1 Duganella sp. GW821-FHT07G03
GCGCGGCCGCGTGGCCGGCGCCGGCCGCCAGGGCCACGGCCAGCGCGGCCAGCAGCGACGCCGCCGCGCCGCCCCTACGATGTTTGCTCATGCTGTCTCCTTGTGCGCCGATGTGCCCCGGCGCTGTGCTGGTCTGGTCTGCGATCTTAGCCGTTGCCGCCGTCCCGGGCAAAAAAACCGGCGCCGCACAGGGCGCCGGCAACTTCGCGACCGCCGAGACACGGCACAGGCAACAAGCTTTGGAAACGTTACCAATTGATGCCGACGAATATAGCATCCATTGTTTTTGAGTGTCAACCGACAATTGCGGCAGCCGGCGCCGGGCCGGCTGCCGCCGCGCTTACACGCCTTCCGGCACGAACACGCGCAGGCGGTGGCCGTCGCGGTCGACGGCGACGAAGGTGTAGCCGAAGTCCAGCGCCACCGGACGCTGGGCGATGGTCACGCCGCGCGCCGACCAGTCGGCGTGCATGTCGTTGACCACGGTGCGGTCGCCGACGCTGATGCACAGCTCGCCCCCGCCGCCGGACGCCAGCGCCTTCGGCTCGACCTGGTCGCGCGACCACAGGCCCAGCTTCAGGCCGGACGCCAGCACGAACAGCGCGAAGGTCGGCGCCACGTCCACCGGCTGCTGGCCCAGCAGGTCGGCGTAATAAGCGGCGCTGGCGACCGTATCCTCGACGTACAACAAAACAAAGTTAGGGCTGATCATGGTGGTTCTCCTGGTGGGTGAGCGCGGCGCGCTGTCCCGGCGCCGCATGAACAGAATGCTAACGGCAGGCTGTGACAGTTTCTGTCAGGAGCGTCGCGCTTGTCTTCGATCAAGTTCAAATATTTCCGGCTGGATAGACTGTAGCGGTATCGACACCCAGGAGGCCGCGCATGGAGACCAACCGCCGCTGGCCGCGCCGGCAGCGCGGCGCCCTCGCCCTGATGCTGGGCGTGGCCATGATCGGCCTGCTGCTGCTGGTGGGCATGGCGCTCGACCTGGGCCAGTTGTACACCCGCAAGGCCGAGCTGCAACTGCTGGCCGACGCCACCGCGCTGGCCGCCGCGCGCGAACTGAACGGCACCGCCGCCGGCGTCGCCAGCGCGCTGACCAAGGCCGCCGACGCCGCCGCCGGCCTGCGCTACCAGTTCGGCCAGTATCCGATCGCCTGGTCCGGCGCCGCCCTGCGCTTCAGCGCCGCCCCCGACGCGGCCGGCCTCTGGCTGGACGCCGCCGCCGCCCAGGCCGCGCCGGACGGCTTGCTGTACGCGCGCAGCGACAGCGGCCTGCTCAACGCCGACTACGGCCAGGTGCAGACCGTGTTCATCCGCCTGCTGTCGAGCAGCTGGAACGCCATCGGCACCTCGGCCCACGCGCTGGCCGGCCGCCTGACCATCGCCGCCACGCCGCTGGCGGTGTGCGCGCTGTCGAACACGCCGGCCGCCGCCCGCCTCAATCCCGGCCCGCCGGCGCCGCTGAACGAGCTGGTGGAATACGGCTTCCGGCGCGGCGTCGGCTACGACCTGATGCAGCTGAACCCGAACGGCCTGGCGCCGGAACATTTCGCCATCGACCCGCTGTCGCCGCCCGGCGCCGCCGGCAGCGCCGGCAACACCGCCGACAGCGTGCTCGCCCCCTATGTGTGCGCCGGCAAGCTGCAGATCCCGCGCCTGCAGGGCGGCGCCATCACGGTCAAGCGCGGCTTCCCGCTCGCCACCCAGTACCCGCAGCTGAACTCGCGCTTCGACCAGTACGCCGGCAACGCCTGTTCGCCCAACGGCGCGCCGCCCGACACCAATGTCAAGGCCTATGTCTACACCGCGATCCCGTGGATGAGCACGGCGCGCAACGGCCAGGGCGCCAAGACCTTCGCCGACGCCGCCAACCACAAGCTGTGGACCGTGGCCGATCCGCTGCCTTCGCCGGCCGGCACGCCGGGCGCCGACTACGGCCCGCTGTGGTCCTACGCCAAGGCCGTGCCGTATGCGGCCTACGTGGCCGGCGCCGCCGAGCCCGCAAACGGCTACACCAGCTACACCGCCAGCAACTGGGCCACGCTGTATGCGCCCGGCGCGCCGGTCGCCGCCGGCTACCCGGTCGGCACGCCCTACCAGGCGGCCACCGGCGCCAACTACCAGGCGCCGTCGGCCGCCAACCTGCCGGGCCTGCGCCAGCGCCGCGTGCTCAACGTGGCGCTGCTGGCCTGCCCGCTGGCCGCCGGCGCCAGCGTCAGCGCCACCGTGCTGGCGGTGGGACGGTTCTTCATGACGGTGCCCGCCACCGCCACCAGCCTCAACGCCGAATTCGCCGGCGCGCTGCCGGACCAGGCGCTGGGCGGCGCCGTCGAGCTGCTGCCATGAGCCGGCCCGCCCCGCGCCGCCGGCCGCGCGGCATCGCCGCCGTGGAAATGGCGCTGATCCTGCCGACCCTGGTGCTGCTGCTGGCGCTGCCGCTGTTTTTCGGCCGCGCCCTGTATCACTACCAGATCATGCAGCGCGCCAGCCACGACGGCGCGCGCTACCTGGCCTCCTGCGCCGAGGTCGACCTGAAGTCGCCGACCCGCACGGCGGACGTGGTGGCCGCCGCGCGCGCCATCGTCGTGGCCGAGCTCGACGGCGGCAGCGCCGGCAGCGCCGCGCCCCTGGTCAGCATCAGCTGCAACGGCGGCCAGTGTTCCGGCTACTTCGTCCCCACCACGGTCACGGTGCAGGTGACCGACCTGCTGGAGGACGACGTGCTGCCGTTTTATTCCTACAACCTGCTGGGCGCGCGCGGCTTGCCGCTGAGCGTGACCGCATCGATGCATTATGTCGGCAACTAGCCCGGCACGCGCGCGGCGGCGCGGCGCCATCACGGTCGAATTCAGCCTGCTGTCGCTGCTGTTTTTCACGCTGCTGTTCGCCGTCATGGAAGTGGCGCGCGCGATGTATTTGCTCAGCACCCTGCAGGAGGTGACGCGGCGCGCCGCCGCGCTGGCCGCCGTGAGCGACTTCAGCAACCCGGCCGTGATGGACCAGGTGCGCCAGACGGCGCTGATGCGCACCGGCCCCGGCACGCTGACGCTGGGCCAGCCCGTCACCGACGCCCACCTGCGCATCGACTACCTGTCGCTGGCGCGCGCCGCCAACGGCGCGCTGACGCTCACGCCCATCCCGAGCGGCAGCCTGCCGGCCTGCGTGGCGCGCGCGCGCCTCAATTGCATCGCCGATCCGAACGGCGCCAGCTGCATCCGCTTCGTGCGCGTGCGGCTGTGCGCGCCGAACGGCAACAGCTGCGACCCGGTGAGCTACCAGAGCGTCATGCCCTGGTTCAGCCTGACCGCCACGCTGCCGACCGCGACCGCGATCGCCCGCGCCGAGTCGCTCGGCCTGCAGGCCGGCAGCGCGCTGTGTCCCTAGCCTTATTCCAGCTTCCACACGTACTCGAGGGTTTGCCATTGATCCCCGCCCGGCGACAGGAATTTGCACTTGGTGATGCTGGTCGAGGCCGCCTTGTCGAGGTTCTTGAAGCCGCTCGACTTGTTCACCTTGGACTCCTGCACCTTGCCGTCGGCGCTCAGCTTCAGGCTCAACACGACCGTGCCCTTCTCTTCGTTCATCAGCGAGGCCTTGGGATACTCGATCACACAGGGCACCTTGGGGTCGAGCGTGGCCAGCTTGTCGGCGGCGAGCGCCGGCAAGCTGAACGACAACAGACTGAGCGCAGCAATGGCATAACGTTTCATGGGTGTTCCTTATGGTGGAGCGACGGGATGAACCGTGCTTGCCGCCGGCGACCGGAGCGCCGCCGCGCGCACTTCGATCCTACGCTTGAGCACGCCAGCCTGTCGATGGCGGCGGGCGATAGTGTTGCTTTTGTGCAAAACTCGCGCCGTCACGATACTAGTGGCATAGCGCCCCGCCAGCGTATATGCTGATGACTTGGCTTCATGACTGAAAGCGCACCCAAATGAAGCGCCGCTCCCTGATCCGGCTGGCATTGCTGCCCTGGCTGCCCGCCATGGCGGCGCCGGCCAAGCTGGTGGTCAACGTCTCCACCCTGGTCGGCGACGATCCGGCCACGGACGTCGCCGAGCTGGTGCTGCGCGAAGCCTACAGCCGCCTGGGCTACCAGCTCGCGGTCCACCGTTTGCCCGGCGAGCGCACCTTGATCTACGCCAACGAAGGCCGCATGGACGGCGAGCTGTATCGCAAGCTCGGCATGGACCGCAGCTACGCCAACCTGGTCATCGTGCCGGTGCCGCTGCTGACCTACGAAATCGTGGTCTTCACGCACGGCACCAGCTTCATCCTCAACGGCTGGGACAGCCTCAAGCCCTACACCATCGGCCACGTGCGCGGCATCAAGATCGTGCAGGAAAACACCATCGGCATGAAGACCGAGGCGGTGCCGACCATGACCCAGGCCTTCCAGAAAATGATGGTGGGACGCACCGACGTGGTGGTCGGCAACCGCCTGTCCGGCATGGCCGTGATCAAGCAACTGAAGCTGGACGAGGTGGTGATGCTGGCGCCGCCGCTGGCCGCCTTCCCGGTCTACCACTACCTGCACAAGAAGCACGCGGCGCTGGTGCCGCAGCTGGCCGCCGTGCTGCGCCAGATGCGCGCCGACAAGATTATCGAAAACATACAACAGCGTGTCGCCGCCGGCACCTAGGCGGGCGTTCCTCCTACACTCTTGCAAGCGAAGTCCGCAACGAACGCCGGCCGCCGCCGCTTACACTCTTCTTTTGATCTACAACAATTGGAGAGCGTCATGCTCAATCTGTCAAGCCGCGGCCGCGCCTTCCTCGTCATCGTCGGCGCGCTGGCTGTTGACGAGCACGGCGAGGAAACACTGGTCGGCCTGACCGTGCTGGAATCGGACTACTTCCTCAAGCATCAGGAATTTACCGACCAGCGCCTGATCCACCAGGGCGCCTCGCGCTTCCTGGTGCTGATGGAACGCCACCTGGTCGCGCGCCGGCTGGCGCTGCCGCTCAAGCCGGCCTGAAGTGCCCCTTGGCGGCGCTCACATGCCATGCATGCGCTTGAACAGGCCGACCAGATCGAGATACTGCGCGCCGATATACAGGCCGATGCAAGCGGCGACGATCAGCGCCGCAACCATGGTGGATTTTTTCATGACGATTCCTTTCAAAGACTGGCAAGAGATTGTTGAATGCTGAGGCGCGACGCCGCCCAGGCCGGCAAGCCGCTGGCCAGCAAGGCGCCCAGCAGCACCATCGCCGTCCAGGCCAGGGCGCCGGCGCCCGACACGGTCAAGGGAAACGCCAAGCCGAACAGCAGTTCGCCCAGATAGGCGCCGATCGCCGCCGACAACGGCAGCGACAAGGCCAAGGCCAGCGGCACGCTCATCACCGCGACCAGCACGCCCTCGCACAGCACATTGCGCAGCACCACGGCGGAACTGGCGCCGATGCTGCGCATGATGCCGAACTCGCGCCCGCGCTCGGCCACGTTGCTGCCCATCGCCGAACCCAGGCCGAACAGGCCGACCGCCGCCATCAACAGCGCGATGAACAGCATGGCCGCGATCAGCAGATCGAAATGGCCGTCGACCTCCTTGCGCAGCATGGTCTCCGTCAGGTTCATGCGGACGTCGATGCCGGCGGCGGCCAGCGTGCTGCCGATCTGGCGCGCGGCCGCGGCGATGCCCGCCTCGTCGTGCGCCCGCAGCACGACGCGGTAGCTGGCGGCCTGCCCCGGGCGTCCGGCCATGCGCGCATAGGTCGGCGCCGAGACGAACACCGTGGCCGCCGTCATGTCCTGGCGCGCGATGCCGGCCACCCGCAAGGTCAGCGTGCGGCCATGGCCGGCGATGCCGATGCGGCCGCCCACCCGCGCCTGCGGGAAGAACTCCAGCGCCGCGCTGTTCAACACCACCTCGTCCGGCTGGCCGGCGCCTAGCCACCGGCCGGCCAGCATCTCCAGCTTGAGCGTGGCGTTCTGCTCCGGCACCGCCTGCACCGCCAGCGTGCCGTGCGCGCCGTCCGGATAGACCCGCTCGATCTCCAGGCCGTCGGCGCGCTGGCGGGCCACGCCGCTGCGCTCCCAGGCCTCGACCAGCGCGACCTGCGGCAGCGCCCCGAGCAGCTGGCTGACCTGCGCGATCGGCGCCGGACGGGCCAGCACGGTTTCGATGTCGTAGTGGCGCTCCGCCGCCGCGTCGACCAGGTGTTGCTCGGAGGCGGCCCGTATATTCAGGCTGCTCATGGTCATGGCGCCGGCCAGCGCCAGCAAGCCCAGGGTCAATAGCAGGCGGCCGCGCCGGCGCAGGCTGTTGCGCAGCGCCAGCAGCAGGCTGCGGTCGACCAGCGGCAGGCGGTCCAGCCAGGCCGCCGGCGCGGCGTAACGCTGGCCATGGCTGCCGCTGTCGCTGATCGCCGCCTGCACCGTCGCCGCGCTGGCCTGCGCGATCGGCACCGCGGCGATCGCCAGCGGCAGCAGCACGCCGGCCGCGACCATCAGCAGATAGCACCACTGCGGCACCGCGCCGCTGTGCATGGTGAAGTTGAGGATCTGGTTCAGCACCACGCGCGCGAACGCGCGCCCGGCCGCCAGTCCGGCCGACATGCCGAGCGCCGTGGCCACGCCGGCCAGGGCCAGCACCAGCGTCAGATACAGGCCGGCGATCTGCGAGCGCCGCGCGCCGATGGTCTTCATCACGCCGATCTGGCGCCGCTGCTGTTGCAGCATGCCGCCCACCACCGTCGCCGCCAGCACCGCCGACAACACCAGCGCCACGCCGCTGAACACCAGCAGCATCGCCAGGATCGAGCTCATGACCTTTTGATGCGGGTGCTCGCCCGGCGGCGGAATCCGGATGCGCTCCACGGCGTGGCCGTTCTGCCGCAGCCAGACGGCCAGCCGCGCCACGGTCGCTTCGATGGCGTCCACATTCATGGGCTGCTCGCTGACGGTCAGCTTCAGCTGCCGCAGGTTGCCGTCCAGGCCCAGCGCGGCCACGGTGGCCGGGGTGGCATAGGCGTACACGGTCTGGCCGCGGCTGGCCGGCGGCAACGACGGATCGTGCACGGTGCCGGAGATGATTAGCGCTTGCGGCGCGCCATGGCCGGTACTGACGGCGATGCGCTGGCCGATGGTCGCGCCGATCAGGCGCAGCGCCTCGCGCTCCAGCAGCAGCGACCCGTTCGGCGGCGGCCACGCACCCTGCTCGCGATACACGGTGTTGATGCGCAGCTGATTGAAATCGTCCACCACGAAGATGGTCAGCGGCAGCGCCGCGCCCTTGCCCTCGCCCGCCAGGGTGACGCCGACCGTGCCGCTGGCCTGCGCCTGCGCGATGCCGGGGAAGGCGCGTATCGCCGCCAGCAAGGGCGCGTCGATGCGCTCCAGTTGCAGCGTGGCCGACGGCGGATTGGTGTCGAGGTAGTTGCGGGTGGTCTCGCGACTGAGGATGGTGTAGCTGCTCAACATGGTGGCCAGCCCGCACACGCCGGCCGCCATCGCCAGCACCATCAGCGCCACGCGGCCCGGCGTGAGCGCGACATCGCGCAACAACTTGCGCCAGCGCGGGCTAAGCATGACGCACCCGGTTGGCGCCGTGGTCGATGCCGGCCACGCCGTCGTGCGGCGCGCCGATGCGGCCGATACGGCCATCGGCCAGCGTGACGACGCGCGTGAAGTAGTCGCTGAAGTCGCGTTCGTGCGTCACCATCAGCACCGTCTTGCCCTGCTCGACCAGGCCGGCGAACAGCTGCATGATCTGGCGCGTGGTGTCGCTATCGAGATTGCCGGTCGGCTCGTCGGCCACCAGGATGGGCGCGTCGTTGGCCAGCGCGCGCGCGATCGCGGCGCGCTGCTGCTGGCCGCCGGACAGCGCCGACGGCAGCTTGTCGGCCTGCGCGCCGATATCGAGCTGCTCCAGCAGGGCCAGCGCCCGCGCACGCCGCTGGCGCGCCGGGTAGGTGGCGCAGAAGTCCATCGGCAGCATCACGTTTTCGGCCACGGTCAGCGTCGGCAGCAGCTGGAAGAATTGGAACACGATGCCGAGATGGCGGCCGCGCCAGCGCGCCAGCTCCGATTGCCGCATGCCGTGCACGGCGGCGCCGTCTATCCAGACTTCGCCCGAGGATGGGGTATCGATGCCGCTGGCCAGGTTCAGCAAGGTCGACTTGCCGCTGCCGGATTTGCCGACCACGGCGACGAACTCGCCGGCCTGCACCTCCAGGTTGATGCCATCGAGCGCCATCAGGCTGCCGGCGCTGCTGTCGTAACGTTTGCTCAAATCGCGCAAGACCATCAAGGGTCGCGCCGCTGCGGATATTGTCATGGTGGGTTCCCGTCGGTTGAATGGCACAGCAGCCATTAAACCGGCGGGCGATTGCCGCTTTATCTCCGTCGCGTGAAGTTTTGTAAAGCAGCCAACTTCAACTTGCACTTGAAAGTATGGCGCCTGGAAAAACTGGTCACGTAGTCACTCGCTGTTGCGAAAAAGACGAATCGAGACAATTGGATAGTATTATCAATTTTATATTTAGTAAGATTAGTCCTACACACCTAGGAAATCCCTGCCGCCAGCAAAACAGGGGAGTCACATGTGTTCGTTCGAACACGCATTTTGCACAGCCGCTCGCACCAAGAGTTACAGCACCGCGAACACTTCGTACCGTTATCGAACTACCGACCAAGCGCCGTCTCCATCCGCGTAGGGATGACTCGCGCCGGTTCCACACGTCGCAATTTTTGTTCAACCAGTGAGGTCATCACCATGAATTCAAGTGTTATGCCGGCTGCTCTCAATGCACGTCAGATCCTCCAATCGTCGACTTGGATCTATCGCAGCTATCTCAACTATGTCGGCCTGGTGGGCGGCGATCCAACCAAGGCGCTGAACCTGATCTTCGGCGAAGGCGTCTTCACACTGGCCCAGGAGGAAAATTCCGTCTCCGGGCAATTCGTGATGGCGACCGATTACGTCCTCGACATTCAAGGCCAGCTGACCGAGACGGAAGCCGCCATCAAACTGGCGCTCGTGGGCAAAGGCCGATCAGGCACGCCAACAGCGGGTTGGGAATACGACTACCAGGCATTTCTCTGCCCGGTGTGGCCAACCAGCGTCAATCAAGTACCGGCATTCGTCGGAACCGTTCTGAGAGCCGTACCGCACAACGGCTCACCCGCCGGCGTCACGGCGAGCTTCATCTTATTGGCTGACGCTTCGTCCGTAGCCGCTTCCCAATAAGCGCGTCACATACCTATCACAATCCACTCCACAGAAAGCGAGACAAAGATGACCAACTTTACGCGCGAGAACGCCTGGAATGACGGCGGAACTCTCAACAATACCGACCTTCTGTGGTACGCCAAAGGCGTCGGAAAAATGATGGAGCGCGAGATCAACGACCCGGCCAGCTGGTGGTTCTTTGCAGCGATTCACGGCGAGTACGTCAATCCGGACGACGTCTGGTACCCCGACCCGCCCGTTTTCCCAGCATGGGGATTTGTGAAGGGCCAACCTCAAGTGCCGACCACGCCGCTGCCGAGCCTGTCAACCCAAACCAAGTTTTGGAACCAGTGCCAACACGGCACCTGGTATTTCCTGCCCTGGCATCGCGGTTACTTGCTGGCGCTGGAGGCGCAGCTGCGCGCCGACATCGTCAATCTCGGCGGACCGGCCACCTGGGCGCTGCCATACTGGAACTACTTCGGCGGAGCGCAAGGCGCGGAGGCGGCCATTCCACCGGCGTTCACCGCCACCACGCTGCCCGACGGCACGCCCAACCCACTGTTTGTGACGATGCGCTACGGCCCCAAAAACAATGGCGAAATCTATGTTCCGACCCCAGCGTGGGAAGAGGCGCACGGTCAACCGCCCCAGAGCGGCGACGTCACCGACATCTGCATGCAAAACAATCTCTATACCGGCTCGAATGGCGCCACGCCGACGCCGGGATTCGGTGGACCGGAGTCCGGATTCTCCCACAATGGCGGTCCGCACGGGAACATGGAACGTAACCCTCATGACAAGGTTCACGTCTATGTCGGCGGCGGCATCAGCGACACCGACTATGGCTTGATGGCCGATCCGGGGACTGCCGCGCTGGACCCGGTCTTCTATCTTCACCACTGCAATATCGACCGGATGTGGGCTTCCTGGAACGACGCCGGCAACGCCAATCCAACCGACGCCGCGTGGCTCAGCGGACCGGCACAGCAATTTGTGATGCCCATGCCCGATAGCGAGCCGTGGGTCTATACGCCGGCTGAAATGCAGAGCCTTGCAGGACTGAACTACGTCTATGCAGGCGCCGCCGTGCTCCAGAACCCAGCGACGAACTTCCTGGCGCATCGCTTGGTCACGCTGGGCGCGCTCAAAGCCACGAGCGATTTTTTATCCCTGCCAGCCAGTGTGGCGTCGTCCAAGCCCGCCGAACTGCTGGGGGCCAATACAGGTCCGATCCAGATCTCGAAGAGCGGGCCCATCTCGGTTAACGTGGCGCTGCACCAGACCGTTCAAAAGAAAGTGGTCAACAGTCTTGAATTTGCGTCGACCGCCCAGCTCCCGGATCAGCTGTATCTGAAACTGGAAAACGTCCGTGGCACGCAGGATGCAACGGTGCTACGCGTATATGTCGACTTGCCGCCGCAAGCCGACCAGGCCGCGCAGCGCACCCAGTTCGTCGGCAGCGTGGCGCTCTTCGGCCTGCGCCGCGCGAGCGTCAAGGATGGCGCGCATGGCGGCGCCGGCCTGACGTTCATCCTCGACATCTCGCGCTTCGTCGATACTTTGTTCGTCAAAAACAAATTGTCCGCCGGTCAGATTAAAGTCGATGTGGAAAACGCAAACAAGCTCGCGCAATCGAGTCCGATTGAAGTGGGCCGCGTCAGCATTTATCGGCAGCCAATTTAAGACGCCGCCACGATGTTCTATAACAGAAGCGAAGCCAGGCAAATCCAGCGCTACCTGCTCTCAGCAAGCCTGGCGGCGTGGGCCACCATCGTTGCACCGTCTCTTTGGGCAGGACCGGAGCCGGTGGCAATCATGTGTGGTTCAAGCTGGATTGCCGGATCAACGGTGGACTGGATGCTGTCGGTGAGCGTGGGCTGGCTGTTGATGGTCGGCGCCATGATGACTCCGTTGAGCCTCCAGCCGCTGTTGCATATCCGGATTAGCTCGTTTAGCGACCGGCGGCGGCGTAGTGCTTCGCTTTTCTTGATAGCATACGTGGCGATCTGGTTGATAGCCGGTTTGGCCACAAAAGCACTGGCACTGGCCCTGAGCAGAGCGATACCGGACGCGTCGCTCCAGCTTGGCGTGACGGCATTGATGGCGTTCCTGTGGCAGGTATCTCCGCTCAAGCAACGATGCCTGAATCAATGCCATGCTCACCGTTCGTTGTGCGCGTTTGGACGGAAGGCAGACATCGACGCTTTTCGCTTCGGTTTGGAACATGGGAGCTGGTGTGTTGCTTCCTGTTGGGCGCTGATGTGGTTTGCCGATTCGCCGACACAATGGCACCTTGCCGGCATGGCTTTGATTGCCTTACTCATGTATTGTGAGCGCATGGACCCGCCGATGTCCCCTGCCTGGAAATTAAGGGGATGTCGAACCGCGTTTCTGCGTGTTCGCCAAGCCGTTTTTGTGCATCGTCCAGGCCGGTTCTCGCCTCCACACAAACCGGTCCAATAAACGCCGGCACCTCGTACCCATATGAAACAACAAAACGAAAATTTGCCGCCAACACCAGCGCCAGTCGTGATCGCATCGTGCGACGACGTCAGCCACATCCGCTCCACAGGCGCCGAGGTAGCTGTACGTGCGCATCGCGCGGCGATGTCCGACCTGGCCCTGACGAGCGGAATCGGCACGACCTCGCGCGTCTACATCGCCCTGGAAAATATGCGAGGCACGTTTGACGCCACAGTGCTGCGGGTGCATATCGGCGGCGAGATATCTTTGGGTAGCGTCGCCCTCTTCGGACTCCGTAGCGCCAGCTCGCCTGGTTCAGACCGAGCTGGCGCTGGATTGACGAGCCACCTCGACATCACACCTCAAGCCCAGGCAATCATAGCGACGCTGCGCACGGATAATCTGCTCCAGGTATCGATACGTCCTCATAACGAACTGCCAGAAGGCGTGGACATTCTGATAGAGCGGATACGCATCTACATCGAGACCGTCGGCCATCCCCCACTATGAGGCTGG
Organism: Duganella sp. GW821-FHT07G03; assembly: GCF_059418605.1. Lineage (NCBI taxonomy): Bacteria > Pseudomonadati > Pseudomonadota > Betaproteobacteria > Burkholderiales > Oxalobacteraceae > Duganella > Duganella sp. GW821-FHT07G03. The sequence goes on from NZ_JBWKQE010000004.1 coordinate 12,161, forward strand.
CCTGAATCGCGTCGCAGTGTAGTCCACACACAAGAAACCGACATGACTTGCAATATCAAAGAAGACATGCGCGCCGCGTATGCGGAGGCGGATAAGTTGATAAAGATAGCTGACGTCGTGGATTTGGCTAAGGAAAATCTGGTATGAACGGCCGCCGTTCATTGCTGGCGTGTGTCACGCTGTTAGCGCTCGATCTCTCGGCGCAGACACTGGAGACACCGCAAGCTCAGGCCTCCTTCCGGGAAATTTTCCGCCCTTGAATCAACAGCCGGAAGTAGTTTTCAACGTATTCCACTCAAGCCTGGCATGGACGTCGACCTGCGTGTCGCAGCTATTGATGACGACGGAGTCGTTGTCGCCAGGAGCGCCACCAGGACCTTGAATGTGGACACCACAGTTTTCCAGGAATTGAAGCATGCAGGATTGAAACTGCAACGCTCCGATACGTTGTCGCCCGAAGAAGCCGCGCGTCCGGCTTTCTTTGGCTAAATATTATCGGATCTCGAAACTCGGCTTCAGCATCTATTTCACCGACGAGGTCAGCCTGGATTACAGCTATTTGATAGGGAAAGACGCCCCCACATTTAACTATGCAAAAACGTCCAGTTTCGGCCTTGGGTTGAAGTTCTAAACGACGTCTGATTCGAAGCATTCCGTTCCGGTCCCACCGGAAACGGACCTGTCCACCAAAGACAGCACACGTCAGCACGCCATGAACGGACACGGTTTAGTAATCGTGACTAAACTGTGCCGTGCCACTATGCTTTCCGCGAATTTCATCATCCAGGCGTGTGAAAATTCGGCAATCAAAACCACTTTCTCCGCAATCCCGGCATCCGGTCGGGCGCGGCTGCGCCGTTTGCTAAACATTAAAAATGAAACCTGCCTATCTCCTGCTCCTGGCCTTGGCCGTCCCCCTCGCCCACGCGCGCGACACCAGCGTCAGTTCGCCCGATGGCGCGCTGGTGGTCAGCGTCAGCGACGACCGCGCCAACCCGACCTATCGCGTCACCTATCGCGGCGTGCCGGTCATCACGCCCTCCCACCTCGGCATGGTGTTCAAGCGCGGCGCCTCGTTCGGCGAGGGCTACAACATCACCGCCACCGCCAGCGACAAAGCCGACACCACCTGGACCCTGCCCTGGGGCGAGCGCAAACTGGTGCGCGACCAGCACAACGAGCTGCGCGTCGACTTCGCGCGCGCGCTCGATGCGCGCAGCAAATTCACGGTGCGCTTCCGGGTGTTCAATGACGGCATCGGCTTCCGCTACGAAGTGCCCGAACAAGCGGGCATGCCGGGCGAGATCGAGATCGTCGACGAAACCACCGAGTTCCAGATCCCCGACGCCGACAAGACCCGCGCCTGGTGGATCCCCGCGCGCGCCTGGCGCGGCCTGGAGTACCTGTACCGCTCCACGCTGCTGAAAGACGCGCCGCATGTGGAAACGCCGTTCACGCTACGCCTGCCATCCGGCGTGCACCTGTCGATCCACGAGGCGGCGCTGACCGACTACGCGTCGATGACGCTGAACCAGCAGCACGACGGCGTGTTCAAGGCCGACCTCACGCCGTGGTACGACGGCAGCCGCGTCAAGACCCGTGGCGCGTTCAAGACGCCGTGGCGCACGGTGCAGGTATCGCCCGACGCCAAAGGCTTGCTGAACTCGGACCTGATCCTCAACCTGAATGAGCCGAACAAACTGGGCGACGTCTCCTGGGTCAAGCCGGGCAAATATGTCGGCATCTGGTGGGCCATGCACCTGTGGCAGAAGACCTGGGCCTCGGGCCCCAAGCACGGCGCGACGACGGCCGAGACCAAGCGCTATATGGACTTCGCCGCCAAATACGGCTTCTCCGGCGTGCTGGTGGAAGGCTGGAACGTGGGCTGGGACGGCGAATGGCAGGACAACGGCGACCGCTTCAGCTTCACCGAACCCTACCCGGATTTCGACATGCGCCAGATCGCCGCCTACGGCAAGAAGCTGGGCGTGGGCCTGATCGGCCATCACGAGACCTCGGGCGCGGTATCGCACTATGCCGGCCAGATGGACGGCGCGTTCGACTACTACCGCGACAACAACGTCACGCAGGTAAAAACCGGCTACGTCACCGACAACGCCCGCATCAAGCGCGTGGATGCGGAAGGCATCACCCGCTACGAATGGCACGATGGCCAGTACATGGCCGGCGAATACCTGCACTCCGTCGTCGCAGCGGCCAAGCGCCACATCAGCATCGACACCCACGAACCGATCAAGGACACCGGCTTGCGCCGCACCTATCCCAACTGGCTCACCCGCGAAGGCGCGCGCGGCCAGGAGTACAACGCCTGGGGCTATCCGCCCAATCCGCCCGAGCACACGGCGCTGCTGCCCTTTACCCGCATGCTTTCCGGCCCGTTCGACTACACGCCCGGCATCTTCAACCTCAAGCCGAACGGCGAACAATCCGAGAATCGCGTGCGCTCGACGCTGGCCAAGGAACTGTCGCTGTACGTGGTGCTGTATAGCCCGATCCAGATGGCGGCCGACCTGCCCGAAAATTACGAGGCGCGCCGCGACGCCTTCCAGTTCATCGTCGACGTTCCGGCCGACTGGGAAGAGAGCCGCGCCATCGCCGGCGAAGTGGGTCAGTTCGTGGCCATCGCCCGCCAGCAGCGCGGAGGCCGCGACTGGTTCCTCGGCGCGCTGACCAACGAAACGGCGCGCACGCTCGATCTCAAGCTCGACTTCCTCGCGCCGGGCCAGCGCTACCAGGCCGAGATCTACCGCGATGGCCCGGACGCGCACTGGGAAACCAATCCCTACGCCATCGTCATCGAAAAGAAAGCGGTGCAACGCGACCAGACGATGACACTTTGGCTGGCGGCCGGCGGCGGCGCCGCGATCCGCTTCAAGGCGATCGACTAGGGCGATATTTACTAAAACCGCACTAAACTCTGCGGCCCGCGCCGCCCCGGCCTCGCCGCCGCAGGGTTCAAGTGCTATAAACAGAAAAACTACAATACCAACTGGAGACGCTCAATGACGCAACACCGCACCACCAGCCAGCTCGCGCTCAGCATCGCGCTGGCCATGACCAGCCTCTGGGCCGACGCAGCACCGGCGCCGGCGCCGGAATCGGGCTTCCCGGTCAACACCTTCATCGGCACCCAGGACGACGGCAACACCTTCCCCGGCGCCTCCGCCCCTTTCGGCATGCTGCAACTGAGCCCGATCGGTGAGCACTACGCAGGCTGGCGCTACCTGGACCCAAAAATCCGCGGCTTCGGCCACTTCTTCCTGTCCGGCGCGGGCTGCTGGGAACAGGGCGGCCAATTGTCGGTGCTGCCGGTGACCGGCGACATCGGCCCCGGCGCCAAGTTCGACACCACCAAGCCGGCCAGCTTCGACCAAAAAAAGTACGCGTCCAGCTACACCCATGACGGCGAAGTCGGCACGGCCGGCTACTTCAAGATCAAACTCACCGACTACGACGGCATCGTCGCCGAAACCACGGCCCTGACGCGCGCCGGCGCCGAACGCTACACCTTCGCCGATACGGCCCGCCAAGGCCACGTGCTGGTCAACGTCGGCCAGGCCAACGAGCGCCATTCTGTCGTCGGCAGCACCTTGCAGGTAGTCGGCGACCGCGCCATCGAAGGCAAGATCGTCACCAAGAGTTTTTGCGGCGGCGCCCAATACGCGACCTGGTTCCGCATGGAGTTCGACCGTCCCTTCAGCACGCACGGCGTGTGGAGCGACGCCGGCGGCACGCCCGGCACGCGCGGCGTGAGCCAGCAAGGCGATAGCCGTCCGCACGGCGCATGGTTCACCTTCGACCTGAAAGACGGCAAGGCCGTCACCGCCATCAGCGCCATCTCCCACGTCGATGCAGAAGGCGCGCGCCGCAACCTGCACGCCGACGCCTACGCAGGCACGCAGCCGCGCAGCTTCGACGCGATGCGCGAGGCCTCGCAGCTCGCCTGGCAGAAGGAGTTGAACACGGTGCGCATCGGTGGCGCCGACAAGGATCAACGCACGGTGTTCTACACCGCCCTCTATCACGCGCTGCTGCAGCCTTTGACGGGCAATGACGCCGACGGCCGCTATCGCGGCTACGACGACGCCCTGCACAACGCCAGCGGTTCCACCTACTACGAGTTCTTCTCGCTGTGGGACACCTACCGCGCCCACAACCAGCTGCTGGCATTGCTGCGGCCGGAACGCGCGCGCGACATCGCCGATTCGGTGCTGAAGACGCGCGAACAAGGCGGCTGGTTGCCACGCTGGGGCTACGCCAACTTCGAATCGAACGTGATGACGGGCGACCCGGTCACGCCATTCCTGGTCGACCTGTGGCGCTTCGGCGCATTGAAGGGCCAGGAGCAGCGCGCCTACACGGCGCTGCGTGAAAACGCCTTCGGCACGCCGCCGTTCGGCAGCCGCAGCGAAGGCCGGGCCGGCAATCCGAGCTACCTGGAAAACGGCTACGTGCAGTACGACCGCGCCTTCCGCGCCAAGGGCATGGATGTCGATCCGCACCACGGCGGCTCCGCCACGCTGGAATACGCGCAGGCCGATGGCGCGCTGGCCTACATGGCCGAGGCGCTGGGCAAGCATGACGACGCCGCGCTGCTGCGCAAGCGCGCCGCCAACTGGCACAAGGTATGGGACGAAGCGGCGGACGACAAGGAACTCGGCTTCAAGGGCTTCCCGCGCGCGCGCATGACCGACGGCAAATGGTTCGCCGAACTCGATGGCAGCTACAGCCCGCGCGCCGAACACGGCTTCCACGAAGGCACGGCATGGCAATATCAATGGCTGATGCAGCAGGACGTGGGCGGCATGGTGGCGGCCATGGGCGGACGCGCGCAAACCGCGCGCCGGCTCGACGCCTTCTTCGCCTACGACGCCTTGCGCAAGAATCCCTATGAGGCGGTGCGCAAGGATTGGGTGATGGGGCCGTACAACTACTACAGCCAGTATCGCTACAACCCGAACAACGAGCCGGACCTGCACGCGCCGTGGATGTACACGCTGGTCGGCCAGCCGTGGAAGACCAGCACCGTGTTGCGCGCGGCCGAGACGCTGTTCACCAACGCGCCCAACGGCGTCACCGGCAACGACGACCTGGGGACGATGTCGGCATGGTATGTGTTCAGCGTGCTGGGGCTGTATCCATCGATGCCGGGCAGCGGGCACTTCCTGCTGCACGCGCCGAAATTCGCCAGCGCCGAGATTGATGTCGGCAACGGCAAGACCCTGCGCATCAACAGCAACGCGGCCAGCGGCAAGGCGCCGATGGCGATCGAGCAGGTGCGCTGGAATGGCCAGCCACGGCCACAGGTCTGGCTGGACTGGGAGCAGCTCAACGCCGGTGGACAGATCCAGATGAAGCTGGGCAGCGATGCCGCCGCTCAAACCTGGGGCACGCAAGCGGACGCCCTGCCCGCCGATCTGCGCGAGCCGCAGCGTCCATAAAGCTGTACATGCCGGGGGGCGGCAGCGAGCCGCCACCCGACATGCTTACTGCGCGGCCGCCTTCCAATACCGGTTGATCCACTCCGCGTGCGTCGGCATGGCCGCCACAGACCGTGCCAACGTCGCGCGCATACCCTCGACGTATTGCACCAACTTCTCTTCCGGCATATCGTCCACGATCGGGTGGTAGCTTTGCGGCATGATGCGCTGGCCCAACATCACCTGCACCCAACTCGGCAACGCGAAGAAATCCTCGCCGTTGCGGAAGTAGCGCCCGTCGCTACGGAACAAGTCCATCGCCTCCTTCAAACTGTCCGGGATGGACATGGTGCGGCAGTAGTTCCAGAACGGCGTGTCGTTGCGCTCGGTCGCATGGTAGTGCAGGATCAGGAAATCGCGCACCCGCTCATACTCGAACGCGGATTCGCGGTTGAAGCGCTCTGCCAGCAAGGGATTGAAATCGCGGCCGGGAAACAGCGCCAGCAGGCGGCTGATGCCCGACTGGACCATGTAGATGCTGGTCGACTCCAGCGGCTCCAGGAAACCGCTGGCCAAGCCCAGCGCCACCACATTCTTGTTCCAGAACTTCTTGCGCATGCCGGGCGTGAAGCGCAGCGGGCGCGGCTCGGCCAGCGCCTTGCCATCCAGGTTGGCCAGCAAGGTCGCGGCGGCCTCGTCGTCGCCAAGGTAGCGGCTCGCATACACATAGCCATTGCCGGTGCGGTGCTGCAGCGGTATGCGCCACTGCCAGCCCGCCTCACGCGCGGTGGCGCGCGTGTACGGCGTGATCGGATCGACGCGCTCGCTGGGCACCGCCATCGCGCGGTCGCACGGCAGCCAGTGCGTCCAGTCCACGTAGCCGGTCTTGAGAGTCTGCTCGATCAGCAGCCCACGGAAGCCGGAACAATCGATGAACAATTCGCCTTCGACGACGTCGCCATTTTCCATCGTCACCGATTCGACATAGCCGTCATCGGCGCGCTGGTTGACGCCGACGATCTTGCCTTCGATGCGCTGCACGCCGCGCTGCTCCGACAACTCGCGCAGGAAGCGCGCGTACAGGCTGGCGTCGAAGTGGTAGGCGTAGGCGATGTCGGACAGCGGTGAACTGGGCGGCGCATCCCCGACGCCGGGCACGAACTTGCCCTGCGGCGCCATCACCGTCTGGACCGAGTAGTCGCCGATGGCCGCCGCGCGGCCGGACTGGAACAGCTTGAGCCAGAACTGGTGGAAGGGCAGCGGCCCCAGCGAACGGCCGATGACGCCGAAGCCGTGGATGTAGCTGTCGCCGATGCGCGACCAATCCTTGAACTCGATGCCGAGCTTGACCGTGCCCTGGGTCCGTTTGACGAACTCGGTCTCGTCGATGCCCAGCATCTGGCTGTTAAACATGCGGATGTGCGGAACGCTGGCTTCGCCGACGCCGACGATGCCGATCTCCTCGGACTCGATCAGGCGTACCGACGCCTGCTTGCCCAGGTAGGTGGCCAGCGCCGCAGCCGCCATCCAGCCGGCGCTGCCGCCGCCGACCACGACCACGCGTTGGATACGGTTGTTTGTCATTTTTCTCTATCCCTTGCAGAAGCAAAAAAGTCGGCGCTTGCCAAAACAGGCAGGCGCCGACGGGAACCTCCCCTCGCACCAGCGGGCGCGAGGGGGCGGGAGGAAGCGATCAGAACTTGTAGTTCAAGCCGAAGTAGGCGATGCGGCCGGTGTAACCGTTGGAGTAGAAGCGATCCTTGGTGTCGCTGCCCAGGTGGGAACGGGTCTCCTCCTTGGTCAGGTTCAGCACCGAAGCGGTCAGACTCAGTTCCTTGGTCAGGTTGTAGGCCACGTTCACGTCGATCTGGCTGTACGGCTCCGAATACACGTTCAAACCGTTGACCAGACCGTTCACCACTTCACCGCGACGGTTGTACGAGGCACGCGCCAGATACTTGTCGGTTTCGTAGAACACGGTGATGTTGGCCTGGTTCTTGGCGCTGCCGACCAGCGGCGACTTGCCGATCTCGGTGCCGTCGCTCAGGGTGATGGCCGCCTGGTTGGTCTTGTTGTACGTGTAGTTGACCTGGAAGCCGAGGCCGGAATCGAGCGTGTGCTGCGCATACATCTCGATACCCTGCGAGACGCCGTTACGGCCGCCGGCGCTGGTCGAGTAGTTCTGCACCGTCACGGTCTGGCCGCCCACGTTCATGGTCACGTCGCGCACCACCGGCACCGCGAAGTTGCTGACGTTCTTGCGGAACAGGTCGGCGCCGAGCACGGAGCCGCGGTGGAAGTACCACTCCAGGCCCAGGTCGAGCTGGGTCGCCTTGTACGGATCGAGCTGCTTGTTGCTGCCTTCGCCGAACCAGCCCTGCTTGTCGCCGCCACCGATCAGACGGCGGTCGTTGACGTATTCCTGGCTGTAGTACTGCAAGCCACCCGGCGACGCGATGTCGCCATAGCTCGGCCGCGACACCACCTTGGATGCGGCCATGCGCAGCAACAGGTCCTTGCGCACGTCGAAGGCCAGGTTGAAGCTGGGCAGGACGTCGGTGTAGTTGCGGTCGAGCGAACTGAGCACGAACGACGAGCTGCGCGCGGTGCTGTCCGGCAGCCGGGTGAAGCCGCTGGTGCAGCCGGAGCCTGCAGGCGCGCCGACCGCCGGCGCGCCGCCCGCCTGGCAAGGCGCCGGACTGCCGTTGGCGCCGTTGTAGAAGTAGTCGTTGTAGTTGTCGACGCGGTCGGTCGAATCGGCATGCTGCTTGGTGCGCACCACGCGCAGGCCGACGTTGCCGCGCAGACGGTCGGTCTTGATGTTGGCCTGCAAATACGTCGAGGAAATCTTCTCGTTGACGTTGTAGACGAAGTTGTCTTCGTTGCGGGTCTGCATGGCGCCGTAGGTCTGGTTCAGGTAGCCGATGTAGGCCGGGTAGTTAATCGCCGGGAAAGCGCTGGCGCTGATGCCGCCGGCCAGGTTGTCCAGCGATTGGCCGTACAGGAACTGCGACTGGAACTTGTTGGCGGTCGGATCGCAGCCGGCCTGGTAGCGCTTGTCGTAGTTGGCCGGATCGGCGCCCTTGCACACCCAGTAGTTGTTGCCGGTGCTGCGGTGGGTGCCGCCGTCGCGGTACTTGCCGCCGAATTGCAGCGAGTCCAGCCAGTTGGTGTCGGCGTGCCAGGTGAAGTCGGCCTGGGCGTATTTCTGCTGCGTGCTGTTGTGGGTCCACGACGAGCTGGTCGAGCCGAGGTCGATTTCGCCGATGCCCTTTTGCAGGTTGGCCATCAGTTCCGGCGAGAAGGTCATGCTCGGCTTGCCGGCCGTGCTCCAGGCGCTGGCGTAGTTGCCCAGGGTCCAGCTGCCGTCGGCGTTTTGCAGGCGCGGCTTGATCGGCATGGCAAATTGCAGGTCCGGACCGCCGCCGGCCCAGGTACGGCCGCCCTTGAAGGTGGCGTCCAGCGAGTCGCCGTGCCATTCGACTTCGATATCGGCGGTTTGCGACAACGCTTTTTCGCGGTTGTAGCTGCCGGTGATCTGCGGCGTCGGGATGGTGCAATCGTCCGGACCGAAGCCGCCGGTGTTGGTCAGGCCGCCAGCCTTGGCCTGGTCGCCGCTGCAGTAGTAGGTCTTGCCGGGGTGCGCGCTGTATTGCGCGCCGGTGACGATGGTGCCGCTGCGGTCGAAGGTCAGGCCGTCGAGCATGCGCCCGCCCGCCCAGTTGCCGTCGCCGTCGTAGCGCGCCAGATTCCATTCCGGGATCTTCAGCGTGTTGGTCTGCGAGTTCTGCGACAGGTCGAAGCGGAAGTAGTTGCCGGTGACGGTCAGGTTGCGGACCGGCTTGGCCTGCAGCGTCAGCTGGCCGCCCTTGCGTTCGCGCTCCTCGGTCTTGACGTCGAAGTCGACTGCGGTCGGCATCATGAAGTTGGTGTACTTCTTGCCGCTCTGGTCCTTGAAGCCGGACTGGCCCCACCAGTAGCTGTTCATATTGGACGGCTTGCCGTTGACGTCGGTGGCCGGATGGGCATCGTAGTCGTCGCCATACCATTGCCAGTTTTCGGTGCTGGCGCCCATGGTGCGGGTGGTGCGTTTCTGTTGCGTGTAGCCGACCAGCACGCCGAAACGGTTGCCCTCGTCGTGCCACGCGTACTGGCCGGAGAACTGGCCGTCGGTCTTCTTGCTGGTGTCGGCCCAGGTGCCCTCGGCGGAAACGAAGCCGGTGCCCGACTTCACTTCCAGCGGACGGCGGGTGTGCAGGATCACGGTGCCGCCGATGCCGCCCTCGTCGATGCGCGCTTCCGGCGTCTTGAACAGTTCGGCGCTGGACAGCATGTTGGCCGGCATCAGCATGTAGTTGAAGGAGCGGGTCGGATCGCCGTTGGACTCGGCCGTGGCGATGTAGTTGCCGTTCAACTGAGTCAGCGTCAATTCCGACGACAGGCCGCGGACGCTGACGTTCTTGCCCTCGCCGCCGCTGCGGTCGATGATCACGCCAGGCACGCGCTGCAGCGCGTCGGCCACGTTCTTGTCGGGGAACTTGCCGATGTCTTCGGCGGTGACCACGTCGACGATGGCGTTGGCGTTGCGCTTCTGGTCGAGGCTTTTCTCGATCGCGTAGCGGTAGCCGGTGACGACCACGGAGTCGATCGGCTTGCCGTCGGCGGTTTTCTCGGCCGGTTTATCGGCGGACGCGGTTTGCGCGTGGGCGCTGGAAAGGGTCATCAGGCCGAGGCTCAAGGCCGTGGCGATCGGCGTCTTGGTCCAGCGGCGCTGGCGTGCAGCGTGAGGGGTTTTTAACGTCATGTGCTGTCTCCTGGTCGTGTGCCCTACGAGGGGCTGTATTTATTATTTGGCGGCAGCTGGCTACCGCATTGCAACGCGAACCCTGAAGTTTTCCTAAACGGCTCAAACGCCGCTTGCATATCGATGGGGACCGCATTCCAACCAGAAAGATTTATACAGAAGAAGCGATGGTGGCTCTACAAACTTTCAAAGTTTGCATGAAGTTTAGCGTTGTTTAGGAAACAAGTGAGGTGGGAGGGCGACAAGCGGCTGCCGGGCGCCGCCGGAGGTGGGATTCCGTGGCTCGCCAGGCCCGGGGGCAAGGCCTCCCCGGGCGAGGTTCCCCTTTGATTTGCATCCACATGACACAACAAATATGTTGTATATTGAAGTTATCAGCCATCGAGGCAGAGGGTCTATGAAGTACAGCGAGTTCCGACGGTGGCTGGCCCGACAAGGGGCGGTTTTCACACCGGCCAGAGGCAGCCACCACAGAGTCACTCTTAACGGAAAGTCGACCATCTTTCCGGATCACGGAGCGAAAGAAATTGGAACCGGACTCGTGGAAAAAATCAAAAAGGACCTTGGGCTGAAATGAAAAAGCCAAAATGTCTGACAGCAACCGGAGAATGATATGTTGAACTACCCCATAACTCTCACGCCCGACTCCAACGGTACTTACTTGGTAGGTTTCCCCGACTTCCCTGAAGCAAACTCTGTCGGTGACGACGTCGCCGACGCACTGGCAAATGCAGGTGACGCGCTGGAATCAGCACTGTCGATCTACTTCGACGAACGCCGCCCAATACCGCTGCCATCAGCGAACAACACAGGTAACGCCGTTGTGGGCCTGTCAGCGCTAGGAACTGCGAAGGTCCTTCTATGGAACGAAATGCACGCACAAAATATGCGCAAGGCAGACCTTGCGCGCAGGCTCGACGTGCACATGCCACAAGTAGATCGATTGTTTGACCTGACTCACTCCTCAAAAATTGAATTTGTTGAACAAGCTGCAAAGGCTCTTGGCAAAACGTTGAACGTTTCACTCATTTAACGCGGAGCTGGCTCAAATTGGCAGGCTGAACGGACGCTTACAGAGCATCTCAGGCAGGAACCTGATTTATATTAGAATGGCCTGAAAAGCGCCTTCGCTCTTCAAGCTAACATGACGTCAGGAAATGGAACTGTGCATCGAGTACCCGTTTGAGCATCAGCATATCGGGCGTATGGGCCAAGGTCCAGAGCGAAGCCGATTTTCCCAAGCCGTTCAAATTATCCGCGAAGCAGACACGATGGACAGATACTCAACTCAACAACTTCATCAGCATGAAGATGTCAGCTACCCTACACTGACCTAGAAGCCGCAATCAGAAATGACTGCGGCTTTTTTCATGGGCCGGTGATAGCATGGATCGTCCCCACTGCCACCGCCTGTCATGTCATCGTTTGCCGACCTCAAAGACATCGCACCTTGGGTTGCTATCACCCTCTCCATAGCCGCTTTCACCCTGTCCGTCCTGAACTATCGGCGCGACCGCGCCAGCCTACAGGTGACTTCCACCTACTTCGAAGGCGGGCCGCAATCCGATGCCGGTATCAGCATCACCGTAGTGAACACAGGCCGACGCCCGATCATTCTTGAATCGCTTGTGTACGTGAAGCTTGGCCGAAGCAAGCTGGCAAGGCAAACCATCGTGGAAAGCTTTGGGGTGCTTCTCAACCCAGATACGGGGATCACGCTGGCTGAACGTCAGAAGTACAAGAAATGGCTCCCAGCCCCAGAGCTAGGTATATGTTTCGAGAACGAAGATGTACTAGAAGCCGACGAACTCTGGATCACTGACACGCTCCACCACCGCTATCGGATTAAGGGAATTCGGGAGCAGATTGCCCAGCTTCGCACATGGGCAGCAAAGCATCCCAGTCCGGCATCCGAGTGGTAGGGCACTACTAGGGCAGAAGAAAAAACTAGGGCACCGATAGGGCACGAACGACAGAAAGAAAAAAGACCTACGATCCTGACGAATCGTAAGTCCTTGTTCTTACTACGTTTTCTTTGGTCGGGGCGAGAAGATTCGAACTTCCGACCCCTTGCACCCCATGGCCGAGTTAACTCTTCCTTTAGCATCCAGGAACGTCCATCCATTGAGCAACATCATTAAAAATCAATGGCTTGGCGCTACCATGCGTCTATACCCATCCGTACTCATCCAGTCCTAGCCGAGCGTCTTGTTGGGGTATTTGTTGGGGTATTTTTTGCTCCTCTTGCGACCCCTTGTAAAAAACTCCGGCCTATTGCAGGGCTGACGTTCTGGAATACAAGATGCCTAGGATCACACAGAAGGAATTGTTGGCGATTACGACGAAACAAGTCGGACTCGTCGTCCGGGATGATGGTGGACTGTTCGGGCGCGTACGCGTGAAGGCCGACAACAAACTCACGATTCCGTTTTACTACCGCTACCGGCATGGCGACAAGCTGCACGACATTTCATGCGGCTCCTGGCCGCATGACAGCCTGGCGAAAATCAGGGAAGCCCGCGATGCCGCGCGCGACCGCGCGGCCACTGGAGCCGATCCTGCCACGGTAAAAAAGGTGCAGAAGATCGAGGTTCAGGAGGCGCTGGAAGCGAAGCTGGCCCAGGTCGAGGCGCAACGCGAGGCAGGCCTGACGGTGCGCGATATGTTCGACGTCTGGCTGCTGGACGGCGTGCGGCGCAGGAACAATAACGCAGAATTGAAACGACAGTTCAATGCCGACGTCTTGCCCAAGATTGGCGGCGTCGCCGTCCGCGCACTGACGGAGCATGATCTGCGTCACGTGCTGCGTACCATGGTGGCGCGTGGCGCCAACCGCAGCGCCGTCTCGCTGAGGAACAACCTGAAGCAGATGCTGAACTGGGCACAGAAACGGCAGCCATGGCGCCGCCTGCTGGTCGAGGGCAACCCGATGGATCTGATCGAGATCGGCCGCATCGTCAGCCCGGACTTCGATCCGCGCGGCGTGCGCGAGCGGGTGCTCTCCCCTGCCGAGATTCACGAATTGCACACCGTCCTCGACCGCGCGCGGAAGGAATATGCGCAGGCGGCAAACAGGCGCATCGCCGTGCAGCCCATCGAAATCACAACCGAATGCGCGATCTGGATCATGCTGTCGACCTTGTGCCGGGTCGGCGAATTGACCATGGCGCGCTGGGAACACGTCAGCTTCGAGCGCGCGGAATGGTTTATACCAAAGGAAAACGTGAAGGACCGCATCAGCAGCCTGACGATCTCGCTATCCGATTTCGCGCTGCGCCATTTTCGCCGCTTGTACGATTGCAGCGGGGACACCGACTGGTGCTTCCCGAACTACATGGGCACGCTCCACATCTCGCCGCGAGCGATCACCAAACAAATCAGCGACCGGCAAACCATGTTCAAGCACGGCCGCGACGGCGGGCCTCGCGCCAAGATGCCGCATCGCCGCCAGGATGATCGTCTTGTGCTGCAAAGTGGAAAACACGGCGCGTGGACCGCGCATGACTTGCGCAGGACGGGTGCCACACTGATGCAAAGTCTCGGCGTCACGCTGGACGTCATCGACCGCTGCCTACACATCGAACGTCTTGAAAGCACGAGACTCCCGCGCTGGATAGCAGGTTCACTCGGGTTCGTAGACCTTCATTATCGAGAATGGCAACACTTGTGGAAACGGCAGTATCAGCCCCATCACCGCCAACAGCAATGATGCGGTCGTATTGCCCTTCCTTGAACTTATCCTTGAAATGAATTTCCATATTTTAATATTATAGGTCACGGTTCGCTGCTGGCCGAACTCAGCCAATACTCTTCAGGATAGCAGCTTGCTCGTCAGCAAAGTTCACGAATTTTCACTCAACGTGGAAGCCCCAAAGCGGTCGCCTATTCCTTCACGATCGCTTTCACATCTTTTGCGGTGAAACCCCAACGAAGCAACGGGGTTCTCTTGTCAGTAAAACTGACCTTCAACCGGCGCCCGACGGCCTTGACGAACGCTTCATTAATTTCACCGTGTTCAGGCAATTTAAATCCGAGAACATCTCGCCATTCGCTGCTTGCGTCGTCCCATACTGAGGCCCACGCATGTGTAGGGCTAAAAAATTTCAGTATGGCTGGGCCGCGGACATTACCTAACTTGGCTTCGTCTACATTAAAGGTAAATTCGTCGCTAGAGTTTTTGACGACTACAAAGTGCGTCCTGAGTGCCCTGATGGTTTCGAAAGTTGGCTGCATGAAGCGTTCGTTTAAAGGTTCGTTATCTTGTTCACATCTCGGCTTCAAGGGCCGATTTTGGCCGATTTCAGCCCTATCTACACACGAACATCAAGGCGCTTTATTTCAAAATCAACATAGCCATCACAGTGCACATTACTTAGCTCGATTACAAACCCATTGACTTCAACAAGACCCTCTGCCTCATCAACGACGCGGCCTCGTCCTTCATAAGAATAATGACCAGTACGCTCTATCCGTTCTGAAGACAACGCTTCTATTTCTTCTGCTGGTCAGTCTGAAAAATAAGCGGCATGAGCGGTTCCTTCCAGAGTGGAAAGCCGATTCTCAACCTCGTCTCCAACATGCAGTCCACATGGCCAACAAAATGCGACGAGTTGCCCCTTGCCGCTATCGAGTGTCACAGACGCACTTTCATCTCCCGGAGAAACCGGGTCAACTGATACAACGTGGATTACTTCCATGTTTCATGTTCTCACAAGTTACGCCAGGGTCCGGTGATGGCCGGATGCTATCGGCTGTCAGGATAACACCTTACGATGCTCTCCCACTCCAGTGCCTATTGGCTCAACGAGAATCCGCCCGGAAAAGTCTGACGCAACCACCTGGACCGCTGTGGAAGGGGCACTACGTTGATACTCGCAAATTATTTTGAACGCTTCAGGCCGTGCAACAAAAGAGCACTGACGTGCGGTTGAATAAACGATGACTTCATTCGTTCCTGCATACTCCTGAATCAAGGAATCGACTAAACTTACATCGAGAACCTTGTCTTGTGTAAGCAGGCGGTACCCATCCACTGTCGAAATACGGAAGTAGAAAAGCTTTCGCATTACAGTTTGAATTTCTCGCGGTGTCATGAGTATTGATTTATTGAGTTCTCTTCATTAGCGAAATGTCGGCCTCTGCCCGAACTCGGCGCATCGAGTGAATATCACTTCCGCAGCCAGCATAGCATTCTTGCCATCAAGTAAAAATCACAATTTGTCACAGCAGGCTCGTTCACACAAAACTGAGGACATTGTCTTGCTCTAGCGGCCCAAGTACACCGCCGTAATTTGTTCGCGACCGTGGCCCATTTCTTCTGACAGTAACAAGCGTGCCGAGAGATCCCGTTGTCCTTGCTCCGGCCCGAGTTGCGATGACCGGGGGCCGCCTCGCGCCGGGCTGTGCCAGCCGGTGAGCTGCCGGTAGCGTTCCTGCGCATAGTTGTGGCGCAGACCATGGACGCCGTGGATGTCTGCTTTATCGCACTGTGCTCGAAAGCGCTGAAGCTGATCGCGGTAGCGCAAGTTAGCCATGATGAGACTACCGGCAGCAACAAGCCGCTTGGCCTCATTGAGTACTGTGCGCTGTTCAGGCGTACGAATGGCGATCTCGCGATACTTGCCGCCTTTGGTCCAGGTGTCCTTGAGCTTCAGTCGATCGCCGCCATCGGCCCACGCGGGAACGATCTTGATGCTTTCCTCGCGCCGCAAACCAAAAGCGGATTGCAGCCGCAGCGACATCGCCGTGTAAGGATCCGTGATCTTCGCCATGCGTGCATCGTCAAGCACCTTGGCCTTGGAGATATTGGTGACAAACGTGCGCTTGTCGATGTCATAGCTGCCGTTGTCGCGCGCGATGATGTTGTCCTTGCCGATCTTCTGCGCCCACCATCGCATGGTGCTCATACGGTTCTTCATCGTGCCGGCGCTGACGCCATCGGCCTTCCACTGCTGCACCAGCGCGTCCACATGCTTGGGACGCAGACTGTCAGCATTCATATGACGATATCCGAGATCGTGCAGCTGGTTGGCCACATGCGAGAGTATTCGCGCACGGTCGGACTGCGTGGCATAGCTGCCATCGCGATTGCGGTCGCACAGCTGCTTGAGTTGATAGTTCAAGTCGCGCATCGCATGCTCCTAAAATCAAACGTGGTGTAATCGAGTCCGATGAGTGTTTCTGGCCACCGTGCTTGCCGCAGCAAGGACGGTTTGTAAAGGCCCCGGGACACCACTCCCGTTTATGCGGTATGTTCACTGCTTGCCCGCGCCGCATGCGCGTATGGCGCCGCGATCCGCTCCTTGTAGAAGCCTGATCGCGGTGGGACCAGTTACCCAGGGTCCATGGGGTGTGCTTCGCACACGTTGTCGGCCCACGAGGGGCAAGGTTGGCAAGCAGCGTTCTGCTGCGCTGATAGCGGTAGATCCGCTGTCACTGGCCGCCGTCACTGAGAAATCCGTGGAGGAGCCCATATAGCGCTTGGTTGCTAGCGCGTCGTCACTGGCAGCAGGCCGCCAGTAACGACGCGCGGTTTGCGCCGCGGACTAGGGCGGCGCACAGGACATGCACGCGGCGGCAGATCGCCGCGTGAGGTGGTGACGGTGCGTGAATGCGCACGATGTGACGCGCAGCTCCCTCGAGGGAAGGATGCGCAATATGGATGCAGCCTATCCAGGCTGATCACGGGCTAGCTCAAAGGCGAAGCCAATCTAAAAACAAATGTGGAGACTAAGGGCGCGTGACGAGCGCTACGCCTGGCGTGATGCCAAGTTGCGCGAAGGGCGATCCCTTCGCGTCGAAAAGCATATTGTCCTCCACCTGGCATCGCGCCGGCTTCACCAACTCAAAATTCTCCTCGATTGATTTGTCGACGAAGCTGGCGAAGAATCGACGCCAAAAACGGGGCCAATTTCGGGTCGCACTTGCCCGGCAATCGGAGGACAGTACTGGCAGCACATGGACAATGGAGGAAGACATGAAACGATCACCCCTGCCCCGCACCACACGAATGATCCGCCTGCCGGAAGTGATGGCGATCTGCGGGCTGTCGCGCAGCACCGTCTACGCCTACACCAAGCGCGGCGAATTCCCGGCGCGGGTTAAGATAACCAGGCACGCTTCGGCATGGGTTCGGGAAGAGGTGCTGGCCTGGGTAGAAAGCCGTATCCAGGCCAGCCGCAGTTGTACCCCAACACCGGCAGAAAATCGTGAGACTGGGGTTTGACCGCTAAAAGAAGTTTGTTGGGGTATTTGTTGGGGTACAGACTTGTAAAAACAACAAAGGCCAGTCCGAAGACTGGCCTAAGCTGTTGATTCTATTGGTCGGGGCGAGAAGATTCGAACTTCCGACCCCTTGCACCCCATGCAAGTACGCTACCAGGCTGCGCTACGCCCCGACGAATTTGGAATTATAGCAGCGCCTTTAAGTATTTGTCATGTTTGCTTTCATCTTCGATGCAACATCGCCTCCCCCGCGCAGGAGTAAGATAGGTAATTCTGCTCGCCATCGAAAGCCTGCATGCCTTCCCCAGCCGAACTCGCCGCCCTCAGCCAAGCCGCCGACCTCGTCAAACAAGCCGACGCGCTGATCATCGCCGCCGGCGCCGGCATGGGCGTCGATTCCGGCCTGCCCGATTTTCGCGGCAACGAAGGCTTCTGGCAGATCTACCCAGCCCTCGGCCGCGCGCGCATGGAGTTTTCCAGCATCGCCACGCCCTACACCTTCCGCTCCGATCCAACGCTGGCATGGGGCTTCTACGGCCATCGCCTCCAGCTCTACCGCAACACCACGCCGCACGCCGGCTTCGCCCTGCTCAAGGCCTGGGGCGAAGGCATGGAGGCCGGCTACGGCGTCTTCACCAGCAACGTGGATGGGCAGTTCCAGTGCGCAGGATACGAAACACACCCCATCCACGAATTCCACGGCTCCATCCATCACCTGCAATGCATGGAGCCCTGCGGCCCGGATATCTGGAGCGCCGACAGCTTCGTGCCGGAAGTCGACGCCGAGGCTTGCCGTCTGCTGAACGCGGCTCCACTCTGCCCGCACTGCGGCGGCATGGCGCGGCCGAATATCCTGATGTTCGGCGATTGGGGATGGAACGAACGCCGCACGGTGATGCAGGAAGCGCGCCTGCAATCCCTGCTGCAAGCGGCGCAGCGCCCGCTGGTGATCGAATTGGGCGCGGGCGCGGTAATCCCGTCGGTACGCCACTTCAGCCAGCGCGTGCTTCGGAATCACGGCGGCCGCATGATACGGATTAATCCGCGCGAATCGGATGTCGCCAATCCGCTCGATGTGGGGCTGGCGATGGGCGCCCTCGCCGCCCTGACGGCGATCGACGCACTGCTATAAACGATTTACACCAATTTAACGGCAATACCGGACAGACCTTCCACCTTGCCTACCAGCGTCTGTCCGCGCACCACGGCGCCCACACCTTCAGGCGTTCCGCTGAAAATCAGGTCGCCCGGCGCCAGCGCGAACAGCGTGGACAAATTGGCGATGGTCTCGCTGATCGACCAGATCAGATGATCGATGGTGGCCGACTGCTTGGTTACGCCATCCACCGCCAGCTCGATAGCGGCGCGGTTGATATCGCCCGCTTCGGCCGCGCGGTGGATCAAGCCGACTGGCGCCGAATAATCGAAGGCCTTGCCGATCTCCCAGGGACGGCCGGCGTCGCGCATTTTAAATTGCAGGTCGCGCCGCGTCATGTCCAGCCCCACCGCGTAGCCAAAGATATGCCCGGCCGCGTCTTCCACCGCGATATTGCTGCCGCCCTTGCCGATGGCGACCACCAGTTCGCACTCGTAGTGCAGGTTGCTGGTCACCTGCGGATACGGCAGGTCCAGCACCGCGCCTGGCGCCACAGGGATAACGGCTTGCGCGTCGTTCGGTTTGCAGAAGAAGAACGGTGGTTCGCGGTCCGGGTCAAAGCCCATCTCACGCGCGTGCGCCGCGTAGTTGCGGCCGACGCAGTAGACGCGGCGTACCGGGAACAGATCGGAAGTACCGGCGACCGGCAGGCCGACGATGTCGTGGGCGGGAATTACGTAGGATGTCATGATGCTCCGATAGGCTGGAATGGGAGAGCGATCATGGTACAACAGCCCCCGCCCGCGTGCAGCGAACGGAAACAATACGAGACAAATCAGGTCATCAGCAACGCGCGCATGGCGACGCGGAAGGCGTCCACCAGGCTGGCGCGGTTCATATTGGGCCGGTACAGCGCGCGTATCGTCAGTCCATGGAAGTAGGAGATCAGCGTGTCGAGACGGCCATCCAGCAGCACGTCGCTCACCGGCAGGTTGCGCTGTTCGCGGCCGCGCTTGACCAGGTCGCGCAATTGCGCGCGCGAGACTTCTTCGTTTTCGCGCATCTTGGCGGCGATGACGGGATTGCGCGAGGCTTCGGCAAACATCTCCAGCGGTACGCTCCACGGCTGCGGGTCGAGCGACTCGTCGATATGGATGGGTGCATCTTCCAGTATCGCTTCCAATGGATCTTCGCGCGTCGCCAGGTCGCGCAACAGTCCCGATACATGTTCGGCCTCGCGCGCGACAAAGGCCAGGATGATGGCGTCCTTGCCGTCGAAGTAGTTGTAGATATGGCCGGCGCTCATGCCAGCCTGCTTCGATATCTCGGACATGCTCGCACCATGGAAGCCGCTGCGCGCAAAGCAGACGGCGGCCGCCTCCAGCACCTGGTTGCGCCGGTTCTGCGCGCGTTCCGGGTCGGTGCGTCGTTTTACGATGGGTGCGGTCATGGGGTCTTCCTTGGGTAACGAACTTGCCTGAGGCGGTACTGTGGCGAAGCAGACCATTTTTGTCAATTTATCAGCAGTCGGAGGCGGCGGGCGCGCAACACTTTGCGCCCGCCGCTCCGGCCACCTTAGCCGCGCTGCTGCGCGACTTCCGGCTGCCAGCCGCCGCCCAGCACCTTGTACAGGGTGACGGCGTTGCTGGATTTGCCCAGCCGCGCCGAGATCAGGCCCTGCTGCGCGGCGTACAGCGCGCGCTGCGACACCAGCGCGTTCAGGTACGAATCCGCGCCCTTGCGGTAGCGCGCCTCGTGGATGCGGAAGCTCTTGTCGGCCGCGTCGACCAGCGCCTGCTGCGAGGCGATGCGTTCGTCCAGCGTTCCGCGCTGGGCCAGCGCATCGGCCACTTCGCGGAACGCCACCTGGATCGCCTTCTCGTACTGCGCCACCGAGATGTCGCGATTGGCCTTGGCGATATTCAGGTTGGCGCGATTGACGCCGCCATCGAAGATCGGCAAATTGATCTGCGGGACGAAACTCCACGTCGACGATCCCGCCTTGAACAGACCGGACAAGGTGCTGCTCGCGCTGCCGCCCGACGCCGTCAGCGAGATGCTGGGGAAGAAGGCGGCGCGCGCCACGCCGATGTTGGCGTTGGCAGCGCGCAGCGCGCGCTCGGCCTCCTGCACATCGGGACGCGCTTGCAGCAGGTCCGACGGCAAGCCGGCCGGAATCGCGGCCAGCTGCGTTACCGCATCCAGCTCGCCGGCAGGCAGCAAGTCCGCAGGCACGCTGCTGCCGACCAGCAGCGTCAGCGCGTTCTGGTCCAGCGCCACTTGCGCGGTGTAGACCGCCATGTCGCTGCGCGCCGATTCGACGCTGGTCTGCGCCTCGTACATGTCCACGCCGGAGGTGACGCCGGAATCGAAGCGCTTCTTGCTCAGGTCATAGGAAGTCTGCTGGCTGCGCAGCGTTTCCGCCGCCAACTTCAGGCGCTGCTGGTCGGCGATCAACGTCAGGTAGGCGTTGGCCACTTCGGCCACCAGCGTGATCTGCTGCGCGCGGCGCGCTTCCTCGGTGCCGAGGTAGGTCTGCAAACCGGCGTCCGACAGGTTGCGAACCTTGCCGAAGAAGTCCAGCTCATACGACGCCATCGCCAAACCGCCGCTGTACTGGCGGTTGATGGCCGCTTCGCCGGTGCCGGTCATGGTCGAAGGCGTGCGCGATGCGCTCTGGCTGACATTGGCCGACAGCTTGGGCAGCAGCGCCGCGCTGTCGATGTTGTACTGCGCCTTGGCCTTCTCGATGTTGAGCACCGATACACGCAGGTCGCGGTTGTTGACCAGCGCCAGTGCGATCACCTGGCGCAGACGCTCGTCGGCAAAGTATTCGCGCCACTGGATTTCGGATACCGGCTTGGCATCGGCCGCCGCTGCCGGCACGCCTTTGTAGGCGTCGCCGGCCGGCCAGGCTTGCGCCACCGGTTGCGCCGGGCGTTCGTACACCGGCGCCAGGCTGCAACCGGCCAACATCGCCAGCGCCACCATCGTGAGTAAAGATTTTTTCATGAATTTATCCACAATCAATGCGCCTCCACAGCCGCAACAGGAGCGGCGGTCTTCTTGCTGAAGAAGCCCCGCACCAATACAAAGAACACCGGCACAAAGAAGATGCCCAGGAAGGTAGCCGACAGCATCCCGCCCAACACGCCGACGCCGATCGCGTTCTGGCTGCCGGAGCCGGCGCCGCTGCTGATCGCCAGCGGCAGCACACCGAGGCCGAAGGCGATGGACGTCATCAGGATCGGACGCAGTCGCAGTCGCACGGCCTGCAAGGTCGCCTGTTTCAGTTCCACGCCCTGCTCCTGCAGCTCCTTCGCAAACTCCACGATCAGGATCGCGTTCTTCGCCGCCAGCCCCACCACGGTCAGCAGGCCGACCTGGAAGTACACGTCGTTCGACAGCTTGAACACATACGTCGCCAGCACCGTGCCGATCACGCCCAACGGCACGATCAGCAGCACCGAGAACGGAATCGACCAGCTTTCATACAGCGCGGCCAGGCACAGGAACACGATCAGGATCGAGATCGCATACAGCTGGGTGGTCTGCGAACCCGAGTCGCGTTCTTCCGTCGACAGGCCGGTCCACTCGAAGCCGATACCCGGCGGCAGCTTGGCCGCCATCTCTTCAATTGCCGCCATCGCTACGCCCGAACTCTGGCCCGGCGCCGGCATGCCGAGAATCTCGGTCGACGGCAGGCCGTTGTAGCGCTCCAGGCGTGGCGACGCATAGATCCACTGACCGGTCGAGAAGGCCGAGAAAGGCACCATCTCACCGTCGGCATTGCGGACAAACCATTTGCCCAGGTCTTCCGGCGACATGCGCGAATCGGGCTGGCCCTGCATGTACACCTTTTTCACGCGGCCACGGTCGACGAAGTCGTTGACGTAGGCGCTACCCCAGGCGGTGCTCAGCACCTTGTTCACATCGGCGATGGACAAGCCCAGCGCGGTCGCCTTCTGCTGGTCGACGGTGATCTTGTACTGCGGCGTATCTTCCTGTCCGTTCGGACGCACCCCCATCAGCACCGGATTCTTGGACGCCATGCCCAGCATCTGGTTGCGCGCAGCCATCAGCGCTTCGTGGCCGACACCGCCCTGGTCCTGCAGCTGCAAATCGAAGCCACTGGCGTTACCCAGCTCCAGCACCGCAGGCGGGGCGAAGGCGAACACCATCGCATCCTTGATCTGCGAGAAGCTGCCCATGGCGCGGCCGACAATGGCGTTCACGCGCTGGCCGGCGCCCTTGCGCTCCGACCAGTCCTTCATGCGGACGAAGGCGATACCCGTGTTCTGGCCGTTGCCGCTGAAGCTGAAGCCAGCCACCGCGAACACCGACGCCACCGAATCCTTCTCCTCGTTCAGGAAGTGCTGCTCGACTTTTTCGATCACCTTCAGCGTGCGCTGCTGGGTCGCGCCGGTCGGCAGCTGGATTTGCGAGAACAGCACGCCCTGGTCTTCTTCCGGCAGGAAGGACGTCGGCAGGCGCACGAACACGAAGGCCAGCACCGCCAGCAACAGCGCGTACATGATCAGCGAACGTCCGCTGCGATTCAGCAGCGCGCCCACCCAGCCCTGGTACTTCAAGCTGCCGCGGTCGAAGCTGCGGTTGAACCAGCCGAAGAAGCCGGTGTCGATCGCCGTATGGCCCTTGGCCACAGGCTTGAGCAGGGTCGCGCACAGCGCCGGCGTGAAGATCATCGCCACCAGCACCGACAGCACCATCGCCGAAACAATCGTCACCGAGAACTGGCGGTAGATCACGCCGGTGGAGCCGCTGAAGAAGGCCATCGGCACGAACACCGCCGACAGCACCATCGCGATGCCCACCAGCGCGCCGCTGATCTGGCCCATCGATTTGCGCGTCGCTTCGACCGGGGACAAGCCCTCCTCCGTCATCACGCGCTCGACGTTTTCCACCACCACGATGGCGTCATCGACCAGCAGGCCAATCGCCAGCACCACCGCGAACATGGTCAGCGTGTTGATCGAATAGCCCAACGCCGACAGGATCGCGAAAGTCCCCAGCAGCACCACCGGCACCGCCATCGTCGGAATCAGCGTGGCGCGGAAGTTTTGCAGGAACAGGTACATCACCAGGAACACCAGGATCACCGCTTCCACCAGCGTCTTGACCACTTCCTCGATCGACAGCTTGACGAACGGCGTGGTGTCGAAGGCGATCACCGCCTTCATCCCGGCCGGGAACTGCTTCTCCAGCGATGCGATCCGCGCCTTGACGGCGTTGGCGGTATCGAGCGCGTTGGCGCCGGTGGCCAGCTTGATGGCCACGCCGGTGGCGGCCTTGCCGTTGTAGCGGGCCAGCACGTTGTAGTTCTCGCTGCCCAGCTCCATGCGGGCCACGTCGCGCAGGTGCACGGTGGCGCCGCTGGCGGCGGTCTTCAGCAGGATGGCGCCGAACTGCTCGGCGGTCTGCAGGCGGCTCTGCGCCGACACGGTGGCGTTGAGCTGCTGGCCCGGCATGGCGGGCGCGCCACCCAGCTCACCGGCCGAGACTTCGGTGTTCTGCGCGGTGATAGCGGCGGTCACGTCGGCCGGCGTCAGCTGATAGCTTTGCAGCTTGGCCGGGTCGAGCCAGATGCGCATCGCGTACTGGGCGCCGAACAGCGTCACGTCGCCCACGCCTTCCACGCGGCTGAGCGGATCGATGACGTTGGCGGCTACGTAGTCGCCCAGGTCGGCCTGCTTCATGCTGCCGTCTTCGGACACGAAGCCCAGCACCATCATGAAGTTCTTGGTGGCCTTGGCGACCACCAGGCCTTGCTGCGTAACGATGGTTGGCAACAGCGGCGTCGCCAGCTGCAGCTTGTTCTGCACCTGCACTTGGGCGATGTCCGGGTTGGTGCCGCTCTTGAAGGTCAGCGTGATGCCGATGCCGCCGGTGCCGTCGCTTGACGAGGACATGTAGCGCAGGCCGTCGATGCCCTTCATCTTCTGTTCGATGACCTGGGTGACGGCGTCTTCCACCGTCTTGGCGGAGGCGCCCGGGTAGGAACCGCTGATCGAAATCGACGGCGGTGCAATGCTTGGATACTGCGCGATCGGCAGGCCGAGGATCGCGATCACGCCCGAAAGCATGATGACGATAGCGACGACCCACGCGAAGATCGGGCGGTCAATAAAGAAACGTGACATGGTGATGCTCCTTTATTGGGCGCTCTTGGCGTTGGACGGCATGGCGCCGCCCACGGCCACGGCGGCGGCGGGTTTGGCTGCGTTGGCCGGCGCGCCCGGCTTGACCTTCTGCACGCCTTCGACGATCAGCAGGTCGCCCGCGTTGAGGCCCGACTTGACCAGCCACTTGTCGCCCATGGTGCCGCCGGTGACCAGCAGGCGCTGCTCGACCTTGCCTTCCTTGTTCAGTACCAGCGCGGTCGCCTGGCCTTTGGCGTTGCGGGTCACGCCCTGCTGCGGCACGGCGATGGCCTGCTCGTTGACGCCCGATTCCACCACCGCGCGCACGAACATGCCTGGCAGCAGATCGTGCTTGGGGTTGGGGAACAGCGCGCGCAGGGTGACGTTGCCGGTGCCCGGATCGACCGTCACATCGGAGAACTGCAGCTTGCCGCTTTCTGCGTACTTGCTGCCGTCCGACAGCAGCAGCGTGACCTTGGCCTGGCCGCCGGCCTGCTTCAAGCCGCCGTTTTCCAGCTCGCGCTTCAGGCGCAGCAGGTCCTCGCTCGATTGCGTGACGTCGACGTAGATCGGGTCCAGCTGCTGCACGGTGGTCAGCGCGCCGGTCTGGTTGGCCGTCACCAGCGCGCCCGGCGTGATGGCCGAGCGGCCAATACGGCCGCTGATCGGCGCGTCGACATGGGTGTATTTGAGGTTGATGGCGGCCTGCTCCAGCGCCGCGGCGGCCGATTCCACGTCGGCCTTGGCCTGCTCGTTGGCGGCGACGGCGTCGTCGTAGTCCTGGCGGCTCACGCCTTCGATCGCCACCAGGTCCTTGTAGCGCGCCACTTTCGGGCCGCTGGTCATCAGGTTGGCCCTGGCCTTGGCCAGCGCCGCCTTGGCCGAGTTGTAGGAGGCCTGGTAGCTGGCCGCGTCGATCTGGTACAGCGCCACGCCGGCCTTGACGTCGGCGCCTTCGACAAACAGGCGTTTTTGTATCAGTCCGCTGACCTGCGGGCGCACTTCGGCCACCTGGAAGGCGGCGGTGCGGCCCGGCAGTTCGGTCGTGATGTGCAGCGCTTCCGGCGCCACTTTAAAAACGCCCACTTCCGCCACCTGCATATGAGGTGCTTCGGTCGTGGTTTTGGAGCAGCCGGCAACGAACACGGCTGCGGTGATCAGGGCTGCGGTCCTGCAGAAAAGAGCTTCCATGGTGGGACTTTCTGTATAAAAAATGTGCATAAGTTCGTAGAATGAACGATCATTCTATTTAAGTCAAGAAAGTTTTTCGTCCATGACACGACAAAGCGTGGCGTGCGGCGGTGAATTTCTCCAGGGGATAGAGGTAGGCGCCACGCCCGGTGCTACAATGAATTTCATTTCCCCCAGACATCTTTTTGGCCCGCGCCATGACATCGCAGCCCTCCCCACGCACGGCCCGGCCGCGCCTCACCACGCTGGTGACAGTGGGTGTGGCCGCGACGGTGTTGATGTCGGTGCTGTCGCTGCTGGTGCTGGTCGATCACTTCGCCTTCGACTACGCCGAACGCGAAGCGGGCCTGCGCTTGCAGCAGCTGTCGTGGCAGATGCGCGATTCGCTCAACCGCGTGTTGCAGAAGGCCACCGGCGACGTCCAGCTGCTGACCGAGCTGCCGCAGATCCGCGACGCCAAGTCCCCCGCCGAAATCCGCCAGGTGCTCGAAAGCCTGCAAAAAACCTTCCCCGACTACGCCTGGATCGGCCTGGCCAATCCCGACGGCAGCGTCTACGCCGCCACCCAGGGCTTGCTCGAAGGCCAGGACGTCAGCATGCGCGCCTGGTTCAAGGGCGGCCGCGACAAGCTCTACGCCGGCGATTTCCACCCCGCCAGCCTGCTCGGCAAAAAGCTGCCGTACAGCGCCGACCCGTGGCGCTTCGTCGACGCGGCCGGCCCGGTGCGGCGTTCGGACGGCAGCTACCGCGGCGTGCTGTGCGTGCACATGAGCTGGAGCTGGGCGCGGCGCCTGGTGCAGACCATCCTGACGCCGGCCGACCAGCAGTATTCGGCCGACATCTTCGTGGTGCGCGGCGACGGCACCGTCATGCTCGGCCCCAAGGGCACCGAGGAAAAGACCATCGGCAGCACCAGCCTGGCGCTGTCGCAATCGGGCGCGCCGGGCTCGCTGAAGGAAACCTGGCCCGACGGCCGCAGCTACCTGACCGGCTTTTCCCGCACCGGCGATCTGAACAATCCCGCCACGCTGACCTGGTCGGTGCTGGTGCGCCAGCCGGAGGACGTGGCGCTGGCCGGCGCCCGCGCGCTGGAACGCCAGATCCTGCTGCTGGGCGCCATCCTCGGCGTGGCCATGGCGCTGGCGGCGTCGGCGGCGGCGCGCCGGCTCACGCGTCCGCTCAACGCGCTCAGCAAGAACATCGAACAACGCTCGGCCGCGCCGCCCGACACGCCGCCCGGCGCGCTGCCGCCGATCCCGCTGGTCGACAGCTTCCACGAGGCGCAGGTGCTGTCGCAGGCGCTGGCCGGGCTGGTGCGCAACGAGCAGGACCACCTGGGCACCTTGCGCGGCATGAACGAAAAACTGGAGTCGACGGTCGGCGAACGCACCCGCGAGATGACGCGCAAGGCGCTGCTGCTGGAGCGCGCGCTGGCGCAGGAGCAAAGCACGCAGCTGCTGTTGCAGGAACGCGCGGCCGAGCTGCGCGCCATCCTCGACAACGCCCACGACGCCTTCATCGCCCTCGATCCGGGCGGCGTGGTGCTGGACTGGAACCGCCAGGCCGAGCAGCTGTTCGGCTGGCGCCGCGCCGAGGTGATCGGCCAGCCGCTGGCGGCGATGGTGTTGCCGCCGCTGCTGCGCCGCGCCTACGAACGCGACATGCGCCAGCTGGCCGACTGCGGCGCCGACACCGTGCTCAACCGTCGCATCGAACTGACCTTGTGCAACCGCGCCGGCCAGGAGCTGCCGGTGGAAGTGTCGCTGGCCTACGTGCCGCGCAGCAGCGGCCACCTGTTCATCGCCTTCCTGCACGACATCAGCGAGCGCAAGACGCTGTTCGAATCGATGGAGGCGATGGCGCTGCGCGACACGCTCACCGGCCTGCCCAACCGGCGCGCGCTGATGGCCGCGCTGACCGAGGCGATCCAGCGCGCCAGCCGCCTGCGCCACAGCTGCGCCGTGTTCTTCCTCGACCTCGACCGCTTCAAGCAGATCAACGACCGCTACGGCCACGAGGAAGGCGACGAACTGCTGCGCCAGTTCGCCGCGCGGGTGCAGCACATCGTGCGCAAGACCGACACCGTGGGCCGGCTGGCGGGCGACGAGTTCATCGTCATCCTCGAGAACCTGCACAGCGACAACGCCGCGCAGGAGACCGCCGACAAGCTGCGGCCGGCGCTGCAACAGCCGTTCCGCCTGAAGACCGCCACCGTCTCGCTCAGCGCCAGCATCGGCATCGCCATCCACCATCCGGACGACCCGCAGGATATCGAGATGCTGCTGGGCCGCGCGGACCGCGCGATGTACATCGACAAGCAGCACAGCGCGCAGCAGCGCCTGCAAGGCTGAGCGAGCCGCGCACGTTTGCTATCGAAAATCCCGCTTCCGCCATTTCAGGTAGTATCAGCCGAACATCCGCCGCGCCCTTGCGAGCGCGGCGTCCATTTTTCGGACTGCGCCCATGCAAGCACAGAACAGCGCTACGCATCTGTTTCTCTCGACCGGCGTGCCCGGCCTGGATGAAGTGCTGGCCGGCGGCCTGACGCGCGACCGCCTCTACCTGGTCGAAGGCGAACCGGGCACGGGCAAGACCACGCTGGCGCTGCAGTTCCTCAACGATGGCGCGCGCCAGGGCGAGCCGGTGCTCTACATCACGCTGGCCGAAACCGCCGTCGAACTGCTGAGCGTGGCGCAGTCGCACGGCTGGACCATGGACGGCATCCACATCGAAGAAATCCTGCCCAGCGAGGACGTGCTCGATCCCGCGCAGCAGTACACCATCTTCCATCCGTCCGAAATCGAACTGGGCACCACCATCCAGCGCATCGTCGCCGCCATCGAGCGCCACCAGCCGCGCCGCGTGGTGCTCGATTCGCTGTCGGAGTTGCAGCTGCTGGCGGAAAGCCCGCTGCGCTACCGGCGCCAGGTGCTCGCGCTCAAGCAATACCTGGGCAGCCGCAGCTGCACCACCATCTTCCTCGACGACCGCACCGCCCTCAGCACCGACCTGCAGGTGCGCAGCGTGGCGCACGCGGTGCTGACCCTGGAGCTGGCCGACCAGGCCTACGGCGCCGAGCGGCGCCGGCTGCGCGTGGTCAAGTACCGCGGCATCGCCTTCCGCGGCGGCGCCCACGACTACAAGATCATCAGCGGCGGCCTGCACGTGTTCCCGCGCCTGGAGGCGGCCGCCAGCCGCGTGGTCAGCGACCGGCGCCAGCTCTCGAGCGGCCTGCCGGCGCTGGACCAGCTGATCGGCGGCGGCCTGGAAGAAGGCATGAGCACGCTGATCTCGGGGCCGCCGGGCACCGGCAAGTCCACGCTGGCGGCGCAGTTCGTGCACGCCGCCACCCAGCGCGGCGAGCCGTGCGCGATGTTCCTGTTCGAAGAGGCGCGCAACAATATGCTCAACCGCGCGGCCGGGGTCGGCATGCGGCTGGCCGACGCCATCGACCGCAACTTGCTGACGATCCAGCAGATCGACCCGGCCGAGCTGGCGCCCGGCCAGTTCTCGCACGCGGTGATGCAGGCGGTCGAGCGCGGCGTGCGGGTGGTCGTCATCGACAGCCTGAACGGCTACCTGAACGCGGTGCCGGACGAGCGCTTCCTCACCATCTACCTGCACGAGCTGCTGACCTACCTGGGCCAGCGCGGCGTGGTCAGCATCGTGGTCGGCGTCCAGCAAGGCATGCTGGGCAGCGGCATGACCACCGCGATCGACGCCAGCTACATCGCCGACAACGTCATCATGCTGCGCTACTTCGAAGCCGAGGGCGAGGTGCGGCAGGCGATCTCGGTGTTCAAGAAGCGCGGCAGCGCGCACGAGCGCACCATCCGCCGCTTCCGGATCGGCCAGGACGGCATCGACGTCGGGCCGGTGCTGAACGACTTCCACGGCATCCTCACCGGCGTGCCCACCTACAACGGAACGCTGGCCGTGGGCGGCGAGCATCCGGCCGGCTGACGCCGATGGAAACGCGCATCCTGATCTACGCGCCGACCGGCCAGGACGCCACCTTGGCGGCCAAGGTGCTGGCGATGGCGGCCATCCACAGCCACGTCTGCCGCACGCTGGCCGAGCTGGCGGCGCAGCTGGAACGGGGCGCGGGCGCGGTGCTGACGGTGGAGGAAGCGCTGGCGCCGGGCGGCTACAAGCTGCTGCAGGAGCACGTGGCGCGCCAGCCCGACTGGTCCGACCTGCCCATCATCCTGCTGACCCACCGCGGCGCCGATTCGCCGACGGTGCGCCAGGCCGTGGCCGGCCTGGGCAACCTGAACCTGATGGAGCGGCCGGTGCGCACGCTGACCCTGATCACGGCCGTGCACGCCACGCTGCGCGCGCGCCACAAGCAGTACCAGGTGCGCGAGGCGGCGCGCCGCAAGGACGAGTTCCTCGCCAGCCTGGGGCACGAGCTGCGCAATCCGCTGGCGCCGATCCGCACCTCGGTCTCGCTGCTCACGCATATGTATCCGGACGCGCCGCCGGTGGCGCGCATCCGCGACATGGTCGAGCGCCAGGTGCGGCTGTTGACGCGGCTGGTGGACGACCTGCTCGACGTGGCCCGCATCACCAGCGGCAAGATCACGCTGCAGCGCCAGCAGGTCAGCCTGGCCGCCGCGATGAACCACGTCGGCGAGCTGTGCCTGCAAGCGGCCGAGGCCAAGCGCATCGCCATCGCCTGGCAGCTGCCGGCCGACGACGTCCTGCTCGACGCCGACTACGCGCGGGTGGTGCAGATCGTCGCCAACATCGTGTCGAACGCGGTCAAGTTCACGCCGCAGGGCGGCCGGGTGGCGGTGGCCGCCAGCTGCCACGGCGACGAGCTGCTGGTGACGGTGCGCGACAACGGCATCGGCCTCGACGCCGAATCGATTCCACGCATCTTCCGCATGTTCGAGCAAAGCAAGACCGTGGCCGGCCAGTTCTCCAGCGGCCTGGGCATCGGCCTGAGCCTGGCGCGCCGCTTCGCCGAGATGCACGGCGGCTCGGTCGAGGCCAGCAGCGCCGGGCCCGGCCAGGGCAGCGAATTCGCGATCCGCCTGCCGGTGCTGGGCGGCGCCGCGCGCGACACGGCCCTGCCGGCGGCCGCCGGCGACGGCGACGGCCGCAAGTTGCAGGTGCTGGTGGTGGACGACAACCAGGACGCCGCCGATTCGCTGGCGGCGCTGCTGGAGATCGACGGCTTCGACGCGCACGCGGTGTACGACGGCGCCAGCGCCATCGCCGCCAGCGCCGAGCATCCGCCGGACCTGATCATCCTCGACCTCGGCATGCCCGGCATGGACGGCTACGAAACCGCGCGGGCGATCCGCCAGCGCCCCGGCGCCGACGGCATTCTGATGATCGCGCTGACCGGCTGGGGCCAGGGCGACGCCCGCCGCCGCTCCGGCGAAGCGGGCTTCGATCACCACCTGGTCAAGCCGGTGGAGCTGGACCAGATCGTGCGCCTGGCCGGCGCGCGCCAGAACCGCGAACAGGTGCAGGCGGCGCGCTGACTTACAGCGGCTTGATGTCGATGGTCGCGCCCTGCAGGTAGAAGGCGTTGCTGCCTTCGAAGCCGGAATCGGCGCCCAGCGCGATCCAGAAGCGGCCGTCCTTGTCGCTGGTCACCACGATCGCCTCGCTCGACTTGCGGGTGGTGCTGGCCCACTTGCCGCCGGCGCAGTCCAGGCCCGGGATGCCCTGCGTCCCCAGCACCTTGCCGTCCTTGCCGGAAACGGCCTGGTTGCCGCGGTCCAGGTTCATGCGGAACTGGCCGACCGGCCCTTCCACCGTATTGATGTTGTAGTAGTTGGCCGCCACCACCATGTACACGTTGTCGCCGCGTGAACCGCCCACGCCCATGCAGCCGGTGGCCGCGTCGGTGGCGTAGCGCAGCTCGAAGCTCAGCAAATATTTGGTGGTCGGCACGAAGCCTTCCAGCTGGCGCGTGACGTAGCTCAGCACGTCGTCGCTGTTGTTGCGCGCGGCCAGGTAGTAGCCCTTGCCGCTCAGCGGCGCCGGCAAGTCCTTCCAGCCGGAAGCGACCTCGGTCGGCCGGTCCTTGTTGGTGTAGTCGGCGACGTCGGCACGCCAGCCGTCGATGCCGGTGTTGAAATCGATCGTCACCGTCGACGCTACCGGCGTGCCCTTGTCCGGGAACTGGTACGGGTTGGGTATGAAGTCGCCGCCGCCGCAGGCGGCCAGCGTCAGCACGCCGGTCGCGGACAGCGCGGCCAGCAGATATTTTTGTATGCTCATGGTTTTCCCTAAAGTAGTCGACGCCCTGGCAAGGCATCGATACTTAGTTTAAAGAAAACCTATATAAAATTGCAATAACTTTGTAACAACTAGTAAGTGGCATTCACTTCCAGTCGCCGCGCAGTTCCAGCACGCGTTCCTGCAAGCCTTCCGGCGTCACGTCCTGCGGCGGCACCGGCACGCCGACCGCCAGCGCCAGGCGCGAACGCAGGCCGGTGCGGAAGGCGCGCTCGAACACATTGGCGCCGCTGCGGCTGAGCAGATGGCCCCACAAGCCGCGCAGCGCCATCGGGATCACCGGCACCTTGGTGCGCTCGACGATCTTGGACACGCCGCCCTTGAATTCGTTGATCTCGCCGGTGCTGGTCAGGCGGCCTTCCGGGAAGATGCACACCAGGTCGCCCTCGTGCAGTGCCTGGGCGATGTCGACATAGGCCTTCTCCATCAGCCACGGGTCTTCCTTGGCCGGCGCGATCGGGATCGCGCGCGCGGTGCGGAAGATCCAGCCCAGCAGCGGCAGCTTGAAGATGCGGTGGTCCATCACGAAGCGGATCGGCCGCGGGCTGGCCGCGCCGATGACGATGGCGTCGACGTAGCTGACATGGTTACACACCAGCACCGCCGCGCCTTCGGCCGGGATGCGCTCGGCGTCGATCAGGCGCACGCGGTGCACGGTGTGGATCAGCATCCAGGCCAGGAAGCGCATCAGGAACTCCGGCACCAGCGAGAAGATGTAGACCGCCACCACCGCGTTGAGCAGCGCCGTCACCAGGAACAGCTGCGGGATCGTGAAGCCCTGCCCCAGCAGCACGATGGCCAGGCCGGCCGCGGCCACCATGAACAGCGCGTTGAGGATGTTCATGCCGGCGATGGTGCGCGACATGTGGGCCGGATCGCAGCGGGTCTGGATCAGCGCGAACAGCGGCACGATGAAGAAGCCGCCGAACATGCCGATCAACAGCACGTCGCCCAGGATGCGCCACATGCCGTGTTGCACCATGATGGCGAAGGCGTCCAGGTGCGGGCCGGCCGCCAGCGCGGCGGCGCCGGCGGCGAAACCCTGGCTGGAGAAATACAGGTCGGCGCCGAAGATGGACAGGCCGATCGAGCCGAACGGCACCAGGCCGATTTCCACCTTGCGGCCGGACAGGCGCTCGCACAGCAGCGAGCCGCTGCCCACGCCCAGCGAGAACACCGTCAGCAGCAACACGAACACGCTGTGGTCGCCGTGCAGGTAGTCCTTGGCGTACACCGGGAACTGCGCCAGCACCAGCGCGCCGTAGAACCAGAACCAGGAGTTGCCCAGCATGGACAGGAACACCACGCGGTTCTTGCGCGAGAAGTTAATGTTGCGGAACGATTCGCCGATGAAGTTCCAGCTCACCTTCAGCTCCGGCGCCGGCGCCGGCGCCAGCGGGATGCGGTAGCTGGCGATCAGGCCGAGCAGCGCCACGGCGATGGTGGCGACGGCTTCGAAGGCGATGCCGTTGGGCTTTTGCACGACCAGCACCGCGCCCAGGATCTCGCCCAGCAGGATGCCGACGAAGGTGCCCATCTCGGTCACGCCATTGCCGCCGATCAGTTCTTCGGACTTGAGCTGCTGCGGCAGGTAGGCGTACTTGACGGGGCCGAACAGGGTCGAGTGGACGCCCATGCCGACCACGGCGGTGACCAGCAGCCACAGGGTGTGGGTCATCCAGCCGAGGCCGGCGATGCACATGATGGCCACTTCCAGCCATTTGACGAAGCGGGTCAGGCCGGACTTTTCGAACTTGTCGGCCAGCTGGCCGGCGGTGGCCGAGAACAGCACGTAGGGCAGGATGAACAGGCCGGGGATCAGGTTGGTGATCAGCGATGGCGACAGCGTGGTCCAGCTCATCGCATCGAAGGTCAGCATCACCACCAGCGCGGTCTTGAACAGATTGTCGTTGAACGCGCCGAGGAACTGGGTCCAGAAAAACGGCGCGAAGCGGCGTTGCGTCAACAGGGAAAACTGATTGGGCTGGCTCATGTCTGCGGCATCCGTTCTGGTGGGTGTTACGGAAAGGTTGAACGGATTATAACCCCATGCCACGCGATCCAAACATGCCGACAAGCAACAAGCTAGCGCCAGATCAATCCAACCACGCACTCAGGATATCCTCGGCTCCGCTGCTGGCAAGCGCGCCGGCAGCACGCGCGGTCTGGCCGCGTATCGCGGTGGCACGGTCGAGGATCAGCTCGGCGTCGGGAATCAGCTGCCGCCGCTGAAGGCCGTGCAGGAAGGTCGATGTCGACAGGATCAAGACGTTGTCGGGAATACGGACCAGGAAATTGGTCTTGCGAACATCGGAGTCTTCAAATAGCAGTAGACCGGCATCGATGCCATCCGCCAGTTCGCGGGCCAAAATTTCGGCCGCAGCCATTTCGCCGCGATTGCGCGTGCGCAGCGCCGGGTTCAGCGCCAGCAAGGCTGAAAACTCGGCATACTCCTCGGTGTCGCCGATTTCCACGGCGTCGAGATTGAGATCCAGCCACGCAAGCAGCTCCTGCGCGCCCGGTTTGCCGGCGTGGCGCGTGACCTCGAACCGCACCATGTCCGGAATGACGACACGTACACCCAGCAAGGTCAGCGTGTCGAGCGCATCGGCTACCGCCAGCGTAATGAGCGGCCCGGCGTCCGTCACGATCAAGGCGATGTTCATCCGAACACCCGTTCGAACAAATTGCGCTGTGCCTCGTTGAAATGCAAGCGGGTGTCAACGCGCGGCAAAGGCAGGCCGTGACGGGCCAGCTCGTTCAATATCTCGCCGAACCAAAGCCCGCTGGACTGCTCCAGTTCGCTGCGGCTGATTCGGCCCTCCGAATAGGCCGCCAGCAACTGCTCTAGTTGCGGACGGACAGTATCAGCAACGACTGCGGTTTCCATAATGAATCTCGCGTTGAAGTCACGGTTTGACTATACACCGAATGGGCTCATGCCTGCGGAATGAAGATGGCGATGCGCGTGCCGGCGCCGATGGCGGTGCTGATGTCGATGCGGCCGTCGAAGGCGGCCACCCGCTCGCGCATGCCGACGATGCCGATGCCGGGCGAGGCCAGCGCCGCGTCGTAGCCGCTGCCGTTGTCGGCGATCTCCATGCCCAGCCCCGCCCCGTCCAGCGACAGGCTCACCGTCACCTGCGTGGCGCGCGCGTGCTTGGCGATGTTGGACAGGGCTTCCTGCATGATGCGGTAGGCCGAGATGCCGATGCCGCTTTCCAGCCGCGCAAAGTCGCCGTCGGCGCGGAAGCTGTAGCGGCAGCCGGCGTGCGCGCGATCGTAGTGGCGCACCATCTCCTCCACCGCGCCGTCCAGGCCCAGCATGTCCAGCACCTCGGGACGCAGGCGCCGCACCAGCGTGCGGCCGCTGTTGTAGAGTCCCAGCGCCAGCTTGATGATGGACTGCGCGCGCTCGCGCACCTCGCCCGGCTCGCTGACGTCGACGATGCGCTGCGCCTCCAGCCGCGCGGCGATCAGCGTGGCGTTGAGTTCATCGTGGATCTCCAGCGCGATGCTCTTGCGCTCATCCTCGACGGCGGTGTTGACCTTGCGGATCAGGCGGCGCTTTTCGGCGTCGGCCGCGCGCAGCGCCTGCATCGACGCCTGCAAGGACGCGTTCAAGCCGGTCGACAGCTGCCACGCCAGCAGCGCGCAGGCCATCAGGCCCAGGCTGGCCACCAACAGCTCGACGTAGAAGCGGCGCGTCTGCTTGAGCAGCAGCGCCGACGGCGACATCGTCACCCGCACATAGCCCATCGTCTCGACCGCGACGCTGCTGGCGCCGGCCGGCTGGTTCTTCAGGTAAGGTTTGCCGTCGGCGGCCAGCATGGTCACGAACATCAGCCGCTTGAGCACCGGCGCCTCGTAGTAGCGGGCGTCCGGCTGGCCCGGCGCGTGCGCGGCGGCCTGCACCAGCGCATGCCGCTGCGCGTCCAGCACTTCGATGCGATCGATGCTGGCGTCCGAGCGCAGCAGGCCGTTGATGGTCAGCCGCAGATCATCGTAGCGGCGCGACAGCAGGCTGAATTCGCTGCTCTCGGCCAGCACCTTGGCCACCAGCGGGCCGCGCTCGGCCATCTCCTCGCGCACTTCGGACAGCCGCGAATGGTAGGCGTACCAGACGAAGGTGCTGAACATATAGGCCAGCGGGATGACGGTGACGCACAGCAGCCGCGCGCGCACGCTCCATTGGCGCCAAAAATCGAAACGCATGTCCTTACGGCTCGATCAGGCCGTGCTTGACGGCCAGCCGCGTGATGTAGGCCGGCCGGTGCACGCCAAGCTTCTCCTTCACCGCCTGGCTGATGTTGCTGATGGTTTTGGTGGAGACGTCGAGCTTCTCGGCGATCTCGGCGTTGGTCAGGCCCTCGGCCATCAGCGTGAAGATTTCCAGCGCGCGCTCGTCCAGCTGCGACTGCGGCGAAGCGTCGCCGCGCACCGACAGGTTGGCCAGCCGCTCGGCGATCTGCGGCAGGAAGTACAACTCGCCGTCATGCGCGCGCCGCACCGCCGCCGCCAGGTCGGCCGGGTCGCAATCCTTGGTCATGAAGGCGCGCCCGCCGAGGCGGTAGGTTTCCTTGATCAGGCTATCCTGGTCGAACTGGCTGAGGAAGACGATGGCGGCGTCCGGCGCCTGCGCCAGGATCTGCTTGGCCACGTCCAGGCCGGTCAGCTGCTCGCCGAAGCGGATGTCCAGCACCGCCACATCCGGCTTGAGCTGCCGGTACTGTTCCAGCGCCTCTTCCGGCGTGCGCGCCTGCCCCACCACGTGCAGCCCCTGCCCTTCGAGCGACATCGCGAAGCCCGTCATCACGATCGGATGATCGTCCGCCAGCATGACCCGTATCTTCTTCACTGCTACCTCCTGGAATATTTACTACCCGATAGTGGAAGCATACCACACCATCCCGGCGCAAAATATTCCAGAAATATCCTTTTATTTTGCTATGACATGGAATAGTATACTTCCAAGACATAGCAATCCCACCCACCACCAAGGAGCACATATGCATCAGAAAAAGAATCTCACCGGTCTCACCGTCGTGGCCCTGCTGCACGTGGCGTTGCTGGCGGCCTTCCTGCACGGCTCCAAACTGACGGTGTTCAAAATCAGGGAATCGGTGATCGACCTGACGCCGACCGCGCCCGTGCCGCCGCCACCGAAAGTGCTGCCGCCCGAGGTGCCGCTGCCCAAGCTGGCCCCGCCGGACATCTTCGTGCCGCAGGTGGAAACGCCGGTACTGCCGTCCAGCCCGCCGCCGGTGACGGCGCGGCCGCTGACGGAGCAGCCGCCCTCCCAGCCATCCCAGCCGGGGATCGCCGAACCGGGCGCGAAGACAGTGGTGAAAGCGGCGCCGCTGCTGGTGGCGGCGGTGGTGGACGCCAAGGCCTGCGCCAAGCCGGACTATCCCAAGTCCGCGCTGCGCAACGGCGATACCGGCGTCGTCACGCTGGCACTGCTGATCGGCACCGACGGCCGGGTGACCGATTCGAAGGTGGAGAAATCCAGCGGCTTCCGCGAACTGGACCGCGCGGCCCAGACCGGCCTGGGCCTGTGCAAGTTCAAGCCCGGCACCGTGGACGGCGTGCCGCAGCAATCCTGGACCAGGATGCAGTATGTGTGGAGCCTGGACGACTAAGCCACTTGTCCTCAAGAATGCGGCTGCGGCGGGAAATCCACGTACAATATCGGTCCCATTCCTTGCGCCATGCCGACCGCCCGTGTCCAACCATTTTTCCCGCCTGCTGCTTGTACTCTGCGCTATGTTGTTGAGCCCTTGCGCCGCGCCCCAGGATGCGGCGCTCGCTCCAATACGCTTCCTGCTGACCTTCGACGACGGCCCGGCGGCGGCCGACAGCGACAATCCGACCGTGCATATCCTTGAAACGCTGGCCAAGAATCCGCTGCAGGACCACATCAAGGCGGTCTTCTTCACCCAGACCCGCGCCTGGCATGGCGGCGGCACAGCGGTCGGCCGGGCCCTGATACGACGCGAATACGACGAAGGCCATGTGGTCGCGCTGCACAGCGCCACCACCTTCCATTCGAACCACCGCCTCATGAGCCGCGCGGAGCTGGACGAATCGATGCAGCGCGGCGTCGACGACCTGACCACCGTCACCGGCGTCGCGCCCAAGCTGGTGCGGCCGCCGTTCTGGGCCTACGATGCCGATACGCTGGCCTCCTACCACCAGCACGGCATGCGCATGCTGCTGACCGACCTCAGTGCCAACGATGGCAAGATCTACGGCGTCAACTTCAGCTGGCACAAGCGCTCCAACATGCTCACCCACCTGGCCGAGACCCGCAAACGCTGGGCCGCCGGCGCCATGCCCACGGTTGACGGCAGCACGCCGGTGGTCGTCACCTTCCACGACGTGAACACCTACACCTCGCGCCACATCCAGGAGTACATGGAGATCCTGCTCGACGTCGCGCGCGAACTCGAGGTCCCGCTGGCCACCAAGCCTTTCTACGACGACCGCGAGGAACTGGAACGCGCCGCGCTGGCCAGCACCGTCGACAACGCCAGCGTCAAACCACCCTTGCCGGGCATATGGAACTGGCTGTGGCGCTGATCACGGCAGCGTAATCAACTCTATCCGTGGCGGCACCTTCAACGGCAACGCGCTGCACAACACCACCGACAATTCCTCATGCGGCAAATCGAGCCGATGCGCCCGCGCCGTCTCGCCCAGCTTGAAGCGCGCTTCCTTCCCGCTCCACAAACTGTAAAAGCCGGCGACACGCTGCGCCTCATCCAAGGCCGCCCACTGCGCCAGCTCGTCCGCGTCGAAGGCCTGCGCCGCCAGCGCCGCCAGAT
Organism: Duganella sp. GW821-FHT07G03; assembly: GCF_059418605.1. Lineage (NCBI taxonomy): Bacteria > Pseudomonadati > Pseudomonadota > Betaproteobacteria > Burkholderiales > Oxalobacteraceae > Duganella > Duganella sp. GW821-FHT07G03. The sequence goes on from NZ_JBWKQE010000004.1 coordinate 51,163, forward strand.
CGCGCCGCGCATCGCGCACTTCGATATCCAGTCCCAGCGCCGTCTGCGCGCTCACCGCGCATGCCACCCAGCGGCCGCTGTGCGCGATGCTGAAGCCTGGCAGCGGTCCTCGCGGCACGGGCGCCTTCAGCAACGGCGCGGCTCCGGGCCTGTCTTCCAATTCGATGTCGCGCGGCGCCACGCCCAGCAGGGAGCCCAGCGCCATGCGCAACAGCACGCGGCCGGCGACGAACTGGCGCTGCCGCTGGGTGCGGACAAAGCGCCGGCAGCGCGCCTCCTCGCTGGCCGACAGCCAACCGCGCAGGCGCAGCAGATCTCCGTCCGCCATGCCGTCGACGTCGGTCATCCAGAGCGCGGCCGCGACGCTCATCTTATTTGACGTAGCGTTTGAAAATCAGCGACGTGTTGATGCCGCCGAAAGCGAAGTTATTCGACATCACGTACTCGCACTGCAGTTGCCGGCCTTCGCCGACGATGTAGTCGAGCGCCGCGCAAGCCGGATCGATTGCGTCCAGATTGATGGTCGGCGCAAACCAGCCCTCGCGCATCATCTCGATGCTGATCCAGGCTTCCAGCGCGCCGCAGGCGCCCAGCGTGTGGCCCGTGTAGCTCTTGAGGGAACTGATCGGCGTCCGGCCGCCGAACACCGCCAGCGTCGCCTGCGACTCGGCGATGTCGCCCTGGTGGGTGCCGGTGCCGTGCGCGTTGATATAGCCGATATCGGACGGCTGCAAACCGGCGTCCTGCAAAGCCAGCTGCATCGCCTTCTGCATGGTGGCCGCATTCGGCTGGGTGACGTGGCAGCCGTCGCTGTTGGTGCCGAAGCCGACCAGCTCCGCGTGGATCGCGGCGCCGCGCGCCTGCGCGTGCGCCAGGTCTTCCAGGATCAGGCAGCCGGCGCCCTCGCCGATCACCAGGCCGTCGCGGCCGCCGTCGAACGGCCGGGGCGTGGTGTGGCCGGCGTCGTTGCGGGTGCTGGTGGCGAACAGGGTGTCGAACACCGCCGCCTCGGTGGCGCACAGCTCCTCGGCGCCGCCGGCCACCATCGCCAGCTGCTTGCCGCCGCGGATAGCCTCGTAGGCGTAGCCTATGCCCTGGCTGCCGGAGGTACAGGCGCTGGACGTGGTGATCACGCGCCCGGTGATGCCGAAGAAGACGCCGATATTCACCGGCGCCGTGTGCGCCATCATCTTGATGTAGGTGGTGGCGTTGATGCCCTTGGTGGTGCGCTCCTCCATCATGCGGCCGAAGTCTCCGATGGCGCTCGGCGTGCCCGCCGACGAACCGAAGGACACGCCCATGTCGCCGCCCTTGAGCAGCGGGTGCTCCAGCAGTCCGGCATCGGCCAACGCCAATTCGCTGGCGCGCGTGGCCATCAGCGCGACGCGGCCCATGCTGCGAATCGCCTTGCGGTTATAACGTTCAGTCAGCGAGAACGGCGCGGCCGGCGCGCCCAGGCGCGTGTTCAGCCCCTCGTAGTCCTCCCACTCCGCCATGCGCACCACGGCGTTGCGGTATTGGCCCAGGCGCTCGCGTATCGTGGCCCAGTCGTTGCCGATCGGGCTGATGCCGGCCATGCCGGTGACGGCGACGCGGCGGCTCATGCCAGGCCGCCGTTGACGGAGATGACCTGGCGCGTGATGTAGCCCGCCTCTTCGCCGATCAGGAAGCTGACGGCGGCGGCCACCTCCTCCGGTTTGCCGACGCGGCGCGCCGGTATCATCTTCAGCGCTTCTTCCATCGGCACCTCGCTGGTCATGTCGGTTTCGATCAAGCCCGGCGCCACGCAGTTGACGGTGATGGCGCGCTTGGCCAGCTCCAGCGCCAGCGCCTTGGTGGCGCCGATGATGCCGGCCTTGGCCGCGCTGTAATTGACCTGGCCGCGATTGCCGATCAATCCCGACACCGACGCCAGCGTGACGATGCGGCCCGGCTTGCGGCGCTGGACCAACGGCATCACCAGCGGATTGAGCACGTTGTAAAAACCGTCCAGGTTCGTCTTCAGCACGATGTCCCAGTCCTCGCCGGACATCGCCGGGAAGGCGTTGTCGCGCGCGACCCCGGCATTGCACACCACGCCGTAGTAGCAGCCGTGCTGCGCGATGTCCGCCTCCAGCGCGGCGGCGGTGGCGGCGCGGTCGCCGATATCGAACTGCAGCACGCGCACCGCGCGGCCCATCTCGGCGATCTGCTGCGCGACCGCGTCGGCCTCGGCACGCTGGCTGCGGCAATGCAGCACCACGTCGTAGCCGTCGCGCGCGAGGCGCAGCGCAATCGCCTTGCCGATGCCGCGCGACGACCCCGTCACCAGCACGCTCATGGACTTATTCTGATTCATACTGCGTTTCCATCGTTGAGAAATTGATTGACATTATCTGGCTGGAACACCGTCACCGTGGCCGTCGCCACCGCGCTGGCGCCGCCGGCGACGTCGATGCGGCAGTCGAACGCGCCCAGGCCGTTCTCGCCTTGAAGCACCCGATGCACATGCACCAGCAGCACGCTGCCGTTGGCGAACAACGGCACGCCGCAGGCATACTTGCGCGATCCGAGCAGAAAGCCCACCTTGACCGCCTCGCCGCGCTGCAAAGCCAGCCAGCCGGCATGCGCGGCGATCGCCTGCGCCATGTATTCGATGCCGACCCAGGCGCCGACGCCCTCTTCCCCACCCAGCACGCTGCCGGCGTGGATGCGCACTTCGGCGCACAGGTCATCGACGTCCGCGCTCAGCACGCGGTCGAGCAGCATCATCTGGCCGGTATGCGGCACCAGTTCGCGCACATCGGGCATCGTCATGCGGTCCTCCCCAGCAGCAGCGCCGCATTGGAGCCACCGAACGCGAATGAGCTGCTCAGCACATGGCGCAACGGACGGCCCAGCGCAGCGCCGGGCGCCGCCAGGTTCAGCGCCGGCAGCGCCGGATCGGCCGCGCCGTCCCACAGGTGCGGCGGCAGACGGCCCTGCGGGTTATCGTCCTGCATGGCGAGCCAGCACAACGCCGCTTCGATCGCGGCCGCCGCGCCCAGCGTATGGCCGGTGAACGGCTTGGTGGAACTGACCGGCACTTCGAGGCCGAACAAGGCAGCGATCGCGCCCGACTCCATCGCGTCGTTCTGCCGGGTCGCCGTGCCGTGCATGTTGATGTAGTCGATCTGCGCCGCCGTCACGCCGGCGCGTTCCAGCGCCTGCGTCATCGCCAGCCGCGCGCCCACGCCGGCCGGGTCGGGGGCCGACATGTGGTGGCCGTCCGACGATTCGCCCCAGCCCAGCAAGGCAACCGCCGTCGGCGTCGCGGCCTCGCCGCTCATCAGGAACAGCGCCGCGCCCTCGCCGATGTTGATGCCGTCGCGGTTGGCGCTCATCGGATTGCACTGCGCCGCGCTGACCGAGTCCAGCGCGGCGAAGCCGGCCACCGTGAAGGAGCACAGCGAATCGACGCCGCCGGTCAGCACGACGTCGCACAAGCCCATCTTGATCAGGCGCGCGGCGCCGGCCATCGCCTTGGCGCTCGACGAGCATGCGCTGGAATGTACATAGGCCGGACCGGCCAGGTTCAGTTCCCGCGCCAGCATCTCGGCCAGCGATCCCATGGTCTGGTGGCCGTAGCAGAAGTCCGGCGGCAGCGCGCCTTCGGCCACATGGCGGGCGATGGCCAGCTCGGTCTCGCCGATGCCGGAGGTGCTGGTGCCGAGCACCACGCCAACGCGGTCGGCGCCGTAGCGCGCGATGGCGGCATCGACCTGGGGACGGATCTGCGCCAGCGCCGCCAGCGCCAGCGCGTTGTTGCGGCTGCGCTGCGATGGCGGCAGGTGGCCCACGGACGGCAGTTCCCCGCGCACGCGGCCCAGCGGCAGCTCGCGGCCGGGCGAGCAGCTGTCGGTCGCCGCCACGCCGGTCTCGCCCGCGTACAGGCGCGCCTTGACCTGCGCCGGGCTGTCACCCATCGCACAGACTATGCCGCAAGCATTCAAATAAAATTTCAACATACATCGTTCTCAGTCGGTAGGGGCCGCAAACTGTATCGTCAGCTTATAGCGATATCGTAAATTGTCCAGCACCACGGTGCCGCTCCAACGCGGCGTGCCACTGTAGGAAATCTGCATGATCGGTTGATCGTCCAGGAACAGGGTGCGGTGCGCCCCCTGCTCGGCGATGCGCCAGCCCGGCGGCAGCGCGGCGGCGATCGCCTCGGCCGGCCACAGGGTCAGCTGCATGTCCTCCAGCACGTCCTCGGCGCGCACCTGCGCCGGCAGCATCACGTGCCGCCACGAGGTCAGCTCCTTGCCGTCGTAGTGCATGGTCAGCACGCGCTGGCTGAACGCCAGGCCGACGACGTCGATCGCGTCCGGCTCCACTTGCAGCGCGACGTCGAGATCATCGGTGCGGCCGTTGCGCTCCACCTTCAAGTGCTGCTGCACGCTGATCGATGTGCCCAGCGCCGCCGGCGCCAGTTTCAACCCCAGGCGGGCCTGCGGCGGCGGCGTCGTGGCGCAGGCGGCCAACAGCAGCGCCGCCAGCAACGGCGCGCAGCGGCGCATCAACCTTGCGCGCACAAGGCCTCCAATGCCGCCAAGCGACGCGGCGTCTCCTTGACGAAGGGATTGCTCTGGTCCCAGGCGTAACCGGCCAGGATCGCCGAAATCATGCGCCGCACTTCCGGCTGCTGCTTCTCATGGAAGATGATGGTCTGGAAGCCGCCGGCATACCACGACTCGACAAAGGCGCGAAACGTATCGACGCCCTTGCGCAACGGCGCGCCGTAGTCGGCCTGCCAGTCCACCTGTTCGCCGGCGAACTGGCGTTCCAGCACTGCCGCGGCAAGGCTGGCCGACTTGAAGGCGATGGTCACGCCCGACGAGAACACCGGATCGAGGAACTCGCCGGCATTGCCCAGCAAGGCATAGCCCTCGCCCCACAGCTTGTCGACGTTGGCCGAGTAGCCGACGATCTGGCGCGCCGGCGTATCCCACTTGGCGTTTGCCAGCAGCGCCGACAGCGACGGCTCTTCCGCCACGATGGCTTGCAGGCGCTCGGTGGCGCTGCCCTGGTAGCGGTCGAGGAAACTGGTCTCCGCCACCACGCCCAGCGAGCAGCGGCCGCCTGCGAACGGAATGGTCCAGAACCATACATTGCAATGCTCGGGATGCACGGTCACGCGGATCTTGGTGCGGTCAAAATCGCCACCACGGAAGCCGTCTTCAACGTGCGTGAAGATCGCGCCGCGCACCGGGAAATTGGATGGCGTTTCCAGATCCAGCAAGCGTGGCAGGACGCGGCCGAAACCGCTGGCGTCCAGAATGAAACCGGCCTTCACCTGATACTGCACGCCGTCCGCCCCCTTGACCGTGACCAGCGCGGGAGCGCCGCCCGTGCCCAGTTCAATATTCAGCACTTCGTGGCGATAGCGCACCTCGGCGCCGAAACGCTCCGCTTCCTTGGCCAGCACATGATCGAAATCGGCGCGCTGCACCTGGTAGGTGGTGCCCCATCCAGCCGAATGCTTGTCGCGGAAATCGAAATCGGTATAGCAGCCGTTGCGCATGAACGCCGCGCCGTTCTTGAACTGGAAGCCCGCTTCGACCACGGCCTGCAACATGCCCGCCTGCTCCAGGTAGGCCATACTTTGCGGCAGCAGGCTCTCGCCGATGGAAAAGCGCGGGAACTGCTCGCGTTCGAGCACCAGCACCTGGCGCCCCTGCTGGCGCAGCAGCGCGGCGGCCACGGAACCCGCGGGGCCGGCGCCGACGATCAGGATTTCTACGGCTTCGATGCTCAATGCGTCAGTCATGTTTGCTTTCGTTAGTAGAGCCAAAACAAGGGACGATCAACCAGACCAGCGCGGTCCCCAGCAGCATCGTCAGGCCAAACGCCTGCAACGCCGGAGTGGAACTCAGTCCCAGCAAACCGAAGGACAAAATCGTATTCGCGGCCGACATGCCGACCGCCAGCCACGGCGTGCGGTCGCGCCGGTCGGGATGCTCCTGCATGAAGATGCCGTAGTCGACGCCGACGCCCAGCAGCAGCATCAGCGCCAGCACGTGGAACAGCTGGAGATTCTGCGACGCGAAGCCGAGCAAGGCCAGCGTGGCGATGCTGGCCAACGCGGTCGGCGCCAGCACGCGCCAGGTCCGGCGCCGGTAGCGCGGGAACAGCAGCGCAAACACCACCACGTAGGCGCCCAGCACCACCCAGCTCATATACTGGCGATAACGGCCCAGCACCGATGAAATCTCCGCCACCTTGTCGACCCACTGCACGCCCTGCAAGCCATCGGCGGCCAGTTGCACCTGCGGCACGGCGGCGCCGGACAGGCCGCGCAAGGCGACGATGCTGGCGTAGGCGCCTTTGACGTCGCCCAGCCACAGATGGCGCCACGGCTCGCTGGCCGGCGTCTTCAGGAAATCGTCCAGCGTCAGCGGCGCGGCGGCGGTGCGCAGGCCGGCGGCGGTGGCGACGACCCATCGCGAGTCCTCGCCGGTTTGCGCGGCGATCGCGTGCAGCGGACCATTCGCCGCCAGCAGCTTCTCTTCGATCAGCTGGCGACGCGCGGCCTGCGTGCGCGCGGACGGCACCCAGTTCGACATCGCCTGATAGCCGGAGATGCGCCGCGCCGCCACCATCGGGTCCAGCCGCGCCTTCAGCGCCTCCTCGCGTTGCAGCACCGTCTCAACGGAGTCGCCGCGCACCAGGAAGTACTGCACCGGCGTTGGCGCGTCCAGCAGCTTGCTCAATTTGAGCTGGTCGGCGATCAGGTGCTTGGACGGATTTTGCAGCAGGCGGATGTCGTCGTTGGCACCCAGGCGGCTGACGCCATAGCCCGCCGCCAGCACGAACGCCACGGCAACCAGCAAGGTGGCGCGGTTCATGCGTAGCAGCGGCCAGCGTGACAGGGCCGCACCATAGACGCGCACCAGCGCCCCGCTCTTCAGCGTGCGGCTGCCGACCAGCGCCGGGAACCAGCACGCCACCGTCAGCCAGGCGAACACCAGGCCGAGCGCGGAGAACACCGCCATCTGGCGCAGGCCGGGGAACGGCGTCAGCGCCAGTCCCATGTAGCCGATCACCGCCGCCAGCAAGGTCAGGCCCAGGCCCGGCAGCAGGCGTTTCAACAACGCCGGCGACGTCAGTTTTTCGTCGGCCGCGAGACGGTTGCACAGGAAGTAGATGCCGTAGTCCTGCGCCACGCCGATCAGGCTTGCGCCGAACACCAATGTCATCAGGTGCACGCGGCCGAACAGCAGCCAGCACACCGACAGCGCACCGAGGCAGCCAATGCCGATCGACAGTAGGATCAGCGAAATCGGCTTGAACGAATGGAAGGCAAACCACATCAGCAGCACGATGCCCAGCAGCGAGCCGATGCCGATGGTGGACACCTCGCCGCTGGCCTGGGCGCTGGCGTTGGCCGCGTGCAGGATCACGCCGGCCTGTATCAGCTCCACTTGCGGCGCCGCCTTGCGGGCGGCGTCGCGGGCCTGCTTCAGCAAGGGCAGCACGGTTTCCTGCGCCGTCATCGACAACGCCGGCACCTTCAATGTCAACGGCAGCAGCACGTACTGGCGCTGCGCGTCGGCGACGAACAGGTGGCCGTCGCGCGGACGCACCGGGGTTTCCTGTGCGCGCTCCTGCAGCCAGCCGGCGAACAGGCCGAACGGATCGTCCTGCCAGGTACCCAGGTTCGGGCCGCCGAATGGGCTATACAGTTTGCCCAGCGCCGCTTCGAGCCAGAACTGCGGCGGCTGCGTGCGCAGCTGTGCTTCCTGCTGCGTCGTCATCAACGTCAGGCGATGGCGCTGGAACAGCGACAGCCAGTCGTTCTGGGTTTGCTCGTTGATCGGCGTCGCTGCGAAGATGTCCTTGTGGGCGGCCAGCACGGCGCTGTAGGCGTCGGCGGCGCGCCTGGCGTCCTCCCAGTCGGCCGCGCCGACCAGCACCACCACCCGCTGCTGCGCCGCATCGACCATATGGCTGAACGACTGCTGCAACAGGGGATCGCGCTCCTGCACCGGCAGCAGCGCCATGATGTCGGTGTCCGGCACGATGCGCTGCACCAGCCACAGATAGGCGTTATGCCCCAGCAGCAGGCAGACCGCAAAGGCCCACAGCAGCGCAAGTTGGCGCGTACGGTTCAAAACAGCGCCGCCTCTTCCTTGGTCATCGCGGCGTCGCCGGCCTGGATCGCAGAGAACACGATGGTGGTGCGGTCGCCGGCGACGTCGCCCATGACGATGGTCTTCACGTAGGCGCCGCCATCGAGTTTGATAATGCCGATCGCCTTCTCCAGCCCCGCCTGGCGCGGCTTGAGCACGACGTTCCAGTTGCTGGCGTCAACCGTGCCGTCCACCTCGAACAGCGTTTCCAGCTGCCCCAGGTCGCCGGACAGCAGCGAGAACAGCACGTTGTTGATCATGCGGACGGTCGGCTCGGTCTTGGCGTCCAGGCGCATCGCAACACGGTCGCCCTGGTAGTTGACGATTTCGTCGCGCGTCAGCCGCAGCGTGCTGGGAAAAGGCTGCAAGGTGTGCCACAACACGCCTTTGCCGGCGACCACGCAAAAGCGGCCGTTGGAGGCCAGCGGTTTCTTCATGCCGGCCAGCTGCTTGCTCTGGTCGAAGCGGCCACACATGACCGGCGGCTTGGCCAGCATGGCCTGGATCTTCGCGACCGGCGCGGCGGCGTGGGCCTGGCCCAGAACTGCCAGAGCGACCGCCAGCAGTATCGATTTCATCGTCAGTTTCATGTAGGTTCTATCCCCAATTTTTCAAACAGCACGGGAGGCGACACGAAGCACATCTCCTTCGTGGCGAGATCGACGGCGACCATGGTGGTGCTGGCGCGGTTCAAGCGCTTGCCGGTGGCGGCGTCGGTGATCAGGTAGTCGATCTTCAGGCGGTTTTCCCATTCGACGATGTCGGCGCGCAGCTTGAGCGTCTGGCCGAAGGTGGCCGAGCCGACGTAGCGCAGCTGCATGTCGATCACCGGCCACGCGTAGCCGGACGCCTTCATCTGCGGGTAGTTGTAGCCTATCTTGTCGAGCAGCGCGCAACGCACCACTTCCAGGTACTTGACGTAGCGGCCGTGCCAGACGATCTCCATCGGATCGAGGTCGAAGAACTGCACCTGCATCTCGACTTCCGCGAACCAGCGGCTTTCCTTGTTAGTGCGGCGCATACAGATCCCATGCCTTGGCGCGGATGCGTTCCAGCAGCAGGCGCAGGTCCGGCTCCAGACGGCGGTCTTCCTCGACCGGCTTGATGTCGGCGCCCAGCGCTTCCTGCATCGCCGCCAGCGCGGCCTGCGGTTGCAGTTCCGGGTTGACCTGGCAACGCAGCCACACGCCCTGGCGCACGGTGATCAGCAGCGCGGCCACGACCTGCTCCGTCAGTTCCAGCACGCGCAGGCAGTCGCGCGCGGCGATGGTGCCCATGCTGACCTTGTCCTGGTTGTGGCACTCGGTCGAACGCGAGAACACCGACGCCGGCATGGTCAGTTTGAGCGCTTCCGCCGTCCACGCCGATGCGCTGATCTGCAAGGCCTTCAGGCCGTGGTTGATCGGTGCGCGCGCGCCGGTGGCGCCGGACAGATTGGCCGGCAGGCCGTGGTTGTAGCGGCTATCGACCAGCAGCGCCATCTGGCGGTCCAGCAGGTCGGCCAGGTTGGCGACCGCGTTCTTCATGCCGTCCATCGCGAAGGCGATGTGGCCGCCGTAGAAATGGCCGCCGTGCAGCACGCGCTCGTTTTCAGCGTCGATCAGCGGATTGTCGTTGGCGCTATTGAGTTCGTTCTCGATCGACGAGCGGAAGAACGGCATGGCGTCGGCCAGCACGCCGATCACGTGCGGCGCGCAGCGGATCGAGTAGCGGTCCTGCAGGCGCTTGCCGTTGCGTTCCCACTGGTCGGTCGGCAGGTCGCTGCGCAGCCACGCCGCCACCTGCTGCATACCGCCGTGCGGCTTGACCGAGAACAGCACCTCGTCGAAGTGGTGGGCGTTGCCGTCCATCGCGAACGAGGCCATCGCCGTGATGCGGGTGCTCAGCTGGACCAGGTATGCGGCGCGGTCGTAGGCCATGCAGGCCAGCGCGGTCATGACGGCGGTGCCATTCATGATCGCCAGGCCTTCCTTCGGGCGCAGGCGCAGCGGCGTGATGCCGGCTTCCCGCAAGGCCTGCGCGGCCGGCACCTGCGCGCCGTCGCGCCAGACTTCGCGCTCGCCGCACAGCACCGCCGCCAGGTAGGACAGCGGCGTCAGGTCGCCGCTGGCGCCGACCGAGCCTTCGGATGGAATCAGCGGCAGCAGGCCGGCGTCGAGCAGGCGCGTGATCTGCAGCAGCAGTTCGACGCTGACGCCGGAATAGCCCTTGCTCAGCGACGCCAGGCGCGACGCCAGGATGGCCCGCGTCTGCGCCGGCGTGAAGTACTCGCCCAGGCCGACGCCGTGGTAGGTGTACAGGTGGTGCGGCAGTTCGGCGATCAGTTCCGGCGGCACCACCACGGTGCAGGAATCGCCGTAGCCGGTGGTGACGCCGTAGACGGTGCCGTCCTCGCGCAGCAGGCGGTCGAGGAAGTCGGCGCCGCGTGCGATGGCGGCGCGAAAGGCCGGATCGTCGGACAGCGCGGCAACCGCACGGCCCTGCGCGATGTCGACGATGTCTTCGATCGTCAGGCGGTTCTGGTCGAAGCGCACGGTACGCGGCGTGGAATTGAGTTCGGCTATGTCAGCGAGGTGCATCGGGTCGTTCCAATTGGGGTAGGTGCCAGAAATCGTAAAAGTTAAACCACTGCAGGGGCGCGCGCAGGCAGTGATGCTCCAGCCGCCGCGCATAATCGCCGGCCAATTGCTGGAAGGTGGCGTCCCGGCCCTGGCGCGGAATGCGCACGACGTCGCGGAAGGCTTCGAAATACAGCGCCGAGCGGCGTCCATGGCGGAGCGAGAACAGCAGGTACACCGGGCATTGCAGGATATTGGCCAGCACATAAGGGCCGACCGGGAACGGCGCCGGCGCGCCCATGAAATCGGCCAGCGCCACGCGCGGATTGTGCGACACCGGCACGCGGTCGCCGGCGATGACCACGAACTCGCCGCGCGCCACGCGCTCGGACAACAGGATGGCGGTGGCCGGCGACATCTCGGTCACCTGCAACAAATTGAGCTGGCTGTCCGGGTTGAGGCGGGCCAGCATGGCGTTGAAAGCCTGCGCGTGCTTAGTGTGCACCAGCACCGTCAGCTTGAGGTCGCGGCGCTGGCGCGACAGCACGCGGCACAGCTCCAGGTTGCCCAGGTGGGAGCAGATCAGCAGGCCGCCCCGCCCCGCCGCCATCGCGTCGACCACCAGTTCGCTGCCGTGCAGGTCGACCGTATCGAGCTTGAACAGGCCGGCCCACAGCAGCATCTTGTCGAGGATGCTCTCGCCGAACGCTGCGAAGTGGCGCAGCACGCCCGGCGCCGGGGTGGACGTGTAGTCGGCCATGCGGCGCAAATACGCCTGCGAGGCGCGGCGCGGCCGCGACTTGGTCAGCACATACCAGCCCAGCACCGGATACAGCACCACGCGAAACGGCCAGCGGCCGAACACGCGGCAGATCCAGAACAGCAGCTGCATGCCCGCCACGAAACTGATCTCGTTGATGGAGGCCCAATGCACACTACGCGCGCTCATCGGACCTGCCTTTTGCGCGCCAGCAGGCGGGGAATACGCGGCAGCATGCCGAAGAACAGTTTGGTGTGCATCCACGTGATACGCACGTTGTCGCTCCACATGCGGAAGTGCGACACGCCGTCCGCCGGATAGCAGACGCGGGTCGGCAGGTTCACCACCTGCAGGCCATCCCAGAACAGCCGCACCAGGATGTCGGTGTCGAAGTTCATGCGCGCGCCGATCGGGCAGCGCGCCGCCAGCGCGTTGACCGGCGCCACCGGATAGACGCGGAAGCCGCACATCGAATCCTTGATGTCGAACGACAGCGTATTGATCCACACCCAGATGTGGGTGGCGTAGCGGCCATACAGGCGCACCTTCGGTACCGATTCGTCGTAGACCGGATGGCCGGCGATGATGGCGTCCGGGCGGGCGGCGGCCTGCGCCAGGAACTTCGGCACGTCGGCGGTTTCGTGCTGGCCGTCGGCGTCGATTTGCAGCACGTGGGTGTAGCCCAGCTCCGCCGCGCGGCGGAAGCCGCTCAGCACAGCGACGCCCTTGCCCTGGTTCTGCGCCAGCCGCACCAGCGTAACCTGGCCAGCATACTGCCGCACCAGCCCATCGAGCACCGTGGCGCAGGCGGCGCTGCTGCCGTCGTCGACCAGGATGCACGGCGCGCCGTGGCGCAACAGCCCGGCCACCACTGTGCCGATCGCGTGTTCGTGGTCATAGACCGGCACCACGATGCAGGGTTTAAAATCAGACATCAGAATCTCCCAGCATGACGCGACCGCTGGCGTGCTGCCCCGCCTCGGACACATAGCGAAATTGCAGACAGCCCTTGGCCACCTCGTGCAACAGTTCCAGCTGCACCGGGATCTCCGGCTGGATCACCTGCTGGAACTTGAGCGCGTTGATGGCCTTGAACCGCGGTGGCAGCGTGAAATACTGGCGGCCGTAATGGATCGCCCAGTCGACCAGCACCACGCCCGGCAGCACGGGGGCCGCATCGAAGTGGCCGTCGAAATACAGCAGGTTGGCGGGCGCGCTCACTTCCAGCAGCATGCGCTGCGGTTCGCGATCCAGTTCGCGTTCCAGCTCGCGCAACTGCGGCAAGCGCGGACGACGGCCGGCCGCGCCGTCATCGCCGTCGCCCCCCAGCAGCGCCAGCAAGGCGGCTTGCGTGGTCTTGCCCTGGGCGTTGAGCGGCATCTGCTCCAGGTAGCGCCAGCGGCGCGGCAGCGCGACCGCGTCCACCACCGTCGCCAGCACGGCGCGCAGGCGGGTATTGAACGCGGGCTTGCCTTCGGCATCCAGCAACGCACGCCCCGCCGGCGTCGGCACGATGAACGCCGCCAGCCGCTCGCGTTCACCGGCACTCGGTTCGCACAGCAAGACGCGCACGTCGGCAGCCATGCCGCTGGCCAGCAGCGCCGCTTCCATCGCGCTCAGCGAGATGCGTTTTTCTTCAATCTTGACGATGCGGTCGCTGCGGCCCAGCAGCAGGAAGCGCTGCTGGCCGACGCGCGCGGCGCGGTCGGCCAGCGCCAGCCAGTTGTCGTCGGCCAGATGCGGCGAGCGCACTTCCAGCGTGTCGTCCGCCGCGCCAAGGCGCCATGCGACGGTCGGGAAAGGCTGCCAGGCGTCGTCGCTGATGCCGCTGCGCTGGCGCCAGGCGACGCCGCCCGTCTCCGAGCTGCCGTAGACTTCCACCGGCACCTTGCCTAATAGGCCGCCGGCGGCCAGCGCCGTCTCCGCCGCCAACGGACCTCCGGACGAGAACACCGCCCGCACCATGCGCGCCACACCGCGCCAGTCCAGATGCTCCGGCAAGCGCTTCAGGTGGGCCGGGCTGGCCACCAGCACGCACGGACCGGCGGCGATGCCGGCCACCAGTTCTTCCGGATAGCTGATGCTCAGCGCGTGGATTGCGCGGCCGGCACTGAGCGGCCACAGGACCTTGAACAGCAGGCCGTAGATATGCTGGTGCGAGACGGTCGCCAACACGGCGGCGTCGCCGGCGGCGGCGCCGAACAGCACCTCGAGCGTTTCGACTTCGTTCGCCAGCTGCGACAGTTTTTTAGGGATGGCTTGCGCCGCGCCGGTGCTGCCGGAGGTGAACACCACCAGCGCCGGCAAGTCGACCGGCAAGGCGCCGCCCATCTGCGCGGCGTCGGAGACGTCGTCCGATTCCGCCGGCTGCAGCGGCCGCAGCGCCGCCGGGAACTGGCCGAGGAAGCCATCCACCGAAGCGCGCAAGGCGGCGCAACTGGCCTCCAGCGTATCGGCGCTCAGCCAGATGGTCTTGCCGGCATGCCAGGCGCCCAGCAAGGCGGCGCCGAATTCCAGGCTATCGTCCAGGTACAGGGCGAAGTCGCTGCCCGGCTGGCCGCGCAGCAGCGCATGCCATGCACGCACGCGCGCCAGCAGGCGCGCATTGCTGACAGCCGCGCCGGCGCGCCAGCCGGCCACACCGTCGGCGGGCCGCGCCGTGATGGCGGCGTACAGGTTTTCGATCCGCTCAGACATGGTGCAACCGCTTGAAACGCAGGCGCACCAGATACTCCGCGCCGAACAGCAATGCCATCAGCCCATAGGAGATCACGCCGGTGTACAACGACCACGCGGCCTCCGACATCCACACTGCGGTGGCGAAGGCGATCATGCCGTTGATGACGAAAAACCCGCACCACACCTGCGTCACCTTGCGCATATAGGCTTGCGCCACCGGCGGGAAGTCCTCGCCGCGCAGGCGCGCCATGCGTTCAACCGCCGACATCGGCGTCGCCAGGCTGTAACCGAAGCCCGCCAGCAACGCCGCATTGACCAGCACCGGATACAACTTCAACGGCAACAGCAAATTGCTCCAGACCGCGCAGGCCACCAGCACCAGCGCCGCCGCCGCCGACCAGCGCGCCACGCCGCTCAGCTTCAACGCCGGCAGGCGCGTGGCCACGGCCAGCAGCAACAGGCCGGCCAACCAGCGCGGCTCCACCCGTCCATGGCCGAACCAGATCGCCAACGGATACAGCAGCGTCAGCGCCGCCGTCAAGACTGTCATCGGCATCGCGCTTATGCCGCCTGCTCCGTCATGCCGGCCAGCGCGTCGACCACGTCGCCGATGGTGCGGATGGTCTTGAACACCTCCGGCTGCAGGCGCTTGCCGGTCAGCTGCTTGAGCTTGACCGCCAGGTCGACCGCGTCGATGCTGTCGATATCGAGGTCGGCGTAGAGCTTCGAGCCGGCGTTCAGGTCGGCCTTGTCGAGTTCAAACATCTCGGCCAGCAGATCGATCACCAGGATCTGCAACTGGTCTTTGCTCATGTCGTTCAAAGCTATCATGACCTGCTCCCTTATTTCTTTCTATGGCTATCGATCATCGCCGCCAGCGCCTGGACCGAGGCGAAATGGCGGCGGGTGTCCTCCGAATCGGCAGACAGCGAAATGCCGTACTTCTTCTGCAGGGCCACGCCCAGCTCCAGCGCGTCGATCGAGTCCAGGCCCAGGCCTTCGACGAACAGCGGCGCCGCACTATCGATATCGGCAGGGGTGATGTCCTCCAATTGCAGCACATCGATGATCAATTCTTTGACTTCCAGTTCAAGCATGGCTTTGGCACTTCCCGGTAAAATAATTCTGTAAAAATTCAGTCAAATGGCGCGCCGCCATCACGTCGCTGGCGCCGTCCTCTGTAAACGCTGCGACCGCCAGGTCATCCTGGACGTCGATGCTGATCAATACACGACGCGGCGGCACGCGCCACCACTTGTCGCCCTTGGCCAGCGTGGCCGGTTCGCAGCGGATCAACACCGGCGTCATGTCGCGCGCGCCACGCACCGCGATGTTGGCCGCGCCGCGCTTCATGTTGATCACGCCACTGCCCGGCGTGCGCGTCCCTTCCGGGAACACGATCAGGTTATTGCCGCGGCGCAGAGAGGCGATGCAATCGCCCACCAGCTCCGGCCCGCCCTCGTTGCTGACGTAAGCCGCCGCGCGCAACGGCCCGCGCAGAAACGGGTTGTTCCACAACGCGCCCTTGACGATGCAATCGGCGTTCTTCACGAAAGCCATCAGGAACACCGTATCGATCAGCGTCGGATGGTTGGCCAGTATCAGCAGGCCGCCCCGGTCCAGCTTCTCGACGCCGCGGATTTCGTAGCGCAGCACGCCCAGCGCGCGCATCAAATCCACATAGCCGCGTAACGCCCACCGTATCAGCGTGCGGGCCGCGCTCACGCGTTCTTCCGGCTGCCGCACGACCAGGTTCAGTGCCGGGAACACCAGCACCCGCAACAGCAGTCCGCTGATACCGAACACCAGAAAACTCAAGCCTGTGGCGAACACGCGCCAGTACCGCGACAGCATGGCCGGCAAGCGGTCACGCATCGCGGCTCCAGCGCCAGCGCAGGCGCCCATCGAAACGATCCAGCCGCCGCGCCCCGCGCAGCTGGAACCGCGCCACCTCCAGGCCGGGCGGCATGCCGGTCGTCGCCGGCTCGGCGCTCGCGCTCCAGCTCAATGAAATCGCGTCGTCCGCCGCAGGCGTCAGCAGCCACGCCCAGGCATGCGGCTGTTCGTCGCAATCCTGGAACGACGCAAACAGCTCCGGCAGAGGACTTTCGCAGGCCACCAGCAGCACCTGCGGCGCGCCGTCCGCCATCAGGCCGCAGGCCTCGATGACGGCGTGTTCGATGGTGGCCGCGCCGGCGGCCAGCGCCAGTTGATTGGCGCGGTCGCTGCGGGCAATGCTCAGCAGCCCGGCGGTGGCGTTATGCACCGACATGCTGAACGCGGTCGGCGACAAGGGCTCGCCGCGCGCCAGGTCGCTCAACAAATCCAAGGCGCGCGCGACCTCGCCGTGACGCGAGCAAAAGACCGTGGGGATATCGCTGCGGCCGTCGAGGCATTGGTAAGCGACTTCCAGCGCCATCTTGCCGAGAAACCCGGCGCGGCGGCGCAGCATCGCAGGCATCGCCTTGACGCCCGGCTCCGCACCGGCCAGGATCGCAAACGGCGCCTGCGCCCACTGCTCCCAGGCCTCGGGCGCAGCGAGTCCCGGCGCCCATTCGGCGTGGCGCGAAATAGAAAAACTGACACCGTTCGTACGCATGTTATTTGGTCATCCAGAGCTTAGAGAGGAAAAAAAGGTACGACCTCATGCCCACATGCCGCAGAAATGCCAGCCGACGTACTTTTCAAATTATAAGCGACAGTTCTTGCGCTCAATTCAAAAAAATGGCCTTATAGCAACTAATTTATCATTTAATCCCGGCTTCTGTGCAGTTCACGGGGCTAAACTCTCCAAAGTTCACGTTTTTGGGCGGAGCAAAGCGAGTGCGGCAAGACGGCGGATTGTTTCAGGAGTGTAGCGGGCATGTTTCGCGAGAGGACGCGAAAGCGAAGTATACCCCGGACGCGCCAGAACGGCGGTCCGGGACAGAGACGGGGTCAGAACACCCAGAGTTTATCGGCCGGCAGCTGCAGCCAGTACTTGCCCGCTTCCAGCTTGTACTTGGAATAGGCGCGCAAGCTCATTTCCGGTCCGCTCTCGCTCTTGAACAGGCACTCGAAGCGGTCGCCCAGGTACATGCAGGTCAGCAGCGGCAGTTCGATGGCGTTTTCCACCGGCGTCGCGCTGACCTTCACTTCCTCCACGCGGATGATGGTCGACGGTTCGCCGCCGCCGGCGCCGCGCGCGGTGCCCTGCAACGGCTTGCCGCCGATATCGAGCATCACCCGGGCGCCGTCGCGCTGCACCACCTTGGCCGGCAGGCGGTTGTTACTGCCCATGAATTCGGCGGTGAACAGGGTGTCCGGCGTTTCGTACATGCTTTGCGGCGAGCCTTGCTGCTCGATCTTGCCGTTGTTGAGCAAGAGGATGCGGTCCGAGATCGCCATCGCCTCGGCCTGGTCGTGCGTGACCATCAGCGCCGACAGGCCCAGTCGCACGATCAACTCGCGCAGGAAGGCGCGCGCTTCTTCGCGCAGCTTGGCATCCAGGTTGGACAGCGGCTCGTCCAGCAAGATCACCGGCGGGTTGTACACCAGCGCGCGCGCGATCGCCACGCGTTGCTGCTGGCCGCCCGACAGCTGGTGCGGGAAGCGCTCGGCCAGATGGCCCAGGCCCAGGTTCTTCAACACGTCGCTGACCTTGTCCTTGATCTCGCTGCTGCCCATCTTGCGCAGTTTGAGGCCGTAGGCGACGTTGTCGAACACGGTCTTGTGCGGCCACAGCGCGTAGGACTGGAACACCAGGCCCAGGTTGCGGTGTTCGGCCGCCATTTCAAAGTTCTTCGCGCCGTCGAACACATTGCGGTCGCCGATGGCGATGGTGCCCTGCTTCGGGCTTTCCAGCCCGGCCACCGCGCGCAGCAAGGTGGTCTTGCCGCTGCCCGAAGGGCCCAGCAACGCCACCACTTCGCCCTTTTGCAGGTGCATGGACACGCCCTTCAGAATCTGGTTGGCGTGGGCGCCGGTGCCGTAGTCCAGGTGCAGGTCGTTGACGGTCAGTTCATTCATGATGAGGTCTCGTTTCATTTTATTTTGACTTAATTGTGCACTTAGTTGTGTAACTTCACGCCGAAGCGCAGGGCCACGCCCAGGCCGATGGCCACCAGCGAAATATTGATGAACGATAGCGCCGCCACCAGGTCGGTGGAGCCGGTGGCCCACAGCGACACCAGCATCGCGCCGATCACCTCGGTGCCCGGCGACAGCAGGTACACGCCGGTCGAGTACTCGCGCTCGAAGATCAGGAACACCATCAGCCACGCGCCCAGCAGGCCGTATTTGACCAGCGGGATGGTGACGTCGCGCGTCACCTGGCCGCGCGATGCGCCGACCGCGCGCGCCGCCTCTTCCAGTTCCGGGCCTACTTGCAGCAGCGCGGTGGAAATCAAACGCATGCCGTAGGCCAGCCACACCACCGAATACGCCAGCCACAGGGCGAAGATGGTCGAGCGCACGGAGCGCAGCAGCGGTATCGCGTTCTCGCTCAGCCACAGCGCCGCGCCGTTGTCCATCCCCTTCAACATGCCATCGAGCCAGCTCGGCACGAACAGGAACACCCACAGGAAGGACAGGCCGGCCAGCAGGCCAGGAATGGCGCGCGGCACCAGCACGCTGTAGTCGAGGAAGCGGGTGACGCCGTCCGGCTTGCGGTGCATGGCCAGCGCGATGGCGCAGTAGCAGATCACCGCGAAGGCGCCGCCGATCACGCCGATCAGGATGGTGTTGAGGATGCCGCGCATCAGCGCCGGCTGTTCCATGATCTCGCGGAAGTGCTGCAACGTCAGCACGTCGCGCAGGTTGACGCCCTCGCCCCAGTACTGCACGAAGGAGCGCAGCACGATGCCCGACATCGGCATGATGATGGTGAACATCAGCCAGGCGAAGATCAGCGCGAAGGCCAGCCATTTCCATTTACCGAGCGGCATGGACTTCGAGCGCGCGCCCTTGCCCTTGATCGAGACGAACTTGTTGGCCGACTTGAGCAGCCAGCGCTGTATCATCACCAGCGGCATCGTCACCATCACCAGGCAGACGGCGACGGCGGCCATCAGGTGGTAGGACGGCGTACCCAGTTTGTTGGTCAGCTTGTACAGATAGGTCGCCAGCACCAGGTGACCTTCCGGATCGCCCAGCACCAGCACCAGGCCGAACACCTCGAAGCCGAGGAAGAACACCAGCACGGCGGCATAGGCCAGCGCCGGCGTAATCATCGGCAGCGAGACGTTGAACATCACCTGCAGCGGCGAGGCGCCGGCCACGCGGGCCGCTTCCTCGACGTCGGAACCCAGGCTTTTCAGCGCCGACGACGCGTACAGGTAGACGTGCGGCACGTGCGTCAGGCCGGCGATCACCACGATGCTGGTGAAGGAGTAGATATTCCACGGGATGAAGCCGAGGATGTCCTTGGCCCACAGCGAGTAGAAGCCCACGGGTCCCATCGACACCACGTAGCCGAAGCCCATCACCATCGGCGAGACGAAGATCGGCACCAGCAGCATCGGCGCGATGAAGCCGCGGCCCGGCAGGTCGGTGCGTATCATCAGGAAGGCCAGCATGCCGCCCAGCGGCACGGCGATGGCGGTCAGGCCGGCGGCCAGCAGGAAGGCGTTGCGGAACGCCACCGTGAAGTCGGGATCGTCGAAGATGAAGCGGTAGGCGTCCAGGCCCAGCTCCTTGACGGGCATGAAGAATGGCGCGTTCAAAAAGCTCTGGTAAAAGATCAGCAGCAGCGGCAGGAAGATGGCGATGGCCGCCAGCGTCACCACGACGCCGCGCGCCCAGTTGATGCTGCGCCGGCCGGAGCCAGGGAGAGTGAGAGTTTGCATAGTGATTCCGATGAGGCGGATGGGATGTTGCGGCCGGCACGCGGCGCGGCGAATGCGCGCGGCGTGCAGGCTGGCCTGTCAGTATTTACTTCTTGCCTGCGGTTTCTTTCCACTGCTTGAGGAAAGCCATGCGCTTGGCCGGCCCCAGGAACTGCAGCACGATAGGATGGACCGGCACCGGCTTGACGTTGTCCTTGCCGATCGTCTTGATCAGGTCCGCCGAGGTGGTCTCGCCGGTGACGTCGGCGCGGATCGCGAACAGCTTGGAGTCGTTGGCGATGACGACCTGGCCGCGGTGCGACAGCATATAGTCCAGCCACAGCTTGGCGGCGTTGACGTTCTTGGCGGCCTTGTTGATGAACAGGACGCGCGACAGGATCAGCGTGTAATCCTTCGGCAGCACCACGCCGATCGACGGATCGGCCTTGGCGCGCACCAGCGCGTAGGAGCCCAGCACGTTGTAGCCGATCAGGTTCTCGCCCGACGAGATACGCTCCATCATGGTGCCGGTGGACGACTGCACCCGCACCTTGGCTTCGCCGAAGGCGTTTTCCAGTTCCAGGAACTTCGGATTCTCGCGCGCGTCCTGGGTCATGAACATGAAGCCGACGCCGGATTTCTCGATGTCGTAGGTGGTGACCTTGTCCTTGAACTTGGGCTGCGTGATCAGCTTGGCGAATTCGGCGTGCGTCTGCGGCACTTCCTTGGCGTCCACCAGGCGCTTGTTGTAGACGATGGCGGCCGGCTCGAACGTGGTGCCGTAGGCCTGGTCGTCCCAGACCGCCCAGCCGGGGATCTTGGACGCTTCAACCGATTTGTATTTGAGCGCGTAGCCGTCGGAGGCCAGGCGCATTTGCAGGTCCATCGCGGACGACCACATGGCGTCGGCGGTGTTGCCGCCGGCCGCCACTTCGGAGATGAAGCGGTTGTACACCTCGGTGGAATTCATGTCGTTGTATTCGACGGTGATGCCTGGGTAGAGCGCGTTGAAATCCTTGATCAGCGGCTGGGTGGCCTTGCTGTCGGTGGCGCCGTAGATCACCAGCTTGCCCTCTTTCTTGGCGCCGTCGATGATCTTCTGGTAGTCGGCGGGATAGCCGGCCGGCACCTGCGCGAAAGCAGCGCTGGCGAACAGGGTGGCGCAGGCAGCGGCCAAAGTGGTTTTCAACATCATGTTTGTCTCCGTCGTTTTATATGTAGTGGTCATCAGCGCACCAGACCGAGTTCGGCGGCGCGCCTGCCGTAATCGTCTACGGCCTTTTTTACGTATGCTGTCAACGCATCGCCGGTCAACCCAAACGGGAACAGACCCGACGCCGCGCGCATTTGCGCGAACTGCGGACTGGCCAGCACACGGTCGAAATTGGCGACCCAGTGCTGGTAATCCGCGTCCGACACCTGTGGCCCCATCCAGACGCCGCGGATGATCGGCCACACCACGTCGATGCCCTGCTCGCGCGCCGTTGGCACATTGGCCAACACGCCCGGCAGCCGGTGCTCGGCCAAAATCGCCAGCACCCTGGTATTGCCGCCGGCCGCATACAGCGTCGCTTCGCTGGCGTCGCCCGATACCGCCTGCACCAGGTTGGCGTGCATGGCGGCGAAGGCTTCGCCGCCGCCCTCCAGCGCCACGAAACGCAGCACCTTCGGATCGACGCCGGCGGTCTTGACCACCAGCGCCATCTTCAGCCAGTCCTGGCTGCCGATGGTGCCGGAGACGCCGATCAGCACCTTCCCAGGATGATCCTTCAGCGCCGCCACCAGCTGGCCCAGCGTCTTGTAGGGCGAATCGGCGCGCACCGCGATCATGCCGTAGTCGGCGCCCAGCGCCGCCACCCAGCGCACATCGGAAGACTTGGCCTTGCCGAACTTGCCCTGCGCCAGATTGAGCAGCGAGCCGCCCGAAAAAGCCACCAGCGTGTTCGGTTCCGCGCGCCGCTGCGACACCAGCGAATGCCAGGCCACCGCGCCGATCCCGCCCGGCAGATAGCTGATGTGCATATCCGACGGCGGCGGCTTCGGCGCGCCGCTCAAGCCCTGCAAACCCTTTTGCGCCAACTTGCAAGTGAGGTCCATCGCGCCGCCCGGCTTGGACGGCACGATGCACTCCAGGCTTGCAGCTTGCGCTGCCGCGCACAGTGAGAGCGCGGCAATCAAAGCCAGCAAAACTTTAGTCATCTTGGTAGGTATCTTAGAACGGTGAAGCTTTCAAAGCGCTTTCAGACCGCGGCATTTTTCACAAAATGCCGCGGTCCATCCTTGGCTTAGAAGCGGTGCTGCATGCCGACGGTCAGGCCGTGCTGGCTGGTGCCGAAAGCGGCATCGTCGCGCGACAGGCCGGTCAGCTGGCCGTTCTTGGCCTTGACGTAGGCAGCCGACACATGCAGGTCGGTGCGCTTGGACAGTGCGTAGCGATAGCGCGCCACGTACATGGTTGGATCGGCGTCCTTGCCGGCGGCGACATTCTTGACGTTGACGTGGTAGATCGCGCCGGTCAGCGTGGTCACGTCGTTGGTCTTGTAGGCGATGCCGGCCCAGGTGGTGGTGGCGTCGACGTCGGCGGTGAGCGCCTTGCCGGCGACCAGCTTGTAGTCGCGGACCACGCCCCACAGCTTGACCGGGCCGTCTTCGTAGTTCACACCCAGGTGCCAGACGGTGTTTTTGTCGCGCGCGCCGGTGGCTGGGACGGTGTTGCCGTTGTTGCGTTCCCAGGTGGCCATCATGTTCACGGCACCGAGTTTGTAGGCGCCGGTGAAGCCGTATTTGGCGCTGTCCTGCGCACCGGTGGTCTGCTCGCCGGCGGCATAGTTGGCGCCGAACTTGAAGTCGCCGGTGGAGCCGGCGTACTTGATGATGTTGTCGTAGGCGGTGGTGAAGCCGTATTTGCTAGGGCCGGTGGCCGGACCCGAGGTCGCCCACGAGTAGTACGGGGCGAAGCCCATCGGATCGTAGGCGATCACGGTGTCGTACACGGTGCTGAACGAACGGCCCAGTACCACGCGGCCGAAAGCGCCTTCCAGGCCGACGGTGGCCTGGCGCTTGAACAGAACACCGTCCTGTGCGCCGGTGTCCATCAGGATGCCGCCTTCGAGATTGAAGATGGCTTTCAGTCCGCCGCCCAGGTCTTCCGTGCCACGCAGGCCCCAACGCGAAGTGTTCATGCCGCCCGAGATAACGCTGGTCTGGCTGCCGCCAGTGGCCGACTTGTTGTTGGCGGTTTCAACGCCAACGTCCAGCAAACCGTAGACCTGCACGTTCGATTGGGCGTGAGCGGCGCCGCCAGCGGCTGCCGCGAGTGCCATGATAGCGAGGGTCAACGAGGATTTTTTCATGTAGGTCTCCAGAGGATATAGTTATTTGTGGCGCCTGATTTTTACAATCAGGCTGTCACTATAGGAGTCACTTCCTTTCAATTGCCTTTCATTGCGCTCATTGCCACAGCGCGGCATGGATACCTGTCGTCCATGCACCACAAATCAGGTAAGGGCTTCCCTTTTGGGGCGGCGGAGACCATGATTCTGGCCTTACACTGAACTTATTTCATATGGTTGGCAAGAATTTATGCGTATTCTGTTAGTTGAAGACCACACCGAGTTATCACATTGGCTGTCCAAAGCCCTGCGCGACGCCAACCTGACGGTGGAATGTGCCGACAACGGCGCCGACGCCGACGCCCTGCTGCACACCCAGGACTACGCGCTGCTGATCCTCGACCTGACCTTGCCGCGCATGGACGGGCTGGAAGTGCTCAAGCGCCTGCGCGCGCGCGGCGGACCGCGCGGCCAGACTCCGGTGCTGATACTGACCGCGCGCGGCGGCCTGGAAGACCGCGTGCAGGGCCTGAACCTGGGTGCCGACGATTACCTGGCCAAGCCCTTCGAACTGGCCGAACTGGAAGCGCGCGTGAAGGCGCTGCTGCGGCGCAGCGTCGGCAACGAGGCGCTGGTGCATAGCTGCGGCGCGCTCAGTTTCGACACCGTCACCCGCATGTTCAGCTACGCCGGCGCCCCGCTGGCGCTGACCCCGCGCGAACACGCGGTGCTGGAAACGCTGATCACCCGCTCCGGACGCGCCGTCTCCAAGGAGAAGCTGTTCGATGAAGTGTTCGCGCTGGCCGACGATGCCAACCTCGATGCGATCGAGCTGTATATCC
Source organism: Duganella sp. GW821-FHT07G03 (assembly GCF_059418605.1). Classification (NCBI taxonomy): domain Bacteria; kingdom Pseudomonadati; phylum Pseudomonadota; class Betaproteobacteria; order Burkholderiales; family Oxalobacteraceae; genus Duganella; species Duganella sp. GW821-FHT07G03. The sequence continues at coordinate 75,288 of NZ_JBWKQE010000004.1, forward strand.
ACCGCGTGCGCAAGAAGCTCGACATCGCCGCGCCCGATGCCGCCGTCATCACTACGCTGCGCGGCATCGGCTACCTGCTGCAACCCCGCCCCGCCACCGCTCCCGTCCCTGCGCCGGCCGGCGGCGCCAAGGGCGGCTAACCTTGACCGGAATGGGCCGCCGCCTGCCGCTGCTGGACCAGCTGGTGCGCCGCTTCGGTCCGGGCGCCCCCCCGCTGGGCAGCCTGCGCGGCCAGTTGCTGCGCTGGCTGCTCGGCCCCTTGCTGGTGCTGGTGGCGCTGAACACCCTGTCGGTCTACCACAACGCGCTGGACGCGGCCGACGTGGCCTACGACCGATCGCTGCTGGCCTCCACGCGCGCGCTGGCGGAACGCGTCTCCATCGTCGACGGTAAGGTGGTGGCGGACGTGCCCTACGTGGCGCTGGACAGCTTCGAGACCGATACGCTGGGCCGCATCTACTACAAGGTCACCGGCATCACCGGCGAGACCGTGTCCGGCTACGCCGATCTGCCGCCGGTGCCGGCCAACGTTCCGCGCTCGGAGGCCTATCCGGCGCTGGTGCGCTTCTATCATGCCAACTACAACGGCCAGCCGGTACGCATCGCCGCGCTGCTGCAACCGGTGTACGACGATTCGATGCGCGGCATCGCCCTGATCCAGGTTGGCGAAACGCTGGAGGCGCGGCGCGGCCTGTCCAACCAGATCCTGTTCGACACGCTGGCCTGGCAAGCCTTGCTGCTGCTGGCGGTGGCGCTGCTGGTGTGGTTCGCGGTGCGGCTGGTGCTGCAACCGCTGATGCGCCTGAAGATCGCGGTGGAGACGCGCAGCCTCAATGATTCGTCCGATGTCGATCCGACGCTGGTGCACAAGGAAGTCCGGCCGCTGGTGGCGGCGATGAACAGCTCGCGCTCGCGCCTGCAGATCCTGATCAGCAGCCAGCGCCGCTTCATCGCCGACGCCTCGCACCAGTTGCGCACACCGCTGACCGTATTGAAAACCCAGGCCGAACTGGCGCTGCGCGAATGCGACCGTCCCGGCGTCGATCCGCAGGCCACGCGGGCGGCGCTGCGCGAGATCGTCCACAGCATCGCCGCCACCACCGATTCGACGGTCAACCTGGCCAACCGCCTGCTGACGTTGGCGCGCATCGAACACGGCGGCGACGCCGACGGCGCGGCGGCCCAGTCGGAGCCCGCCTCGCTGCGCGACATCGCGCGCCAGGTCGGGCTGGAGATGGCGATGGCGGCGGTGGCCAAGCAGATCGACCTGGCGCTGGAGGCGGACAGCGAATGCGTGGTCCAGGGCCAGGCCCTGCTGCTGCACGAGATGATCGCCAACCTGGTGGACAACGCCTTGCGCTACACGCCGCAGGGCGGCACGGTGACGCTGCGGGTGCGGCCAGGCACCGGCACGGGCGGCGTGGTGCTGGAGGTGGAGGACAGCGGCCACGGCATCGCCGCCGCCGAGCGCGAACGGGTGTTCGCGCCCTTCTACCGCGCCGCCGCGACGCTGGAGCGCAATCCCGGCGGCGCCGGCCTGGGCCTGGCCATCGTGCGCGACATCGCCACCCTGCACGGCGCCAGCATCACGCTGGACGACGCCGGCAGCGGCCAGGGATTGAAAGTCACGGTAGCCTTCCCCCGCAACTGACCTCTCCAACGCCGCTGCGGTAAAATACCCGCTATAACGTAGCGTGCGGGGCAAATCATGAGCGAGCAGGACATCCGCTGGCTGCAACGCCTGTCGAATTACCGGCGCGCGTTGGCGCAGCTGAAAAAATTCATAGACCACGGCAATTTGAACGAGCTTGAGCAGCAGGGGCTGATCAAGGCGTTTGAGTTCACTCACGAACTCGCGTGGAACGTTATGAAGGATTATTTTCACTATCAGGGCAACAGCAACATCAGCGGCTCCCGCGACGCGACGCGTGAGGCGTTTCAATACAACTTGCTCAGCGACGGCGAAACCTGGATGGAGATGATTAAAAGCCGCAACCAATCGGCACATACCTATAACAAGGAAACCGCCGACGAGATCGCCGGCCTGATATTGAAGCATTACTTCGTGCTGTTCACAGAGTTCGAACGGAAAATGACGGAGCTCGCCGATGTCGATTGAACTGGAACCGCTCGTGTTTGGGTTGAAGGCCAGTGTTGTGCACAACATGGGTGCTGTTTTTTCTGCACACCCCGAAGTCGAACAGGCAATTCTGTATGGCTCACGCGCCAAAGGCAATTTCAAGCGCGGCTCGGACATTGATCTGTGCTTGACCGGAGCGGGCCTGAACATGCCGCTGCTGCTCAAGATAGAGAATCAACTGGACGATCTGCTGCTGCCCTACAAAATAGATTTGTCGATCCGCGATCGGATCGACAACCCGGAGCTACTGGCCCATATCGAAAGAGTGGGCGTGTCGTTCTATCACCGCAATAAGGAATGAGTACATGATCACCAAAGAAGACATGGTCGAGCTGTTTGCCGACATGAAGCAGAACGCGCCGTGGGACATTTCCAAGCCGCTGTTGTGGGGCTATTTTTTCGCCGACCCGGTCAAGGGCAAACTGGAAGTCGCCGCCGAGCAGTTGAAGGCCAAGGGCTATCAGATCGTCGGCATCTACGACTCCAAGCCGGAAGCCAGCGTGCCTGCGCTGTGGTGGCTGCATGTTGAAAAAGCCGAGATGCACACGGCCGACACGCTGCATGCCCGCAACCAGGAATTCTACGTCTTCGCCGAAGAACACCAGCTCGAATCGTACGACGGCATGGACGTCGGTCCAGTCGCCTGATTACAGCAAGGCCGCCAGCGCCGGATGGTGCTTGGTGGCCTCGAACTCCGTCACCTGATAGCTGGCGATCCCGTTCTGCGCGAACGGGTCCTGTGCCAGCAAGCCGTCGAGCTCCGCGCGCGACAGGCGTCCACTCACGATAATCACGCCGCCGTCGCGCGGGTTCTTCGGGCCCGACGCCAGAAATACCTCGCGTGCATACTGCGCGTCGAGGAAGGCGCGATGCGCGGCGAGGTGCGCTTCTAATTCCGCCAGCGGTTTCAGATAAGTCAGATTAACGATGTACATGTTCAAGTGGCCTCATTGGGAAACCTGGGCATCATATATCACCGGGCCAACGCCTGCTCGGCTGTCGCCAGGTTTTTGCGGCGGCCTTCCACGGCCTGCGGACGCTTTACGGTACGTTGCTGCATAATCGAAAGATTTGGCGGCGACATGCGGCCTGTCCATCGTCCAGCTACTGCTGCGTGGCGGCCGGCATTAAACGCTAGCGCAGCGCCAGGTGCCTGGCGCCGGCGCGCGGCTCCTCTTCCAGCTTGAACACGCTGACCACTTCCGCCAGATGCGCGGCCTGTTCCTGCAAGGAACTGGCCGCGGCTGCGGCCTGCTCCACCAGCGCCGCATTCTGCTGCGTGGTGCTGTCGATTTCCGTCACCGCCAGGTTGACCTGGGCGATGCCTTCGCTCTGCTCGTGGCTGGCGGCGACGATCTCGCCCATGATGCTGGTCACCTGCTCCACCGAGGACACGATCTTGCTCATCGTGACGCCGGCTTCATCGACCAGCACGCTGCCGGCGTCGACCTTCGTCACCGAATCGCCGATCAGTTCCTTGATCTCCTTGGCCGCGCTGGCCGAGCGCTGCGCCAGGTTGCGCACCTCGGACGCCACCACCGCGAAACCACGCCCCTGTTCACCGGCACGGGCCGCCTCCACCGCCGCGTTCAAGGCCAGGATGTTGGTCTGGAACGCGATCCCATCAATGACGCCGATGATGTCGACGATCTTGCGCGAGCTGTCCTTGATCGACACCATGGTCTGCACCACGCGGCCCACCACCTCGCCGCCCTCGGTCGCATAACCGGAGGCCGACTGCACCAGCTGGTTGGCCTGCTTGGCGCTGTCGGCGTTCTGGGTCACGGTCGCGGTCAACTGCTCCATCGCCGACGCCGTCTCCTCCAGGCTGGACGCCTGCGCCTCGGTGCGCGCCGACAGGTCGTGATTGCCGCTGGCGATCTCGCTCGATGCGGTGGCGATGGTCTCCGTACTGTCGCGCACCTTGCGTATCGTCACGTTCAACGACGACACGAAGCGGTTGAAGCCATCGGCCAATGCGCCGACCTCATCCTCGCTCTCGACCGTCATGCGGCGGCTCAGGTCGCCATTGCCGTCGGCGATCTCGCCCAGCATGTGCGCGGCGCGCGCCACCGGTGCGGCGATCGCCCGGCTGACCAGGAACACCACGAACATGCCGATGCCGCCGCCCACCAGGCCGCCCACCAGCGCCGACACCGTCACCGAACGCGTGACCGCGCCCAACACTTCGGACTCCGGCACTTCGGCGATCACGTACATATTCAGCTCCGGCACGAAGGACGACGCCACTAGGCGCTTGCCGCCCGGCGGCGAGTAGCTGGCGCTGGCGTAGTTCTGGCCGCCGAGCAGCCTGGTCGTCAACTCGGCGTTAAAGCCCGGCAGGTCCTTCATGAAATGCTGGCCGTCCGCCAGCGCGGTATCGCGGTGCACGATCAGCATGCCGTTCGGCCGCACCAGGTACACGAAGCCGGAGGCACCGACCTTGTAGCTGCGGATGTTTTCCGCCAGCTTGTTGACCGACAGCCCCAGGCTGGCCACGCCGATCTTGCCGTCGCCGGTGTCGAAGCGGGTATTGATGAACACGTTGTAGGTGGTGGCGCCCGGTTCCTTGTCCAGGTTCAGCGAATACGGCTTGCCGCTGGCCAGGAAGCTGTAGAACCACTGGTCGGCCGCGGCGCCCTTGTCCAGCGTGCGGCTGTAGCCCTTTTCGTCGAAATACTTGCCGGTGCTGCCGGAGACCCACGACACCGCCGCCGCCTTCGCGGCCTTGCGCACGCTGGCCGCGTAGGCGATCCAGGCCGGCAGGCCGCTGTCCGGCAGGCCGGCTTTTTCCCAGTCCAGCAGGAAGGTGTTGGCGCTGACCGACAGCGTGGCCGCCAGCGGCTCGCCGATCTGGCGCAGGATGTCGTTGCGGATTTCGCCCACCTCGGCCGGCAGCTCCTGGTTCACCACGCGCTCGCGGATGCTGTTGCCCGTCATGACCACGCTGAGCGTGGCCGAGACCACCAGAAAGAGCAACAGGCAGGCCGCCATGCTGAGCATCAGTTTTTGCTGAATAGACAAACGGCGCAGAAGACTAGCCATGACACTCCCCAAAGGTTCAATCGGCACAAGCATATTTGCAAATCAGCGTAATCGAATAGTGTTGCCATGCGCAACCTAAAATTCCGCGTCCGTGCCGAACAACAACGCAGCCAATCGAACGGGCTGTAGGGCCGCTTTGGTCATATCATTCAGCCAATATAGAGACTATTTAACGACGATGCTTACGAAACTTTCGTTTCGCCAGCTGCTGCTGGGCGTCTTCCTGTTGATCGCCGTGCTGCTGAGCGCCGCTTCGCTGCACGCGTTGTGGACCCTCGACCGGCTCGCCGCCCACAGCCGCGACAGCGGACGCCACGCCCTGGCACTGACCGAAAACACCCAACAACTGGCCGAGCGCAGCGTGGCGATGGCGCGCAGCGCGCGCCAGTTCCTGGTGCTGGACGATCCCGCCTTCCGCAAGCGTTACGCCGACGCCTGGCGCGAGGCGCGCACCGCGCTGGACGCGGTGGCCACCGCCCTGCCCTACACGCCGCCCGGCACCTTCGAGCGCTGGCGCCACGCCGGCGAACAGGCGTGGGACATCCTGCAGGCGCCGGCGCGGCCGCGTTCCGGCGCGCGCCAGCGGGCGCTGGAAAAAGTGCTGGCGCCGCTGCCGGCGGTGAACGCCGAACTGGCCGACGAAGTCAAACTGGAAGTGGAGCGCCGCAACAGCGCGCTGCTCAGCGAGCTGGACCAGCGGCGCGGCGTGTTGAAGGGACAAGTGATGGCATCCATCGTGCTGGCGGCGCTGCTGGCGGGCGGCTTCGGCCTGTGGCTGTCGCGCCCGCTCGCGCAAATCGAATCGGCCATCGACCGGCTGGGCGAGAACCGCTACGACCAGACCATCGTGGTGCGCGGCCCCAGCGACCTGCAGCACGTGGGCCAGCAGCTGAACTGGCTGCGCCAGCGGCTGTCGGACCTGGAGGCCGACAAGGCGCGCTTCCTGCGCCACATCTCGCACGAACTGAAGACGCCGTTGGCGGCGCTGCGCGAAGGCGTGGCGCTGCTGGAGGATGGCGTGGCCGGCGCGCTGTCGCCCAACCAGCGCGAGATCGCCGGCATCCTCAACCAGAACACGGCGGCGCTGCAGTCGCAGATCGAGGCGCTGCTGCGCTACAACGCCGCCACCTTCGACGCCCACCACCTGCAGCGCGAACCGACCGACATGGCGGCGCTGCTGGCGCAGTCGGTCGCCGGCCAGCGCCTGCAATGGCAGGCGGCCGGGCTGAGCGTGGCGATCGAAGGCCAGGCCGCGACGATCGCCGTCGACGCCGACAAGCTGGCGGTGGTCGCCGGCAACCTGCTGTCGAACGCGCTGCGCTTCAGCCCGCCCGGCGGACAGATCGTGTTCCGCCTGGCCCAGTCGGACGGCAAGCTGCTGCTCGACTGCATCGACCAGGGACCGGGCGTGGCGCCGGCCGACGCGGCGCGCATCTTCGAGCCGTTTTACCAGGGCTCGCGCCAGCCGGGCGGCGCGCGCCGGGGCAATGGCATCGGCCTGTCCATCGTCCACGAATACATCGCCGCCCATGGCGGCGCCTTGCAACTGCTGCCCTCCGACCAGGGCGCGCACTTCCGGATCGAACTGGCTTATGAAACATGACGTAGCTTCCCCCCTGCTGTTGCTGGTGCTCAGCCTGTCGCTGGCCGCCTGCACGCTGAGCTCGCCCCGGCCGAACTTGCCGACGCCGGCCGAAGTGACGCTGCCGCCACCTCCGGCCATCGTCGAACTGCCGCCGCCACCGCCGCCGGATGAAGTCGGGCCGCTGCTCGGCTACCATCAGCAGCTGCGCAAGATGACCCAGGGCGACATGCTCAAGGAGTTGAGCGGACTGGGCCTGCAACAGCGCAGCCCGCGCGTGGCGGTCCAGATGGGCATGGTGCTGATGCTGACGCGCGGCGGCGGCGACCTGGCGCGCGCGCAGGCGCTGCTCGACAGCGTGGCCACCTCGGCCGAGACCGAGGCGCAGCCGTTCAAGGCGCTGGCCCAGCTGTTGTCGAGCAATTGCGCGGAGACGCGCCGCCTGGCCGAGCATGCCGACAAGCTGGCCGTGCAGCAGAAGGACAGCCTGCGCCGCATCGACCAGCTCAACGAGATGTTGGAAGGCTTGAAGACCATCGAGCGCACGCTGCCGGTCCGTCCGGCGCCGGGTCCGCAGGCGGTGATCAAATGAGCGCGCCGGCCGACGCCCTGAAACCGCTGCGCGAACCCGGCGCGCTGACCCGGGCCGGCGACAACGGCGCCCCGCGCAGCGCCGCCGCCGGCCAGGGCGCCCATCTGCTGCTGGTGGACGACGACGCCGACCTGCTGCGCCTGCTCTCCATGCGCCTGAGCGCCAACGGCTACCGCGTGACGGCCGTCGGCAGCGCGGAGGCGGCGCTGGCGCGCCTGGCGATCGAGCTGCCGCGCCTGGTCATCAGCGACATCCGCCTGCCGGACCGCGACGGCATGTCGCTGTTCCAGGAAATCCGCGGCGCCTGGCCGGCGCTGCCGGTGATCCTGCTGACCGCGCACGGCACCATCCCCGACGCGGTCGAGGCCACCACCTTGGGCGCCTACGCCTACCTGACCAAGCCGTTCGACGCCAAGACGCTGCTGGAGCGCATCGTGCAGGCGCTGAGCCTGTCCGCGCCGGAGGCCGGCCCCGCCAGCGGCGACCACGCCTGGCGCGCCGGCCTGATCAGCCGCAGCCAGTGCATGGACGAGCTGCTGGCCGAAGCGCGGCTGGTGGCCGCCTCCGACGCCAGCATCCTGATCCGCGGCGAGAGCGGCACCGGCAAGGAGCTGCTGGCCAACGCCATCCACCGCGCCAGCCGGCGCAGCAAGGCGCCGTTCATCGCCGTCAACTGCGGCGCGATCCCCGAGGCCTTGCTGGAGTCGGAACTGTTCGGCCACGTCAAGGGCGCCTACACCGGCGCCGTGGCCAGCCGCGAGGGTTTGCTGCAGGCGGCCGACGGCGGCACCTTGTTCCTCGACGAGATCGGCGACATGCCGCTGCTGCTGCAAGTGAAGCTGCTGCGCGTGCTGCAGGAGCGCGTGGTGCGCCAGCTCGGTTCGGACCTGGCGCGGCCGGTCGATGTGCGCATCCTGTCGGCCACCCACCGCGACCTCGACGCGGCGATGCAGGAAGGCCAGTTCCGCGAAGACCTGTACTACCGGCTGAATGTCATCACGCTGACCTTGCCGCCGCTGTCGCAGCGGCGCGAAGACATCGCGCCGATGGCGACCCAGTTCCTGCAATCGCTGGCCGCCAAGTACGGCAAGACGGTGCGCGGCTACGCGCCCGGCGCGCTGGAGGCGCTGACCACGGCCGCCTGGCCGGGCAATGTGCGGCAGCTGTACAACGTGGTCGAGCACGTGTGCGCGCTGGCCACCGCGCCGCTGGTGCCCTTGTCGCTGGTGCAGCGGGCGCTGCGGGTGCCGTCGCTGGAAGTGCTGAGCTACACCGAAGCCAAGCAGCGCTTCGAGCGCAACTACCTGGTCCAGCTGCTCAAACTCACCGATGGCAACGTCGCCGACGCCGCCCGCCTGGCCGAGCGCAACCGCACGGAGTTCTACCGCCTGCTGCAAAAATACGATCTGGACGCCAGCCTGTTCCGCGGCGACGGCGCCGCTGTCGCCGCAGAGCGACAGGAATAAACGCTGACGTATCAAGCACTTACGAAATGGCGGCGGAAGCTTGTCGCCATCTCCCGACAAAACCGGGGCAATATGGGCGCAAATGCCACGGCCGATCCGAGCTCAGCAGAAAAATCGCATTTAAGCGTTTGATTTTAAACAGTTTATTGCAGCTGGCACGGGGCTTGCGAAGGAGAGGATAACGTCACTGACGTTTTACCCTCAAACTGAAAAAGGAAGCAAATCATGATGACTACCAAACTGATCGCCCGCCTGCTGGTTGCCGCCACCCTGAGCGCCGCTGCCGCCACCGGCACCGCTTTCGCCCAGACCGAAGCCGCGATGGCCGGCGCCGCCAAGACCGGCACCGCCACCAATGACGACGCCATCACCAGCAAAATCAAGGCTTCCCTGGCAGATCAAAAACAAATCGGCGTGACCACCACCGACGGCGTGGTTGTGCTGAGCGGCTCGGTAGCGAGCACCGACATCGGCACCAAGGCGATCCAGGTCGCCTCGGCCGTGCCGGGCGTGAAGGAAGTGAAAAGCGAACTGACCGTCGCTTCGAAGTAAGCAGTAACCAGGAAGTAGTACCCCGTTAATAGGAGCAAGACTTTACCGGACAGCGTGCGTAGACGCTGCCCGGTTTTTTTTCGTCCAACCCCGCTAGAATCAGCTCAGGTTTTCCAGGCGGATCTTGGTGACGTTGCCGCACACGGTGGCCAGGCCTTCGATCTTGGCGATCGCCGCCATCACGTTCTTCTCCTGCGTCTGGTGCGTCAGGAAGATGATGTCGGTGCGGGTTTCGCCTTCCGCCGGCTCCTTCTGCATCATGGCGTCGATCGAGATGGTGGCGTCGGCCAGGATGCGGGTCAGGTCGGCCAGCACGCCCGGCTGGTCGCTGACGTTCATCCGCAGATAGTAGCTGGTGGTGATTTCCGCCATCGGCAAGATCTCGATATCGGTCATCGCGTTCGGCTGGAAGGCCAGGTGCGGCACGCGGTGCACGGCGTCGGCCGTGGCCAGGCGGGTGATGTCGACCAGGTCGGCGATCACGGCCGAAGCGGTCGGCTCGGAACCGGCGCCCTTGCCGTAGTACAGCGTGGCGCCGACGGCGTCGCCATGCACCAGCACGGCGTTCATCGCGCCTTCGACGTTGGCGATCAGGCGCTTGGCCGGAATCAAGGTCGGATGCACGCGCAGCTCCACGCCTTCCACGCCGTTGACCTTGGCGCGCTTGGCGATGCCCAGCAGCTTGATGCGGTAGCCCAGCTGCTCGGCGTAGCGGATGTCGATGGCGTTGAGCTTGGAGATGCCCTCGACGTGCGCCTTGTCGAACTGCACCGGGATGCCGAAGGCGATCGCCGACATGATGGTGGCCTTGTGCGCGGCGTCCACGCCTTCGATGTCGAAGGTCGGGTCGGCCTCGGCGTAGCCCAGCTCCTGAGCCTGCTTGAGCACGGTGGCGAAGTCCAGGCCCTTGTCGCGCATCTCGGACAGGATGAAGTTGGTGGTGCCGTTGATGATGCCGGCGAACCATTCGATGCGGTTGGCGGTCAGGCCTTCGCGCAGCGCCTTGATGATGGGGATGCCGCCGGCCACGGCCGCCTCGAACGCCACCATCACGCCCTTCGCTTGCGCGGCGGCGAAGATCTCGTTGCCGTGCACGGCCAGCAGCGCCTTGTTGGCGGTGACCACGTGCTTGCCGTTGGCGATCGCTTGCAGCACCAGCGCCTTGGCCTGGTCGTAGCCGCCGATCAGCTCGACGACGATGTCGATCTCGGGATCGTTGACGATGTCGAACGGGCTGGCCACCACCTTGACCTGGCCGCCGGTGCGCAGCTTGGCGCGCTCCAGGTTGCGGGCCGAGACGGCGACGATTTCGATGCCGCGGCCGGCGCGGCGGCGGATTTCTTCCTGATTGCGCAACAACACGTCGAACGTGCCGCCGCCGACGTTACCGACGCCGAGCAAACCTACTTTGATGGGTTTCATATAAATCGTTTCACTTGTTTGTTAGAAGCTGGCGCCGTGACGTTTCCGGTAGCCTTCCATGAACTTGGCGATACGACCGAAGGCTTCGATCATATCGTCCGAATTCGGCAGGAACACGACGCGGAAGTGATCCGGCGCGATCCAGTTGAAGCCGCTGCCCTGGACGATCAGCACTTTGGTTTCGGCCAGCAGCTCGTAGGCGAACTGCTGGTCGTCCGCGATCGGGTAGATCTTCGGATCGAGGCGTGGGAACATGTACAGCGCAGCTTTCGGCTTGACGCAAGTTACGCCTGGAATATCGGTGAGCAGCTTGTAGGCCAGGTCGCGCTGCTTGAGCAGGCGCCCGCCCGGCCCCACCAGGTCCTGGATCGACTGGTAGCCGCCGAGCGCGGTCTGGATGGCAAACTGGCCCGGCGCGTTGGCGCACAGGCGCATCGAGGCCAGCATGTTCAGGCCCTCGATGTAATCTTTCGCATGGTCTTTCTGGCCCGACACCACCATCCAGCCGGCGCGGTAGCCGCAGGCGCGGTAGTTCTTCGACAGGCCGTTGAAGGTGACGAACAGCACGTCGTCGGCCAGCGAGGCGATAGAGACGTGTTCGGCGCCGTCGTACAGCACCTTGTCGTAGATCTCGTCGGCGTAGATGATCAACTGGTGCTGGCGCGCCAGTTCGATGATCTGCAGCAGCAGCTCGACCGGGTACAGCGCGCCGGTCGGATTATTGGGGTTGATGACGACGATGGCGCGCGTGTTGGAATTGATCTTGCGGCGCATGTCTTCGATGTCCGGGAACCAGTCCTGCATCTCGTCGCACACATAGTGCACCGGCGTGCCGCCCGACAGCGACACCGCCGCCGTCCACAGCGGATAGTCGGGCGCCGGCACCAGCACTTCGTCGCCGGTGTTGAGCAGCGCGTTCATCGACATGACGATCAGCTCGGACGCGCCGTTGCCCAGGTACACATCCTCGATGTTCACATTGGCAATATTCTTGCCCTGGGTGTAGTGCACCACGGCCTTGCGCGGCGCGAACATGCCCTTGGAATCGGTGTAGCCCGCAGCATTGTGCAGGTTGATCTTCATGTCCTGGACGATTTCATCGGGCGGATCGAAACCGAACACGGCAAGGTTGCCGATATTCAACTTCGTGATCTTATGGCCTTCTTCTTCCATTTGCCGGGCTTTTTCCGGCACCGGGCCGCGGATCTCGTAGCAGACTTCCGCTAATTTGTTCGATTTTTGAATCGGTCGCAAAATAAAATCCTGTCTAGGTGAGGCAAACCGCTCAGGACTGCCAAAACGCCCCGGCGGCCCGTGCTGCAATGCGAAAAGATCCATTCTGCCGAAAGCATCCCATTTAATCAACCTGTAAGGGGTGGAAAGCGCAGGATCACCCCGGAAAAACGCTACAATGGCGCTTCTTTTGCCGACTAAACCCACGATTTCTGTCATGAAGCTCCACGCCAGCGATACTCAAAAATACCAGACTGTGACCGGTTACGATGAAACCGGCGTCGAAATCAACGCCCAGCGCTACAACTACAGCCTGATCGTGCTGCCGGAAATCCCGCCGCGCGCCTGGGACGCCCCCACCTTCGAATCTATTACCGCAGAGCATTTCGACACCATCGGCGCCGACAGCCCGGACGTGGTCATCCTCGGCACCGGCGCCAAACAGCGCTTCATCCACCCGCGCCTGACGGCCGCGCTGACCATGCGCCGCATCGGCGTCGAATGCATGGACAGCCAGGCCGCCTGCCGCACCTACAACATCCTGATGGGCGAAGGCCGCAAGGTCACGCTGGCCCTGATCATTGACAACTCGATCGACCACGAGGGCAACCCCGCCTGATGAACGACCTGTACAACTCCAAGAAAATCGTCTGGTCGCTGCTGGCCGCGTTCGTCATCGTCTGGCTGTACGTGCTGGGCGTGCGCACGCTGGTGCCGCCCGACGAGGGCCGCTACGCCGAAATGGCGCGCGAGATGTTCAGCACCGGCGACTGGATCACCACCCGCCTGAACGGCATCAAGTATTTTGAAAAGCCGCCGCTGCAAACCTGGATGAACGCGGCCTCGTTCGCCGTGTTCGGCCTGGGCGAGTGGCAGGCGCGCCTGTGGACCGGCCTGTGCGGCCTGGGCGGCGTGCTGCTGACCGGCTACGCCGGCAACCGCGTGTTCGGCGCCCGCGCCGGCTTCTACGCCGCGCTGGCGCTCGGCTCCAGCCTGTTCTGGGTCGCCTCCGGCCAGATCGATTCGCTCGACATGAGCCTGTCGGGCATGATGACCGTGGTGCTGTGCGCGGTCATGGTCGCCCAGCGCGACGGCGCCGGCGCGGCCGAACGCCGCAACTGGATGCTGGTCTGCTGGGCCGGCATGGCGCTGGCGGTGCTGGCCAAGGGCCTGATCGGCCTGGTGTTGCCGGGCGCGGTGCTGGTGCTGTACTCGGCGCTGTCGGGCGATCTCGCCATCTGGAAGCGCCTGCACCTGGGCAAGGGCCTGCTGCTGTTCTTCGCCGTCGCCGCGCCGTGGTTCGTGCTGGTGGCGCTGCGCAACCCCGAGCAGCCCTACTTCTTCTTCGTGCACGAGCACTGGGAACGCTTCTTCCTCAAGACCCACCACCGCGAAGGCGCGTGGTACTACTTCTTCGTGATGCTGGTGCCCGGCATCGTGCCGTGGCTGGGCCTGCTGCCGCAGGCGTTGTGGGGCGCCGTGCGGCGCGAACGCAACGGTGTGTTCCAGCCCAAGCTGCTGCTCTTGATCTGGGCCGTGTTCATTTTCTTCTTCTTCAGCTATTCCAGCTCCAAGCTGCCCGGCTACATCCTGCCGATCTTCCCGGCGCTGGCCCTGCTGATCGCGGTCGACCTGGAGCAGGCCTCGCGCCGCAGCCGCATGATCGCCGCCGGCCTGCTGGTGCTGATCGGCGTGGCCGGCGTGGCCGCCGTGCCGCAGATGGTCACCATGGCGGTGCGCCATCCCGAGGAAACCGCGCTGTTGGAAGCCTACCAGCCGTGGGTGCTGATGGCCGGCATCGTCGCCGCCGCCGGCGGCGCGCTGGCGCTGCTGCATGCGCGCCACCTGCGCCGCGACCTGACCGTGCTCACCATGGCCATCGCCGGCTTCGTCGCCACCCAATTGATACTGACCGGCTTCGAACCCTATGGCAAAATGCGCTCCGGCAAAGCGGTGGCGCTGAAGATGCTGCCGGAGCTCAAGCCCGACACCAGGATCTATTCGGTCAACACCTACGAGCAGTCGATGACCTTCTACCTGCAACGCACCGTGGTGCTGGTCGACTATTGGGATGAGTTCACCTTCGGCCTGCGCCAGCAGCCGGAGCTGTCGATCCCGACCGTCGATGCCTTCGTGGTGCTGTGGAATGAACACATCAAGCAAGGCGTCAAAGTACTGGCCATCCTCAGCCCGGAGAAGTACGAAGAGCTGAAGGACGACGGCCTGGCCATGCGCGTGGTGGCTGAAGATACACGCCGCGTTGTCGTGGCCAACCTGTAACTTATCAAGAGTACTCATGAATATTGCAACTTTCGGTTTTATCTTCGCCGGCGTGCTGCTGAACGCCCTCGCCCAACTGCTGCTCAAGGCGGGCGCCAACAACGTCGGCGCGATCCATCTGACCATGGACAATCTGTTCTCGGTCGGCCTCAAGGTGGCGATGCAGCTGCCCATCATCGGCGGCCTGACCTGCTATGTGCTGTCGGTGGTGGTGTGGATCATCGCGCTGTCGCGGGTCGACGTGACGATCGCCTATCCGATGCTGTCGCTGGGCTACGTGGTCGCCGCGGTCGGCGCCTGGTATATGTTCGGCGAAGCGCTGACGGTGCAGCGCATGGTCGCCATCGGCATCATCCTGGTGGGCGTCGCCTTGCTGGCGCGGACCTGACGAACAATTTAGAATGCGGCCATCAGCCGTATCAATAACGAGAGTGACCCCCATGACCTCTGCCTTACCTTTCTTGCCTTTTTCGAAACCTACGATCGATGAGGCCACCATCGCCGCCGTCAGCGACGTGCTGCGTTCCGGCTGGATCACCAGCGGCCCCAAAGTGGCCGCCTTCGAAGCCCAGATGTCCGAGTATTTTGGCGGCCGCCCTGTGCGCACCTTCAATTCCGGCACCTGCACCATGGAGATCGCGCTGCGCATCGCCGGCATCGGCGCCGGCGATGAAGTCATCACCACCTCCATTTCCTGGGTCGCCACCGCCAACGTCATCATCGAGGTGGGCGCCACGCCGGTGTTCGCCGACATCGACCCGGTCACCCGCAACATCGACCTGGACCAGGTCGAAGCCGCGATCACCCCGCGTACCAAGGCCATCATCCCGGTCTACCTGTCCGGCCTGCCCGTCGACATGGACCGCCTGTACGCCATCGCCAAGAAACACAATCTGCGCGTGATCGAAGACGCGGCCCAGGCTTTCGGTTCCGAGTGGAACGGCAAGCGCATCGGCTCGTTCGGCGACTTCGTCTCGTTCAGCTTCCAGGCCAACAAGAACATCACCACCGGCGAAGGCGGCGCGCTGGTGCTCAACAACATGGAAGAGGCCAAGCTGGCCGAGAAATACCGCCTGCAGGGCGTGACCCGCAGCGGCGTCGACGGCATCGATGTCGACGTCCTCGGCGGCAAGTACAATATGAGCGACATCATGGCCGCCATCGGCCTGGGCCAGTTCGCCAACATCGACAACATCACCGCGCACCGCCGCAACCTGGCGCGCCACTACTACCAGGCGTTCGGCCCCGAATTCGAAGCGCAGTCCGGCGCCCAGCTGCCGCTGCAGGCCTTCGAGACCAGCAATTACCACCTGTTCCAGATCGTGCTGCCCGATCACGGCCCGACCACCCGCGCCGACTTCATGCGCGCGATGCAGGAACGGTTCAACATCGGCACCGGCTACCACTACGCGCCCATCCACCTGTTCACCATGTACCGCGAGCGCGGCTTCAAGGAGGGCATGTTCCCCGTATCGGAAAAAATCGGCCGCCTGACCGTGACCCTGCCGATGTTCTATGCCATGACCACGGCCGACGTCGACCGTGCCGTCGCCGCCGTGAAAGCGATCTTGATCAAATGAGCGTGTCGTTGATGAAACCTGAAATTACCGTCGTCATCCCCATCTACAACGAGCAGGCCGGCCTGCAGTCCTTGTTCGACCGCCTGTATCCGGCGCTCGACAAGCTCGGCACGACCTACGAGATCGTGTTCGTCAACGACGGCAGCCGCGACAACTCGGTCTCCATCCTGGCCGAGCAGTTCCGCCTGCGTCCCGACGTCACCCGCGTGGTGCTGTTCAATGGTAACTACGGCCAGCACATGGCGATCCTGGCGGGCTTCGAAGCCTCGCGCGGCGACATCATGATCACGCTCGACGCCGACCTGCAGAACCCGCCCGAGGAAATCGGCAACCTGGTGGCCAAGATCCGCGAAGGCTACGACTACGTCGGCTCGATCCGCCGCAAGCGCCAGGATTCGGCCTGGCGCACCTACGCCTCCAAGGCCATGAACCAGCTGCGCGAGAAGATCACCAACATCAAGATCACCGACCAGGGCAATATGCTGCGCGCCTACGGCCGCAATGTGATCGACCTGGTCAACCAGTGCGGCGAGGTCAACACCTTCGTGCCGGCGCTGGCCTACCGCTTCTCCCGCAAGCCGACCGAGATCATCGTCGAGCACGAGGAACGCGCGGCCGGCGAATCGAAGTACTCCTTGTACAGCCTGATCCGCCTGAATTTCGACCTGGTCACCGGCTTCTCGCTGGTGCCGCTGCAATTCTTCTCGATGTTCGGCATCCTGCTGTCGCTGGCCTCGGGCCTGCTGGTGTTCGTGCTGCTGGTGCGCCGCCTGTTCCTGGGCGCGGAAGCGGAAGGCCTGTTCACGCTGTTCGCGATCGCCTTCTTCTTCATGGGCACCATCCTGTTCGGCATCGGCCTGCTGGGCGAATACGTCGGCCGCATCTTCCAGCAAGTGCGCGCGCGCCCGCGCTACGTGGTACAAACGATACTGGAACAAAAACCCGGCCAGTCGCTCGACGTGCCGGCCGGTGTGGAAAAACGTACCGTAGGCCGAGGCCATGACTGATTTCAACAAACCGCAACGCGCCGTCGTCTTCGGCTACCACAACGTCGGCGTGCGCTGCCTGAAGGTGCTGCTGGCCGGCGGCGTCGATGTCGCGCTGGTGGTCACGCACGAGGACAGCGCCAACGAAAACATCTGGTTCGAATCGGTGATTTCGCTGTGCCAGGCCGAAGGCATCCCCTACATCACGCCGGCCGACGCCAAGTCGCCCGAGCTGCTGGAGCAGGTCAAGGCGATCAAGCCCGACCTGATGTTCAGCTTCTACTACCGCAACATGCTGCCGGCCGAGCTGCTGGCGGTGGCCCCCGCGTTCAATATGCACGGCTCGCTGCTGCCGGAGTTCCGCGGCCGCGCGCCGGTCAACTGGGCGGTGCTGCACGGCGCCACCGTCACCGGCGCCACGCTGCACGAGATGACCGTCAAGCCGGACGCCGGCGCCATCGTGGCGCAGATGGAAGTGCCGGTGCTGCCGGACGACACCGCCTTCGAGGTGTTCGGCAAGGTCACCGTGGCGGCCGAGCAGGCGCTGTGGCGCGTGCTGCCGTCGCTGCTGGACGGCACGGCGCCGCGCCTGAAGAACGACCTGGCCAAGGGCGGCTATTTCGGCGGCCGCAAGCCCGAGGACGGCCGCATCAACTGGCTGCTGCCGGCGCAGGATGTGTACAATCTGCACCGTGCCGTGGCCCCGCCCTACCCCGGCGCCTTCACCGATATCGGCGGTGTACGATACGTGCTGCAACGGGCGCGATTGTCTGGCAATTTCGGCAATGTTGTATCGCTAAGTTTGCCACCGGGCTTGACAGTAGTGGATAATTGCATCTTTGGCGTGTGCGGCGATGGCCGCATGCTGACGATTTCCGCCTTGACGGCCGACGGCGAACCCGTAACGGCTGAGCAGTTGCAATCCCGCCTGGCGGACCTGTCCGCCGGCGGACAATGAACATTACCTGGGTAACTATCACATGAAAAAAGTCCTCATCCTCGGCGTCAACGGCTTCATCGGCCATCACCTGTCGAAACGCATCCTGGAAACGACCGACTGGCATGTCTACGGCATGGACATGAGCACCGACCGCATCACCGACGTGCTGGAGAACGAGGCCTACAAGTCGCGCATGCACTTCTTCGAAGGCGACATCACCATCAACAAGGAATGGGTCGAGTACCACGTCAAGAAATGCGACGTGATCCTGCCGCTGGTGGCCATCGCCACGCCGTCGACCTACGTCAAGGCGCCGCTGCGCGTGTTCGAACTGGACTTCGAGGCCAACCTGCCCATCGTGCGCTCGGCCGCCAAGTACGGCAAGCACCTGGTGTTCCCGTCGACCTCGGAAGTGTATGGCATGTGCCACGACGCCGAGTTCGATCCCGAGAATTCGGAACTGGTCTGCGGCCCGATCAACAAGCCGCGCTGGATCTATTCCAACGCCAAGCAGCTGATGGACCGCGTGATCTGGGGCTACGGCATGGAAGGCCTGAACTTCACGCTGTTCCGTCCGTTCAACTGGATCGGCGCCGGCCTCGATTCCATCCACACGCCGAAAGAAGGCTCGTCGCGCGTGGTGACGCAGTTCTTCGGCCACATCGTGCGCGGCGAGAACATCTCGCTGGTCGACGGCGGCGCGCAGAAACGCGCGTTCACCGACATCGACGACGGCATCGACGCGCTGATGAAGATCATCGACAACAAGGATGGCGCCGCTTCGGGCAAGATCTACAACATCGGCAACCCGGTCAACAACTACTCGATCCGCGAACTGGCCACCATGATGCTGGCGCTGGCGCCGCAGTACCCGGAGTACGCCGAAGGCGCCGCCAAGGTCAAGATCGTCGAGACCACGTCGGGCGCCTACTACGGCACCGGCTACCAGGACGTGCAGAACCGCGTGCCGAAGATCACCAACACCTGCGAAGAGCTGAACTGGCAACCGACCACCACCATGGCTGACGCGCTGAAGAAAATCTTCGACGCCTACCGTGGCCAGGTGGCCGAAGCACAAAAACTGATGGACTAAGATTTGACCGAGACTTTGCAACCGCAAGCGCCGTTGATGGTGTTGAAGATAGACGTCGACACCTACCGCGGCACCCGTGAAGGCACCATGCACCTGGTGACCATGCTCAAGGCGCACAACGCCCAGGCCACCTTCCTGTTTTCGCTGGGACCGGACCACACCGGCTGGGCGCTGCGCCGCGCACTGCGTCCGGGCTTCTTCAGCAAAGTCTCGCGCACTTCCGTGGTCGAGCATTACGGCATCAAGACGCTGATGTACGGCACCCTGCTGCCGGGTCCGGACATCGGCAGGGAATGCGCCGGGCAGATGCACTCCGTGCGCGACGCCGGCTTCGAATGCGGCATCCACACCTGGGACCACGTGCTGTGGCAGGACAACGTCGCCAAGCGCGACGGCGCCTGGTCCACCAACATGATGCGCAAGGCCGCCGCCCGCTACACGCAGGTGTTCGGCAGCGCGCCGCGCACCCACGGCGCGGCCGGCTGGCAGATGAACAACGCCGCCTTCGCCGAGCACGACACCGCCGGCTACGCCTACGCATCCGACGGCCGCTGCGTGCTCAACGAGAACGGCACCTTGGCCAATCCGGCCGACGGTCCGCACCGCCTGTCCGACGGCGACAAGGTGCTGTCCCACATCCAGCTACCGACCACGCTGCCGACCTTGGATGAGCTGCTGGGCCGCGAGATCGACGGCGTCACCATCGGCACCGGCAACATCGCCGCCTTCCTGCTCAAGCTGACGGCCGGCGCCACCCGCGACCACGTATATACTTTGCATTCCGAGCTTGAAGGGCAAAAACTCGCCCCCATATTCGAGCAGTTGTTGGCCGGATGGAAGGCGCAGGGTTACCAACTGGCGTCGATGGCCGATTACCATCAGAAGGTCCGGCATCAGACCCTGCCGGTTTGCCCGATCACCTGGGGCGAGCTGCCGGGTCGTTCCGGACAGCTGATCGTACAGGGCGCCGCCCGTTCTTAATGCCTACCGTTCAGGAGACTGCCTGTGGCTGATAGCCCTACCGTTGTAACCGATTTCTCCGCCGCCATGACCAGCGGCCAGACCTTCCAGCTGTCGGGCCGCCCGGCGCGCCATACCGTGCTGTTCTTCTACCCCAAGGACAACACTCCCGGCTGCACCACCGAAAACATGGCTTTCCGCGACCTGTACGAGCAATTCCAGGCCGCCGGCGCCGAAATCTATGGCGTCAGCCGCGATAGCCTGCGCTCGCACGAAAGCTTCAAAACCAAGCTGGGCCTGCCCTTCGAACTGATTTCCGACCCCGACGAAGCGGTTTGCCTGCAGTTTGGCGTCATGAAGATGAAGCAAATGTACGGCAAGACGGTGCGCGGCATCGAACGTAGTACGTTTGTGATTGACGCTCATGGTCAATTGGTGAAAGAATGGAGAGGCGTGAAGGTAGCGGGTCACGTCGATGAAGTGCTGGAATTTGTAGCGCGTCAGGCTTAGTTACAGGATGCGTGTTGCAGCTTCCAGAGTTGCTCAACCGAACCAAGCGTATCCAGTCATTTTGAGTCATCACTGTATTTCACACCTCCACCCTACATGGTGGCCAGCCGGCCACCACGCGGTACTTTCTCCGGGCATGATGAGCGCCCGTCGGCAGTCTTTAAACCTGTTTTACCCAGCATCCACCCCATCCGGTCCCAACGCTTCCCACACCAGGAAGCGCGCTGCGCCTATGGGCGGATTCCTCCAGATATTCTTCAAATGAGATCCTGATGCCACTGCCAAAATTACCTAGTAAGCCAGCGACTTTACTTCTGGCGAAAGATTATCCAAAAGCGACAGGGCCGCGTCCAGTTCCCGCTATAGCAGCGGTGGCTGAAGTCGCGCCCGCGCCGAAGAAAGCGGCGCCTGTCAAAGCAGTGCCTGTAGCAAAAGCCAAAGTAGAAACCCCTAAAACCAGCACCAAGTCCAAAGCCGTGGCCGCCGTACTGAAGGCCGCGCCTGCCGTACTGAAGAACGCCGCCGCCGGCATCGCGCCAGCCGTGGCCAAGCCGGCCGCCAAGGCCAAGCCCGTACCTGCCGCACGCGGCAAGGTCACGCCGATCACCGCCGAGGCGCCGCACCCGGCCAAGCACAAGCCGCATGAAGTGGCGATCAAGTCGTCGACCAGCCGTCACGCCGACCAGACCGGCACCACCAAGCTGTTCGTGCTCGACACCAACGTGCTGATGCACGATCCATCGTCGCTGTTCCGCTTTGAAGAGCACGACGTCTACCTGCCGATGATGACGCTGGAAGAGCTGGACAACCACAAGAAGGGCATGACCGAGGTGGCGCGCAATGCCCGCCAGGTGTCGCGCACTTTGGACGCGCTGGTCTCCAACACCGACGACGACGCCATCGAGAACGGCATCCCGCTATCCAAGCTGGGCAACAAGGACGCCAAGGGCCGCCTGTACTTCCAGACGCGCCTGCAAACGGCAGACCTGCCGGTCGGACTGCCGGTTGGTAAAGCCGACAACCAGATCCTGTCCGTGGTCCGCTCGCTGGAAGCGGAACAGGAAGGCCGCCCTGTGGTGCTGGTGTCGAAGGACATCAACATGCGCATCAAGGCGCGCGCGCTGGGCCTGCCGGCCGAGGACTACTTCAACGACCACGTGCTGGAAGACACCGACCTGCTGTACTCGGGCATCGTCCAGCTGCCGGACGATTTCTGGACCAAGCACGGCAAGGACCTGGAATCGTGGCAGGAAAACAAGAACGGCCAGAGCGCGACGTTCTATCGCGTCACCGGTCCGTTCGTGCCTTCGCTGCTGGTCAACCAGTTCATCTTCCTCGAGCCTAAGAATGGCGAAACGCCGTTCTACGGCCAGGTCAAGCAGATCAACGGCAAGACCGCCGTGCTGCAGACCTTGCGCGACTTCAGCCACAACAAGAACAATGTGTGGGGTGTCACCGCCCGCAACCGCGAGCAGAACTTCGCCTTGAACTTGCTGATGAATCCGGAATGCGACTTCGTCACCCTGCTGGGCCAGGCCGGTACCGGCAAGACCCTGCTGGCCCTGGCCGCAGGCCTGGCGCAAGTGCTGGAAACCAAGCTCTACAACGAAATCATCGTCACCCGCGTGACGGTGCCGGTCGGTGAAGACATCGGTTTCCTGCCGGGCACCGAGGAAGAGAAGATGTCGCCATGGATGGGCGCCTTCGACGACAACCTCGAGGTGCTCAACAAGTCCGATTCGGACGGTGGCGAATGGGGCCGCGCGGCGACGCAAGACCTGATCCGCTCGCGCATCAAGATCAAGTCGCTCAACTTCATGCGCGGCCGCACCTTCGTCAACAAGTTCCTGATCATTGACGAAGCGCAGAACTTGACGCCCAAGCAGGTCAAGACCCTGGTCACGCGTGCCGGTCCGGGCACCAAGATTCTTTGCCTGGGCAATATCGCGCAGATCGACACGCCTTACCTGACCGAAGGCTCGAGCGGCCTGACGTATGTGGTGGATCGCTTCAAGGGCTGGTCGCACAGCGGTCACGTGACCCTGGCGCGCGGCGAACGCTCGCGCCTGGCCGACCACGCCAGCGAGGTGTTGTAACTGTAGTAGAATAAACTCGTACCTGTTAGCCCCGCCCGCAGCAATGCCGGCGGGGCTTCTTTTTTCTATCAGGCTTTGTTGTTGCGGCGACGGGCGTAGCCGCCTACCAGGGCCAGGCCGCCCAGCAGCATGGCATAGGTTTCAGGTTCCGGCACCGGGGCCAGCGTGGTGGCGCTGAAGCTCTGGAAATTGCCGTTGGCGGCAGCGTATTGCACCTGCTGGCCGCCATCGCAGCAGCCTTCCAGGCCGTAGATGGTCAGCGTGTGGTTGCCAGCCGACAGGGCCTGGTTGTTGATCAGGAACGAGCCATTGGTGGTGCTGTAACTGTAGTTCCACCACATGTCATTGGTGTTCAACGCGACGGCCTGGCCGTCCAGGAACACGGCGCCGCCGCGGCCGAAGTCGACGCCGGCGCGGAACGAATAGGTGCCGGCGGCGCTCAGGCCGAAATCGATGGTCGACTTGAAGGCGATATTGGTCGTGCCGGCGCCGAACAGCCCATTATTGGACACGTTGTCGTAGCTGCTGAGGACGGTCGAGTGGCCGCCGAAGACTGCCGCGTCAACCACCGAACTGTAGTCCTGCGCGGTGGCCAGCGGGCCGGCGCTGGAGCTGCCGGTCTGGAAAGTGATGACGGCGGCGTTGGAGCTGCCAAAGGCGGCCAAAGCGAGTGCAACTGCGGCGAATTTGATGGATTTCATGCGTATCCCTGTCTAGAGGTGGAGATGATCGAAGCGAAATGCAAGCCTGGCACAGGGGTGAGGGGCCGGAAGGACAATTGCATTATAGTAACTTAAGATGTTCTTAAGAATTATTTAAATAGTATCGTAGGCGGATTCTGATGTCAATCTTTAATGCATTGCACAATAATGGCGGCGTCAGCCACGAAAGTGCTTGAAACCGGCAGCAACCTGTATGACACTAGACACTGCAAGTCATTGATTTCGCCAGACTTTCGGACCACACCCGAGGTAAGACCATGGACATCCCTATCCTGATCCGAAAAAAAGGCAACACCAAGTACGGTGTCACCGTGCCGGACATCCCCGGCTGCGTCACCACCGGCGACACGGTGGACAAGGCCATGAGCAACGCCACCAAGGCCATCTACGGCCACGTCGGCCAACTGGTCGAGCAGGGCAAGGCGTTTGAAATCAAACCCTCCGAAGTGGAATTCCTCTCCCGCGAGCCGGACTACGCCGGCGGCATCTGGGCGCTGGTCAGCCTGGACCTGGCCAAACTGAACGATCCGCCCGAGGATTGAGGCGCCCCCCCCAAAAAAAATATCGCTCCCTTGGACATGCGATCGGAATAGCTGATCAAAGTTCATACGAATTGTCTACATTGCGCTACTGTTTAGCTCAATTGACAATCCCAATTTACGGGGGCACCATGGGCGCGAAGAAGGCAACCCTAATTCTAAAAAACCGCGTCCACCTGTCGCCATCCGCATTCGCAGAACTGGCCATTTGGAGCTTGCCCGGCTCCGGGCAAGCAAATACCTTCCACTCCTATAAATATCGACTGGCATATGTGGTAGGTAGCAAATGCGTGGTTCGCTTTGACAACGAAGTAACCAAAGGCGACCACCGCCATTTCGGCTCCACAGAAACACCATACAAATTCACTACGCTGGGGCAGTTGAAAAAGGATTTTTACCTGGATATTGCGAGGTGGAACCATGAAAACGGTTATCTTTGAAGTCAGATCGTTGGAGGACTGCCTGGAAGATTTTTCTCAAGCATGGGACGCAGGCGTACCGCAAACGTCGGCCAGAATGGCGTTTGTCACACAGGAATTGATGGATGAAGTCCTGACGCCAAATCGTCGGAGTATTGTCAGGATACTTTGTGGCGCGGGGGCGGCGACCGCCAGCGAAACAGCAAGGCGCGTGGGGCGTGATGCGGATGAAGTAGAAGCCGATATCCGTGCGCTAGTACTGGCCGGTGTTCTTGAATCCTGCGGGGAAGAGCGCGTGATCTTTCCCTACGACGAAGTAATCCTTGACCTTCCCACGACGGGAAGGGCTACAGTATGATCATCGAAACAGTTTGAGGAGTACGACGATGTATCAGCTGCAAGTGGAAAACATGAGCTGCGGCCATTGCGTGGGCGCGGTGACCAAGGCGGTGCAGGCGGTCGATGCGGCCGCAAAAGTGCAGATCGACCTGGCCAGCAAGACCGTCAGGATAGACAGCGCCAGCCTGCTGGCGCCGTTGAAATCAGCCATCGCCGATGCGGGCTATCCCGTCACCAGCGCGGCCTGATTATTTGTCCAGCTCCGGATAGCGGCGGAAGATGCCGTCCTCATTGAACGCTATCCGCCGCTTGGACTTGAGGTAGGCCGCGATGTTGGGCCGCAGCGCCACCTTGTCGCGCAAGGCGACCAGCGCCGGATACGACGGCTCCAGCCGCGCCATCGTCTTCGGGAACGCATAGCGCAAGCCCTCCACCAGCTGGAACAGCGACAGGTCCACATACGTCAGCTTCGAGCCGACCGCATAACCGCCCCGTCCCGGATTGCGCGCCACTACCCCCTCGAAGTAATCGAGGAACTTCGGTATGCGCTCCTCGCGGAAGCCTTTGGTGCGCGCCTTCGCTTCCTTCTTCTGTTCTTCGTAGTATTTGCTGACCGCGATCGGATGATGGGTATCGTGCACCTCGTTGACCATGTCGGCGATGGTCAGTTGCAGCTGGTTGGCCCACAGCCGCCCCGCCTCCGCGCGCGGCGCCAAGCCGTGGCGGGGGCCGAGGTACATCAGGATGTTGGCCGTCTGCCCGATCAGCAGCTCGCCCGCGCGCAGCACCGGCGGCGCGAACGATGGATGCTCGACCTGTTCACCATCAAGGCAGGACAGCAGCGCCGGCATGCCCTGCTTGTGCCGCGCCACGTCCACATACGGCGCCGCCGCTTCCTCCAGCACCAGCCGCACGAATTCGCCGCGGCCTTGCAGGCCGTCCCAGTAATAGAGTTGATAGGGTGTTGTCATGCCAAGATAGTAGCATTAACAACATCCGTACAGCGCCAGGAACGATATTCAGTACACGGTTATAATTAATCGTTTACCCGAACACTTTCGAGCCCCCATGCCGCCTGTCCCGCCACTTGAAATCCACATCGTCCTGATGGTCGCCGCCGCCGGTCTCATGGCCGGCGTGCAGAATGCACTGGCCGGAGGCGGCTCGTTCATCACCTTCCCCGCGCTGCTGCTGGCCGGCCTGAATCCGCTGGCCGCCAACATGACGTCCACCATCGCGCTATTCCCCAGCCAGATCACCTCCGCCTACGCCGGCCGCAATCTGGCAGGCGATGTCGGACCGCTGACGTTCAAGCAGATGCTGATCATCAGCGCCATCGGCGGCATCTTCGGCGCCATCCTGCTATTGAATACGCCGCCGTCGTTCTTCGCGCGGCTGGTGCCGTGGCTGGTGCTGTTCGCCACCAGCGTGTTCGCGTGGGGCAGCTTCCGCAAGAAACCGCTGCACGCCGCCGGCAGCATGCCGCGCTGGACGCTGGTGCTGGTGCAAAGCTGCATCGCCGTCTACGGCGGCTACTTCGGTGGCGGCATCGGCTTCCTGATGCTGGCCGCGCTGACCATCGCCGGCCAGCAGGTGCGCACCGCCGCCGCCACCAAGAACGTGCTGGCGATGGCGATGAACGCCGCCGCCACGCTGATCTTCGCCACCTCCAGCTTGATCAGCTGGCCGGCCGCGCTGGCGTTGTGCGCGGGCGGCATCGCCGGCGGCTTGTGCGGCGGATGGCTGGTTCACCGCCTGCCGGAAAAGGTCATGCGCGGCTTCGTCGTGATCGTCGGCGCCGTGCTGACCATCTGGATGTTCGTCAGAACATAGCCTTCAACGTCAGGCGCAAGGTGCGCGGCTCCACCGGATGGTAGTGGATGTCGTTGACGCCTTCGGCCGGCTCGCCCTGCAAGCGCGAGGGGTAGTAGTAGTCCACATCGCTGGACTTGCGGTCGAACAGATTGAAGGCATCCAACGACACCGCCCAGCGCCGGTCGATCTTGTAGCCCACCCGCGCATACGCAATCGCCGTCGTCGCCGAACGCTGGCTGTTATCCTCGATCAGCGGACGCGGACCAAAGTAACGCATCTGGAACGCGCCGGACCACGGACCGATATCGGTGATGGTGGCGCCGAACGACGCCACCTTGCCGATCGCGCCCGGAATGTAGTCGCCCACATCGTCATGCTCGGTGTAGTGAGCGCGCGAGTAGGCCAGGTCCAGGTCGAACAACAGCCATGGCGTGGCGATGTAGTGGTTGTTCCACTCGATGCCCGAACGATAGCTGCCACGGCTGGCCGCCGTATCGCCGGCGTCGCCGGAGAACACCAGCTCGGACGCCGAACGCAGCTTCCACAAGGCCATCGAACTTTGCAAGCCGGGCACGATCTCGGTACGCATGCCCAGTTCCGCGCCGCGCGTCTTGACCAGCGGCGTGACTGGGTCGATCGGCTCGCGTTCCTTCGGCGTCAGGTGCACGGTGGTGCCGCGCGCGTCGTTGCTGTGGAAGCCCTCGCCGTAGTTGATGAAGAATTCCGTCTTGGCCCATGGACCCAGCACCACAGACATCTTCGGCGACGTCATGCCCTCGCCTACCTTGCCGGTATTCTCGGCGATATTGCTGCTGACATCGAAGCGGTAACGGTCGTAGCGCAGACCGGCCGTGGTGCGCAGCCACTCGCGCCACTGCACCGTGTTCTCGAAGTAGACCGACGCATTCGCCTCCTTGACCTTCGACTGCGTAATGGTGCCGGTGATCTGGCGCTTGACGGTGCTGTACAGCGCCAGCGGCGACAGGTAATCGTAACGCCCTTGCAGGCCCACCTTGTTGTTCACTTCCAGTCCGCCCCATTTTCCGAACCAGGTTTGCGCCACGTCGAAGCCCGCCATGCGGCGCTTCTCGGTCTGGCGCGACTGGTCGCCGTCGACCGGATCATTGAGGAAGTAGGTAAAGTCGTTGTACAGGTCCAGGCTCGATTGCACCACGTAGGCATTGGCCTGCAACAGCGTGTCGCTGGTGCGCTGGCGCAGTGTGGCGGACAGGCTGTAACGCGAGGTGATGCCGCCGTCGCTGGTGTCGATGGCGCCGTAGGGACTGATCTCGCCGCTCCGCACCGCGCGCAGCGGGATCTGGTTGCTGGCGTACCAGGCGCCCCGGTAGAACATGCCGGTGACGCTGAACTGCTTGTCGCCGCCGCCCTGGCTGTAGCGCAGCACGCCCAGGCTTTTGTGGAAGGCTTCCGGGCTGACCCACGGACCGTTGTTGTGGCCCAGCTCCGCGCCGTAGACCAGGTTGCCCTCGCCCAGCGGCGTCGAACCGGTCAGGTTGGCGCGGTAGTACTGGTGCCCGCCCACCGTCGCGCTGGCGGTGTTTTCCTTCAGCTTGTTCGCCAGCCCCAGGTGCGCCGCGCCGGCGGAGGCGAAGTCGCCTTCGTCCGCGTAGTACGGGCCCTTTTTGTAGTTGATGCGGTCCACCAGCTCCGGCATCAGGAAATTCAGGTCGGTGTAGCCCTGGCCGTGCGCGTGGGTGCGCATATTGACCGGCATGCCGTCGATGAAGGTGGCGAAGTCGGTGCCGTGATCGAGGTTGAAGCCGCGCAGGAAGTACTGATTGGCCTTGCCGTCGCCGCTGTGCTGCGTGACGATCACGCCGGGCACGAACTCCAGCAGCTCGCCGGGACGCAGCGCCGGACGGTTGGCGATCAGCGCCGCCGTCACCGAGCCCTGGCTGGCGGCGCTGGAGGTGCCGACGCCGTTGTCGTAGTGGCCACGCACTTCCACCGCAGCCATGGTGGTCGCAGCGGCTGCGGCCTGCTCGTCGGCATGCGATGCAAGCGGCAGGCCCGCCACCAGCGCGACGATGGATTTGACGATCATAAGTACCCCTTCAATTTACTCAATTTATTCCGGCGGCCGACGTAGCCGACGCCGATCAGCGCGGCGGCCAGCGCCAGCAGCGCCAGCGTGCCGACGGTCTTCTGCACCGGCGTCAGGTTGGCCAGCGTTTGCATTTCAAAGCCATTGACCTTGGCGTCGGCGGCATCTGCCTTGGCCTTCGGCGCCGGCTCGGCCGGTTTGTTCTTCGCGTGCGCGGGCGTGGGCGTGGGCGGCGGCAGCTCCTGTGCCTTGGCCTGCAACGCCTGCAAGTCCGCCACCGCGTTCTGCATGGCGGCGTCGGTCTGCTGCTGCGTGGCCGTTGGCGCCGGAGGTTGCGCGGCTGGCGCCGATGATGCAGATCCGCCGGCACGGCCGGCAGCCGCAGCACCGCGCGCGACCGCCGCGTTGGTGCCCACGTTGGGCACGAACTGGCCGCTGAACTGCGGCGCGATTTTCATCGTCGCCTTGCTGCACGAATCGGCGCTGCACGACACGCCGGCATCCTTGATCGCCTGCGCGTTTTGCTGCACCAGCTTTTCGCGCACCGCGTCGCTCGGCTTCCAGTAACCGCGTTCGATCGCGCTCAGCATGCGGTCGGTGATGGCCTGGAAGGCGCGCAGGTTGCCGCTGCTGGCGAAGCGCTCGCGCACCTTCAGGCCGTGGCGGTCTTCCACATAGGTGTCGTACATGCGCTGCCATTTGCCGCCGTCCACCACTTCCGGCACGGTGACCTGCCAGGCCCACAGGTAGTCGACCACACGGTTGATGTAGCGCGCGCCGGAATAGCCTTCCTTCAGCATGCTGTCGGCCCAGCGCGGATTCAGGTAGCGGGCCTGCATCTCCTGGCCCATGTACTGCTCCAGCGTCTTGTGGCCCGGCTTGCGCGGGTTGGACAGGTCGCTGACCATCACCTCCGGCGTCTTGCCGTCCACGCTGCGGATCGCCATCGCGGTGCCGCCCAGGTACTGGAAGAAGTCGTCGTTGTCCAACGTCGCGAACAGGTTGCTGGAGCGGCTGTGCAGCGCGATCTTGCTGCCGCTGATGGCCTGCCTGAACAACTCGCGGCGCTGGCCGGGATCGGCCTTGTCGTCGCCCCAGTAGCCGGCGCCGAACGGATGGCTCATGCGGTTGATGAAGACGTCCGCCACTTCCTTCTCGTTCTGCCAGGCGTTGGTCAGCGGGATCAGCTTCTCGATCTGCGTGCCGTAGGCGCCGCTCGGCAGGCCGAAGATGCGCACGGACGCCATGCGCTGCGCCTCCTCGGCGCCGATGCCGCTGGCCTGCAAGGCGGCGACGGTCCTGCGGCTGTGCGCCTGCATCACGTTGCCGTCTTCGCCGGGAGCGTTGTCGTCCTGCTTCTGCGCCAGCTGCGCCGCCTGGTCCATCAGCGTCAGCAGGTTGCCGAACAGGTCGCGGAACAGGCCGGACGAGATCAGCGTCACGTCCACGCGCGGGCGGCCCAGCTGCTTGCGCGTCAGCGCTTCCACGCCGGTCACGCGGCCACGCTCGTCCCAGGTCGGACGCACGCCCATCAACGCCATCGCCTGCGCTTCCATGATGCCCTCGTGGCGCGAGGTTTCGACGCCCCACAGGTTCATGCTCAACTTGTCCGGCCAGACGCCGTGGCGCTTGCGATAGTCCTCCGCCAGCTGCTGCGCCAGTTTGTAGCCGGCTTCATAGGTGGTCTTGCTCGGGATGCGCGACGGATCGAGGCCGAAGAAATTGCGGCCGGTCGGCAGTGCATCGGGATTGCGTACCAGGTCGGCGCTGGCGCCGGTCGGGATGTAGCGGCCGGACAGCGCCTGCATCAAGCGCTCCAGTTCCAGCCCGGCGCTGCGTTCGATGTCGTTTTCCAGCTGGGCGATACGCTTGGTTTTCTGTTCCGCCGTCGACGTGGTGTCGAGGCTGACCACGGCGCGCGCGGTGGCATTGCGCAGCTCCGGCTTCGGCGCCACGCCGAAGGTGTGCAGGCCGAACGGCGTCAGCTTGCTACCGGTATCGTCCAGGTATTCCTCCAGGCCTTCCATGTCGGCTTCGGTTTTGAGTTCGGTCTTTTTCATGTCCTTCAACACGCCGCTCTTGGCCGCCAGGCGGTTGATCGCCGTCAGGTGGCTGCGCGCCAGCAGCGGGCTTTTTTGCTCGGCCACGCGGTAGTCGTTCAGCAGCGCGCCCAGTTCGCGCAGGTCGGGATTCAGGCCGGCCACGTCGAACGGTGGCGTCATGTGGTCGATGATGACGGCCATGCCACGGTGCTTGGCCTGTATGCCCTCGCCCACGTCGTCCATCACATAGGGATAGATGTTGGGCATGGCGCCGATCAGCGCCTCGGTCGGATCGCTTGCGGACAGGCCGGCTTCTTTACCGGTCAGCCATTCCTGCGTGCCGTGCGTACCGATGTGCATGACGGCGTTGGCCTGGAAGCCTTTTTGCAGCCACAGATAGAACGCGATGTATTCGTGCGACGGCGGCATGCTGACTTCATTGTGCAGCTTCTCCAGGTTCTGCTCCCAGGCGCGGCCGGGCTGCGGCGCCATCAGCACATTGCCGAAGCGGCGCGCCGGATAGACGAAGAACGGCTCGCCCTTGGCGTTACGCCACAGGACCGGCGCGTTCTCCGGCTTGCCCCAGGATTTTTCGATCGACGCGCGCAGCGGCTGCGCCAGCGTGGCGAACCACTTCTGGTAGTCGGCCAACGGCACCAGCAGCGCCTGGCCGCTTTCGGCCAGATGCTTCAGGCCCGCCATGTAATCGCCCTTGGATTTGCCGGGGTAGTTGCCCCACTGCTGGATCTCGCCTTGCAGCTCTTGCTGCGATGGCGGCAGCGCGTTCCCGGTCTGGTAGCCTTCCTGCTTCAGGCGCTGGACGATCTGCCACAGGCTCTCCGGCAGCACGTTCAGGTAGGCCGCGCCGATGGTCTCGGAACCGTGCGGATAGTTAAAGTACAGCATGGCAATGCGCTTGTCGCCGTTGGCTTTGAGACGCAAGGCCATCCAACTGGCGACGCGCTCATTCAAGCGTTCGATGCGCTCGGGGATCGGCGTCTCTTCGACGTAGGCCAGGCCGGTCTGCGCATCGCTGATGCGTTCACGGCTGGCGACCACGGTCGGCTGGATCAGGCCTGCCACTTCGGCGCCGGCCAGCTGCCAGGTGCGTTCGATGATATCGAGGCCGATCTTCGATTCCTGCCACTGCGCCAACGACTGCTGGCTCAGGGTGATGGCATTGATCGCCGGGACGCCGATCTTGTCCAGCAGCGCGCCGGTGTTGGCGGTGCCGCCCACCTTCATGCCCAATGCGACAATCAGCTCGACGCGGCTCTTGCCGTTTTCGTCCAGCAGGAAGCGCAGCGGCACGTCGTAGGGATAGCCGAACACTGGCAGCACGTTGTAGCCGCTGGCCTCAAGGCGCGCGACGATGGCGGCCAGCGGCAGCGTTTGTCCCGCCACCAGGCTGGCGCGATAGAACGGCACCGCGATCCATGGCGCGCCGGGCTTGTAGCTGGCGTAGCCTTGCAGGTACTGCTCGTAGCTGCCGGACGTGCGGTTGGCCGCCACGTCGTACAGGCCCACTTCCGGCATCGCATGCACCGGCGCGACGGACAGCCTGGCACCGAAGTGGTTGCGCAGGATGTAGCGCAGCAGGTTGCCCATGTTCTCCACGCCGCCTTCGCTGTGGTAGGACTGTATGGTTTTATCGTCGCGCACACCCTGCTCGCGCAGGCTGTCGTCGATGGCGCCGCCGACCGCGAACACAGGACGGCGCGCCTTCTGCAAGGCCTGCAGTTCGGCGCCCAGCGCCACCATGGCCTGGCGGCCCTTGGTATTGACGATCGCCACGTCGGCGCTGGTCAGGGCCGCGCGGTCGGCCGGCGTCATGCCGTTGGCGGGGATGATGCGCACGGCGACGTTCAGCTCTTTCAACTCGGCCTGCAGGCCGCGCACCGCCAGCACCGCCGGGCGCGATTCGATATCGCCCAGCATCAGCGCCAAGGTGCGCGGCGCCTGCGCCGAGTGCACATAACCGCCGACGCACAAGGACGCCAGCAACAGCAGCAGCGCCCACAATTTTTTATTCAGGTACATACACGACCTTCCCATCCGGCAGTTGATACGCGGTGCCCAGGCGTTTGCCGGAACCCGACAGCGGCTTGTCGCTCACTTTGCTCACCTTGATTTCGGCGCCCTTCTTGGTCAGCACCTCGACATGGCCGTCGGCGCTTTTCTTGGCGATGGTGACTTCGGAGTTCGGGTCCAGCAGGTCCATCATGTTCCAGGCCGAGAACAGCGCCAGCATCATGGCGACGATGAAGACGATGCTGGCGTCGAACAGGTTGGCGACGCCGGCCAGCGGGTCTTCGTTATGCTCGCCGATGCGGCTGTAGCGGTGGCGGTTCATATAGCGCATCTCAGGCTCCCGCGCGCACCAGGTGCGGCTTGTGGTCTTGCGCCGCGAGGTGGGATTCGGCCGCGTAGGCGATCTCGGTCAGGTCGCTGCGCAGCCAGTGCTCGCGCACCAGGCTCAGGACATAGGCGCTGACGCTGCACGCCAGGCCGACCACGGTGGCGGTAAAGGCGGTGGTCATCGACTCGGCCATCTTCGGCAGGTTGCCCTGCGCCAGGCCGGCCAGCGAGATGCCCATCGGGATCAGGGTACCCATCAGCCCCAGCGCCGGGCCGACGCGCACCACGAAGCGTACCCCGTCCAGGCGGCGCACGCCATTGACGTCGGCGCGCTGCACCAGTCGTTCAAGGCGGGCGTCCAGTCCTGGCTCGCCTTCCTGCGCGGTCAGCACGGCGGCCATCTCCTGCTTGGCGGTGGCGACCAGCACACGTACGCCGCGGCGGCGTTCCAGCCATTCGGCGCCGAAGGTGCCGAAGCACACCAGCATATGCAGCACTAGCGCCGCGATCCCCAGCAGCACGGGCAGGTACAGGATGGTGGAAATGGAATACAGCAGTGTCTCGATGGAGTGCACGGCCGCGTCGGCGGGCAGGTTAAACATAGGCGGGTCCTGTAGGCAGAGAGGAAAAATCGGGGCGCAGGCGCAGGTGTACCTGGACGGCGCGTGCGCAAGGCACGGCCGCCAGTCGGCAAGGCCGTGGCGCGCAAAATCGATGCATAGATGTAGATCGCAACAGATGCAAGCCGCTCACTTCCCCGTGAGCGGATTGAAAAGAAATGCCTGGGCATTTCCACCTGTCCTGGCCGGTATCCGGGCTGGCAAGCGACACCGCCTGACCTTCCCATGCGACTGCACAGTGGTTTGAAGAGGCGGATTTGTCGTCAACGACGACGCTTGTTTACCGTTGCGGGGGCAGCACATGTTGGCTGGCGTGGCCAGCTCCATGTTTCCCGTTTAACTGCGCGTCTGGACAGACGCGCGGGCACCAAAACCGGGCGATTATACTTTAGTTGGCCAGCGATTGGAGAATAGGACAGTCGGGGCGATGGTCGCCGTGGCAGCATCCGGCCAGTGTTTGCAGGGTGTCGCGCATTTCGGTCAGCTCGGCGATGCGCTGGTTCAGCTCCGCCACGTGGCCCATGGCGATGATCTTGACGTCGGCGCTGGCGCGCTCCTTGTTCTGCCACAGCGACAGCAGCTCGCGGATCTGGTCCAGCGAAAATCCCAGCGACCGCCCGCGCTTGACGAAGCGCAGCGCGTGCAGGTCGCTGTCGCCGTAGATGCGGTAGCCGGCCTCGCTGCGCTTGCCCGGCGGGATCAGGGCGATGCTTTCGTAGTAGCGGATCATCTTGGCCGAGACGCCGCTGGCCGCTGCCGCTTGTCCGATGTTCATGCTGGTCCTTTCTGATGGTCCGGCTTCCAGCGGCGCAGCAGCAAGGCGTTGCTGATCACGCTGACGGAGCTGAGCGCCATCGCGGCGCCGGCAACCATGGGGTTGAGCAGGCCGAAGGCGGCCAGCGGTATGCCGACCAGGTTGTAGATGAAGGCCCAGAACAGGTTCTGGCGTATCTTGCTGTAGCTGCGGCGCGAGATCGAGATGGCGGCGGCCACCAGCGCCGGATCGCCGCGCATCAGCGTGATGCCGGCGGCGTGCATGGCGACGTCGGTGCCGCTCGACATGGCGATGCCGACATCGGCGGCGGCCAGCGCGGGCGCGTCGTTGATGCCGTCGCCGACCATGGCGATGCAGGCGTCGCCGGTCTTCAGGCCGGCGACGGCGGCCGCCTTGTCGGCGGGGAGCATGTTGGCGATGATGCGGCCTATGCCCAGTTCCTTGCCGACGGCGTCGGCGCTGCCCTGGTTGTCGCCGGTGAGCAGGATGGTCTGGATGTGCATCGCATGCAGCGCTTCGAGCGCGGCGCGGGCTTGCGGTTTGACGCGGTCGCCGAAGGCCAGCAGGCCCAATAGCTGCGGCGGCTGCGGCGCGTTTGTAGCGGCCAGCCAGGATATCGTCAGGCCTTGCCGTTCCAGTTCCGCGGCGCGGACGCTCAACGCGTCGAGTGCGACGCCCTCCTCCTGCATCAGCCGCGTGCTGCCCAGGATCAGGCGTGCGCCGTCGACCATGGCCGCCACGCCGCGGCCGGGCAAGGCGGTAACGCCGGTGGCGGTTGGCGCAGCGGTGGCTGTGGCGACGCGCGCGGCGGCGGCATCGGTGACTGCGCGTGCCAGCGCATGCTCGCTGCCGCGCTGGATGGCGGCGGCCAGTTGCAGCAGCCTTCCTTCATCGACGCCAACCGGCTCCAGCGCCGCCAGCGACGGCTTGCCCTCGGTGAGCGTGCCGGTCTTGTCGAACGCCACGGTGGTGATGCGGTGCGCCAGCTCCAGCGCTTCCGCATCCTTGATCAGGATTCCATAACGCGCCGCCACGCCGGTGCCGGCCATGATCGCGGCCGGCGTCGCCAGTCCCAGCGCGCAGGGACAGGCGATCACCATCACCGCCACCGCATTGATGATGGCCCGCTCGGCATCGCCGCTCGCCAGCCACCAACCGGCGAAGGTCGCCAGCGCCAGCACCAGCACCACCGGCACGAACACCGCGCTGACGCGGTCCACCAGATGCTGCACCGGCGCCTTGGCCGCCTGCGCATCCTCCACCAGGCGGATGATGCGCGCCAGCGTGCTCTCGGCGCCCACCGCCGTCACCCGCACCAGCAGCAGGCCTTCGCCGTTGATGGCGCCGCCCGTCACATGGTCGCCGGCGTGGCGCGCCACGGGCAGGCTTTCGCCGGTGATGAGCGCTTCGTCGACATGGCTGGCGCCCTCCACCACCACACCGTCCGCCGCCACCCGCTCGCCCGGCCGCACCACCACCAGCTCGCCCGGACGCACCTCGGCGATCGGCACTTCGACATCCTGCGCGCCGCGCCGCACCCGCGCAGCTTCGGGCCGCAGCACCTGCAAGGCGCGGATGGCCGACGTGGTCTGGCGCTTGGCGCGCGCCTCCAGCCATTTGCCCAGCAAGATCAGGGTGATCACCACGGCCGACGCTTCAAAATACAGATGCGGCATGGCGGAGGTCGACGCCAGCAGCTGGTAGACGCTCAGGCCATACGCGGCGCTGGTGCCCAGCGCCACCAGCAGGTCCATATTGCCGCTGCGGGCGCGCAGCGCCAGCCAGCCGGCGCGATAGAATCGGGCGCCGAGCCAGAACTGCACCGGCGTCGCCAGCAGCAGCTGCACGCGGCCGTCCAGCATCCAGTGCACGCCGGCCAGTTCCAGCAGCATCGGCAACAGCAGGGGCAGCGACAGCACGGCCGCCAGCAGCACCGCGCGACCGCCGCCCGGATGGGCCAGCGTAGCCGCCGGCGCTGCGGGCGCGGGAGACGACGGCGTGCGTTCCGGCGTGGCGTGGTAGCCGGCCTGGTCGACCGCTTGCGCCAGCAGCGCGAAATCGAGCGGCTGCGACGACTCCACCCGCGCCGATTCGGTGGCCAGGTTGACGCTGACCTTGTCCACGCCCGGCACGGCGGCCAGCACGCGTTCGACGCGGCCGACGCACGAGGCGCAGCTCATGCCCTCGATGTTGAACGACAGCGCAACGGGAACAGCGGAAGTGGACATGGCTAACCCTATGGACGACTTGATGACAACAGCATCAAGTATCCCACGATGGGAAGGTCAAGCGCTTTTTTCAAGCGAAGCGAGCACCGTGTCGATCACGTCCGCGCCACGCACGGCGCCGTCGCAATGCCGGACGTCGCCCTGCAAGGCGGCCAGCGCGGAGCGCACCTCCACCGCGCCCAGCAGGCGATCGGCGTGCTCGCGCAGCATGTGCGGCGTATGGCGGCTGCGCGAGATCCGCGTCCCGGCCCCCAGCGCCTCCAGCCGCTGCGCAATCCAGGTCTGGTCGAACACAAAGGGCAAGGCGATCACCGGCACCCCGTGATACAGGGCTTCGGCGACGGTGTTGTAGCCGCCGTGGGCAAACACCAGGTCGAACAGCCCCATCAGATAGAACTGATGGACGAACGGCCGGCTCAGTATGGTCGCCCGGCATTCCAGGCCGGCCAGCGCCTCGGCCAACAGAGCGTCGGGCGCGGAAAACAGCAGCAGGCAATCGGCCTCGTCGTGGGACAGCACGATGTTGCGGAAGATTTTGAGCGCCGCTGCGCGGTTGTGTTCCATGCCAGCCAGCACCGAGCCCAGCGAAACGAACAGCTTCCGCCCCTTGAAGGCGGCGATGCGTGTCGCCAGCGTCCGGTCGGCCGCGTCCGGCTCGCGCGGCAAAAAGGCGGGGCCGATGAAGGAAACCGGCACCTGGCCGGTGGTGCCCCCGCCGCCGGCAGGCGCGCAAAATCCCGGCGTCGCAAAGCACAGGTAGTGTAGCGGCGGGCTCACCGTGTCCGCACCGCCCAGCAAAGCGCTCGCCAAGGTCGCGCCCAGCCCGGCGAACAGCTTATTGAAGGCATCCGCCATCCCCTTGCTGACGCAGGCCGCCGCAGCGTCTTTCGGCAAGAATTCCAATGGCGAGCTGATCGTGTACAGATACGGACAGCCAAGCTGCCGGCTCAGGAGCGGCGCCAGCGGCAGCAGTTGATCGAACACCAGCAGCTCGGGCGCAAACGCCTGGCACAGGCGCAGCGTGTCCGCAAAGACGGCCAGGCAGAATGCCTGCAAGGCGTCCAGCGCGTCGCCCACCAGATTGCCGCCGACGGCGCCGCCCAGCGTCTGCTCGATGGCCGTCGAGGGCAGCGCCGCCCGCCGCAGTCCCTCGGGCAGCCGGAACGGCCGCGCAAAATAGTCGATCACCAGCACCTCATGGCCGCGCGCCCGCAAGCCATCGGCCAGCGCCACCAGCGGCGTCATGTGGCCAAACAGCGGCGGCGCCGCGCAAACGATCCTGGCCATCGCTAGCTCGCCGTGCGCACTGGAGCGGCCTCGCGCTCCCATGCCGCGTCCGGCAGCGCGGCCAGGAAGCCTTGCAGCGCCGCCAGCACGGCGCCGGCCTGCTCGATGACAAAGTCATGCCCGCCTTCCAGGATGGTCACATCACAATCGCCGATCAGGGCGCACTGGCGCTGCGCATACGCATGATGTCCGGCGCGGCTGGAGTAGATCAAGCCAGTCTTGCAGCCGATGGCGCGCAACGCCGCGTCGCTGAACGGCGGGTCGCTCAGCACCTCTTGCCGGAAGCGCGTGGCTTTCAGATTATCCAGGCGCGACTTGGCGTTCAGCACCGCGCGCCTGCGCCCCAGTATGTCCGCGCGCAGCGTTTGCTTGACTGGATCGATGAATCCGCCACTGGGCGAAAAATCGCCGCCCAGCACGGCGCTGAGGCCATCGAGCATCTGGTCGATGTCGTGCGCCGACACCGGCAGCGGCGGCGTGTCGATGATCACCAGTCCGGCCGCCGAGCGCGGGTAGCGCATCGCCCATTGCGCCGCGATATGGCCGCCGTAACTGTAGCCAACCACCAGCGCCGGCACGTCGCCGGCATGGCGCAGGCGCACCCGTTCCAGGTCGTCCGCATGATCGGCCAGGCGGTAGCCGCCCGGCGTCGCCGGCGACAGGCCATGGCCGCGCTGGTCGTAGGCGACGACGTGATAGTCCTTCATCAGCCTGAACGCGTAGCTGAGCACCCACAAGCCGGCGCTGCCGGCCATGCCATGCACAAACAGAATCGGCCGCCGCTTGGCATCCCCCAGCGATATGGTGTTCAGCGGCACCGCCACGGCGTCGCTCACGCGGCCCGCGCCTGGCTGGAGTCGGCGATGAAGGCGGCGATATCGCCCACCGTCAGGCCGACGATCTTGCCCATGTCCATGCCGGCGAACCAGGACTCGAAATCAACGTCGGGAAACTTCCTCAGCATGATCTCGATCACCTTAGCGATTTCAATACTGTCGAGCTCCATGCCGCCGCTGAAGGTGGTGTCGCTTTCAATCACCATCTCGGCGGCCCATTGCTCGCCGACGACCTGGTGGACGGCGGCCCGGATTTCCTGCACGGCCCATGCTTTGCTGTTTGACATAGTGTTCCTTTGTTAGTGTTCCATTGCTTCGCGCACCCAGCTGATGACGTACCCGTCCTTGTGGCGGCGCGCGCTGAAGCGTGCCCCCTCCACCTGCCCGCTCCAGCCGGCGCCGCTGCGGTCGACCGCGCGCACCCGTATCCTGCGCGGTGCGCCGGCCAGACCATGCCCCTGGCATTTGCCCCAGGCTTCCTTCGCGGTCCAGAACAAGGTTTGCCAGAAAGCGCGCTCCGCCGCCGGTTGCGCCGCGAAGAAGGCGATTTCCTCGGCGTCGTAGTTCAGCTGTTCAAATGCCGCGCTGCGCGGCTCGATCAACTCGACGTCGACCCCCACGCGCCGATCGCCGCCGACCAGCACCACGGCGATGTCGGGCTTGTGGCTGATCGACAGCGCCAGCGGCGCGGCCTGGCCCGCCACCAGGCCCAGCGGGACGCCCCGCTCGTCATGGCCGATCTCTATCTCCGACGGGAACAGCGTGGCAATGTCGCGGTGCTCGGCCAGCCATTGCTTGAGGCCGTCCTTGGCCGCGACCATGCCGCGCAGCAGCGCGTTGCGCTGCGCGATCGTCTTGCTGGACTCGACCCGCTCGATTTCCTTCCCGGTCAGATAGCTCTTGGTCAGCATCACCCGCGTCCAGTTGGAGCGGAACGCCAGATCGAAGACAAACAGGCCGTCGTCGAGCTGCTCGCTGATCGGGTTCAGGCGCTCCGGCGTGCGGAAGATGGCAAACAGCGAGGGATCGGCGCTGAAGCGGCGGCCGGTGAATGCGCTGACACGCACCATGACCCGTCCATCCCGTATCAGTTCAAGGTCGTACACGAACTCGGTCTCGCTGATCGCGCGGGTGGCGACCCGGCAGTCGTAACGCTGCGACGGGTCGCGCAACGCCGCCAGCGGCGCAAAGAATTCCAGCTTGCCGATCTTGAGCGGCAGCACCACATTGTCCACATCGTAGTGCGAGCAGAACCACACGCCGGCCACCTGGAAGGCGCTGTCGACCAGCGCGCCCAGGCCGCCGGCCGCCATCACCACGCCGTCGATGCCCGCCGCATCCATCGCCCCCAGGTGCTTGACGCCCTGGTACATCGGACCGTGGAACAACCAGCGGTCCCGGTAGATCTCGTCGAGCTGCAAGGGGAAAGGCGGAACGTGGGCTGGGCGCGCGGCCGGCATGGCCGCCGCTGGCGGCGCCGCCGGCCGCTCGCTCACTTCCACCTGGCAGGAGAAGCGGTCTTCGACCACCACCGCATACAGGTTCGCCGCCTTGCGGTACACGCGCGCCTCCAGCGCCAGCGGGCCGCGCACCTCCACGAAGCGGAAGGAAAACACCTTGTGGACCGCGCTGATGCTGCAGGCCGGCAGATACTCGGCGATCAGCGCGCACGCCAGTTCGATCATCATCGTCATCGGCACCACGGCTGAACGCTCGGCGATCGGGCGGCCAACGTGGGACTGGTAGATCTCGTGGTCATACAGCTCAGGGTAGCGGTCGTGATCGATCGCTATGGTCTGGCGATAGACCACCTCGTCCGGCCCCGCCGCCGCGACCGCTGGCGGCAACGGCGGCGCGGCCGCGCCGAAGGCCGTCATGACGTCGCGCTGCGCAGCGCGGAACAGCTCCATGCTGGCCGCATGCAGGCCGCCATAGCCTTGTGTATCCGGCGCATCCGGCGCGGCCGTGCTCAGCCCGGCGGCCAGGAAGCCCAGGTCGGGCATGCCGGACAGTTCGCACAGGCCCGGTTCCAACGACATCGGCGCGCTGCGCGACGCCGGCGCGGCCGGGCCGCTGGCGTACGCCGGCTGGCAGCGCAGGCCGAAGCGCTCGAAATCGACCGCCCGCCCTTCCGCAAACAGCCCGGCCGCCGCCCTGCGCATCATCTGCTCGGTGCTCTTGTCGGCGCCGGCGGCGTCGAGCGTCATGAAATCGCCGCCCTTGAGGGTGTCGGCGACGAAGCCGCTCAGGCCGGCATTGCCGAGTTGCAGGAAGACGCGGAAACCGTCGCCATGCATCCGGTCGATCAACTCCCGGAAGCGCACCGGCGAGGCCATGTTGTCGATGATGACTTCCTTGATCCCTGCGGCCTCGCTCGGGTAAGGCCCGGCCAGGCTGGAAGACCACAGCGGCACCGCCGGTTCGGACAGCGTGATGCCCTCGACCAGCGGCCGGATGCTGTGCAGCGTGGCACGGATGAAGGGCGTGTGGGACGCCGCTTCAATGCCCATATTGACCGACAGGATGCCCTGCTCGCGCAGGCGCAATTGCGCCAGTTCCAGGCCGGCGGCGGTGCCGCAGATGACGCTGTGTCCCGGGCAGTTATCGACCGCGACGGCCACGCCATCCACGCCGTCCAGCAAGGTGCGCAGGCGATCGGCGCCGCACCAGGCGGCGACCAGGAAGTAACCCTTGCCCATCACCCCGTCCTGCAAGGCCAGCAGGCGCTCGACCAGCACTTCCAGCTCGGCCGCGCCGATCATGCCGCTCGACACGCAGGCGATCCATTCGCCCAGCGAATGCCCGGCGATCGCATCGGGCACGACATCGAGCACGCCGAACGCCTGGTACAGGGTATGGGCGGAAAACACGGTCTGCAGGCTGCTGCTGACCAGCGCGTCCCCCTGCTTGGCCGACAGCTGGCGCAGATCGAGGCCGAAGCGCCGCGCCAGGTCGCAAAAGTCGGGGTTGACCTGGTTGCCCAGGCCGGGAAACAGGAAAGCCAGCTTGCCACCGGCGCCGAGCAGGCCCTCGGGCGTGAAGAAGATATCCTGCTTGCCGCGCCAGGCCAGGCCGGCGGCGACGATGCGGCCGGCCTTGGCCAACCGCTCGGGCGTGGGCGCGAACAGCACCAGCCGGCACGGGCCGGCGCCCGCATGCAACGCGCCGCGCTCCAAGTCCGCCAGCATGCTGGCCGGATCGGGCCGCGACATCACCAGCGCCAGCTCCTCCGACGCC
The DNA here is from genome assembly GCF_059418605.1 of Duganella sp. GW821-FHT07G03. Taxonomy (NCBI): domain Bacteria; kingdom Pseudomonadati; phylum Pseudomonadota; class Betaproteobacteria; order Burkholderiales; family Oxalobacteraceae; genus Duganella; species Duganella sp. GW821-FHT07G03. The sequence continues at coordinate 117,047 of NZ_JBWKQE010000004.1, forward strand.
AAGGTGCGCAGCTCCAGCGCGACGGCCGCGCTGACCCGCGCCGGCCGCGCCGGCGGTCCGCTCAACACCAGATGGGCATTGATGCCGCCAAAGCCGAAGGCGCTCACCCCGGCCACGCGGGGTGCGCCGTCGGCCCACGGCAGGCTGTGCGCCGGCACATGGAAGCCCTGGGCGGCCAGGTCGGCCCGCAGCTCGCGGCAATGTAGGGACGGCGGCAGCACGCCGTCGCGCAGCGCGCAGGCGGTCTTGATCACGCTGGCGATGCCGGCCGCGCCCAGCGTGTGGCCGATCATCGACTTGACCGAGCCGAGCGCGACGCGACGCCCCTGCATCGACGGTCCGAAAAAGCGCAGCAGCGAGGCGCTTTCGACCTCGTCGCCGCGCGGCATGCCGGTGCCGTGGCATTCGATATAGCCGGCCTGGCCGGGATCGATGCCGGCCTGGCGCCAGGCCGCCGCGAACGCCGCGACCTGGCCGTCGGACGACGGCGCCAGCAGGCTTTCGGCGCGACCGTCGCTGCGGCTGCCGACGCCTTCGATGACGGCGTGGATGCGGTCGCCCTGGGCCAGCGCCGCCGCCAGCGGCTTGAGCACCACCAGGCCGGCGCCCTCGCCCAGCAGCAGGCCGTCGGCGCCGCGGTCGAACGGCCGTATCTGTTCCTGGCGCGACAGCGCGCCGATATTGGTAAACATCGACCAGTAGCCCTGGGTCAGCGGCAGGTGCACGCCGCCGGCCAACATCAGTTCGCAGCGCCCCTGCTCCAGCTGCAGCATGGCGTTCTCGATCGCCACCAGCGACGAGGCGCAGGCGGCGTCGAGGATGTAGCTCGGCCCGCACAGATTGAGCCGGTTGGCCAGGCGCGAGGCGGCAAAGCCCGGCACCAGGTTGCGCGTCAGGCTGTTCTGGAAGCCGGCCTGGCGCTGCTGCACGAAGCGCTCGGCGAACGCGTCCAGCTGGTCCGGCGCCAGGCCCGGAAAGCTGTCGCGCAGGCTCTGGCGCAGTTGCGGCAGCAGCTTGATGCGGTCCAGATAGCGCATCGTCACCGGGCCGATCGGCATGGTCCGGCCCAGGATCACGCCGATCGGCAGCGCCAGCTGCTCGTGGCCGCTGCGCGCAATGCCGGCGTCGGCCAGCGCGCGCCTGGCCAGGTCGAGCATCAGGAACTGGTCCGCCTCGGCCTCCTCGACCTCGCGCGGGACGATGCCGTAGGCGAGCGGATCGAAACTCAGGTCCGTCACCACGCCGCCGCGCCCGCAATACGTGCGTTCCAGCGAGGGCGCGCTGCCCGCCGCGTAGAAGGCGGACTGCGTGCCCCAGCGCTGCGCCATCGGATAGGCGCCGATGGCGTCCACGCCGTCGCGGATATTGCGCCAGAACGATTCCAGGTCGGGCGCCTGGGGAAAGCGGCAGGCCATGCCGACGATGGCCGCCTTAAACGCCATGGTGCACGCCCTCCATATCGGCCAGCGCACCCGGCCCGGCTTCCTCGTTCCAGAACAAGGCCTCGTCCCTGGCGCAGGTGACGATCACCCGGCCCGAGCGCTTGCCGGCGGCCAGCTCGTCGAACAGGAAGTCCACGCCTTCGCGGCGGCGGATGGCGTGGATGCCCATGCCCTCCAGGTGCTTTTGCAGCGTCGCGTCGATCATGCCGGCGCCCTCCCACGGCCCCCAGTTGACCGACAGGTAGTGGCCGTCCCGGCTGGCGTTGAGCGCCATCGCGCGCTTGTCCAGATAGGCGTTGGCGGCCGAATAATCGGTCTGGCCGCGATTGCCCAGCGTCGCCGAAATGCTGGAGAAGAACACGAAGAACTGCGGCTCCGTCAAGCGGTCCAGGCTGTCGAGCAGGTTTTCCAGGCCGGCCGCCTTGGTCCGGTACACCCGCGCCACCGAGGCTTCCTGCTTGTCCTTGAGGAAGCGGTCGTCGAGCACGCCGGCGCCGAACAGCACGCCGTCGATGCGGCCGTAGCGCGCCATCACCTCGCGCAGCGCGGCGTCGACCTGCTGCGGCTCGATGACGTCGACGCTGCGGTACATGACCTCGCTGCCATGGCCCTCGAGTTCCGCCAGCGTCGCCCGCATCTGTTTTTCCGCCAGCAGTTGCTGGACCGCTGCTTCGATGGCGCGCGCCGGCGCCGCATCGCCCCGCTGTGCCAGCAGGGCCGCGCGCAACTGGCGCGCCGTATCGAGGCCGGGGAAGGGATCGGGACCGGCCGGCAGCGGCGAGCGCCCCAGCAGCACGATGCGGCAACGGTAACGCTCGGCAAAGGCGGACGCGAACCAGCTGGTGATGCCCTTGGCGCCGCCGACGATGACGACCACGGCCTCGGCATCGAGCCGCAGGGCCGCCGGCAGCGCGGGTTCGGGCTCGGGCCGGCGCGGCAAGGCCTGGCGCACATGGCGCAGCTGGTCGCAATAGGCCACCGGCTGGGCCAGGATCTCGGCCTCGCTGAGGATTTCGTCCAGCACGCGCTCGGCCAGCGCCGCGGCGCCGAGCGGCGCGGCGTCGTGCAGGATCAGCGGACGGATCATGCGCACCTTGGGCCATTCCCAGCGCAGGCTCACCAGCATGCCGCTGGCGCCGCTGCCGGCCGAGGGCGCGTGGTAGCGGCCATCGGCGTGGCGCAGCGGCGCCGGGTCGAGCTGGATCGCCAGCACCGTATCGATGCGGCTGGCGTCGCAGGCGCGCAAGGCATGGAACAGCTCCAGCACGTCCTGATAGGCGTCGTCGTCGCGGTTGAAATACAGCAGGCCGTTGGTGTCGAGCTCCAGCCCGGCCGCCAGCGTGGCCCGCTCCAGCGGCTCCAGGCGCGCGCCGCGCGCGGCCAGCCGCGCGCGCAAGGCCTCGAACTGCGCCGGCGTGGCGCCCACGCAATGCAAGGTCTTGCCGTCGAGGCTGACGGGCGGCGACGGCAGCAGCGGCTTGGCCGCATAGCTGACCTCCAGCACCCGCAGCGGCACCGCCGGCGCGGCCGGGGCGACTGCGGCGACCGGGGTGACTGCGGCCGCCGGGGCGGCGGCCGGCGTCAACTGGGCGGCCAGCCATGCGCTGATGCCGCGCAGCGTCTTGATCTTCGAGACCTGTTCCAGGAAGCGGGCCGCGTCCTCGCCGGCCTGGTCGGCCGCGCCGGCGTTGGCCAGGCCGAGCTGCTGGCCTATCTCGGACAGCAATTCAACCCGCTTGATCGAGTCGATGCCGAGATCGGCCTCCAGGTCCAGATCGGCGTCGATCATCTCTTCGGGATAGCCGGTGCGCTGGCAGATCAGCAGCTTGAGCCGGGCTTCGATCGCGGCCGGCTCGCAGGACTGCGGCGCGGACGCGACCGGTTGCGCCGCCGGCGGCGCCGCCGCGGCGTTGCGCTGCACGTAAGCGGCCAGCCAGTCGCTGATGCCGCTCAAGGTCTTGAGCTTGGACACTTCTTCCAGGAACTGCGCTGCGCCGTCGCCCAACTGGCCGGACGACGCGGCATCGGCCACGCCCAGGGTCTGGCCGATTTCAGCCAATAGCTCGACCCGCTTGATCGAGTCGATGCCGAGATCGGCCTCCAGGTCGAGACCGGCTTCGATCATGTCCTCGGGATAACCGGTGCGCTCGCAGATCAGGCGCCTGAGCCTGGCTTCGATGCTGGCGCGGTCGGCCAGCGGCGCGGCCGTGGCAATGGCGCTGGCGGTGGCTGGCGCAGCAGGCGCGGCGGGGCCGGCCGCCGCGCTGGCGCGCGCACGCGGCGCGGCCTGCGGCGCCGGGGCCGCGCCCAGGTAGCCCAGCATCACGTCGCGCTGCTGCTGGACGTAGTGATCGAGACTGTCGAAATAGCTGCGCATCACCGCCGCGCGCTCGTCCGCGTCGAGCGGCGCCGGCGCCGCGCCCACCAGCGCCAGCGGTTTGCTCAGCGCCGGATCGTAGGCATGGGCCGGCAGCTTGCCTTGAAGCGGCCAGGCATGCTGGCCGTTGACCGCCCACAACGTGGCCGGCAAGGCCTTGGGCGCGGCCAGCTCGAGCCGGCGCAGGCGGCGCTGCGCGAACAGCGCGCCCAGCGACAGCGGCACGCCCAGCGTGGCCAACCGGGCCAGCGCCTGCATCAGGCCCTTGAGCGGCGGCGCGTCGCGCAGCAGCAGCGGCACGGTCTGGACCGCGGCGCCATCGAGTATGCTGCCGACCAGCGCACACAGCGCGCCGCCGGCGCCCACTTCGACAAAGGTCCGCACGCCGCCCTGCTCATGCATGGCGCGTATCATCGCGTCGAAGCGCACCGGCGCGGCGATCTGGCGGCCCAGGCGGTCGGCCAGGTCGGCCGGCGCGATGTCCTGCGGATACGGGGCGGCGTGTTGGTTGGACCACACGGTCCGGTCCGGCGCGGCCAGCGGCAACTGCCCCAGGCAGGCGGAAAAATGCGCGGCCGCACCGGCCAGCGCGCGGCTGTGGAAGGCGCAGGCGACCGGCAGCAGGCGCGCGCGCACGCCGTCCCGCTGGAAGGCGCCCAGGGCCGCCTCGATGGCGGCGCTCGGCCCGGCCAGCACGGTCTGGCGCGGCGCGTTCAGGTTGGCGATGTCCAGTTCGCCCAGCTGGCCCAGCACCGCCTGCACCAGCGCCTGGTCGCCCTCGACCGCCAGCATGGCGCCGCGGTCGTCGCCGTCGAAGCTGCCCAGGATGCTGTCGGCGCGCTGGCGGCTCACTTGCAGCAAGCTGCCGGCGGCCAGGCTGCCTGCATGGCACAGCGCGCTCACTTCGCCGAAACTGTGGCCGGCCAGATGGTCGGCCTCGATGCCCAGCGAGCGCAACACCTGCGCCGCCGCCAGGCTGACGGCGGCCAGCGCCGGCTGCGCCATGCGGGTGTCGGTCAGCGCGCTGGCCTGGGCGGCGCGCTGCTCATCGGAAAATGCGCTCGGCGGATACATCGCCGCGCACAGCGCCGCCTGCCCGGCCAGGTGCGCGCGGGTGGCGGGGAAGTAGGTGAACAGGTCGGCGCCCATGCCGGCGAACTGGCTGCCCTGGCCGGGGAACAGGAAGGCCAACGGGCCGGCCAGCGGCGCACCGCCGCCGACATGGACGCCGAGCGGATCGGCCTGTCCCTGGGCGGCGCGGACCAGCCGGGCCGCCAGCTCGTCGACGCTGGCGGCAACCACGGCCAGCCGCACAGGTCCCTCGCCCTCGTTGTCCAGATGGTGGCTATAGGCCAGGTCGCACAGACGCTGCTGGCGGCCGGCGGCCAGGCATGCCTGCAAGCGCGCGACCTGCTGGGCGGCCTGGGCGGCGCTGTCGCCACGGAACAGGAACAGCTCGCAAGGCCAGACCTGCGGCGCGGCCGGCGTGGCCGCGACCTGATCGGCGTCGCCGCGGTCGATCACCAGGTGGTAGTTGGTGCCGCCGAAGCCGAAGGCGCTGACGCCGGCCGCGCGCGCCGGCGCCAACCAGGGCGTGGTACGCGACAGGAAATAAAAGGCGCTGCGCTCCTGGCGGTAGTACGCGTTGGGCTGCTGCAGGTGCAAGGTGGGCGGCAGCAAGCCCTGGTCGACGGCATACGCCGCCTTGATCAGGCTGGCGATCCCGGCGGCGCATTTGGTGTGGCCGATCTGGGTCTTGACCGAACCCAGCGCGCAACTGGCGGGGGCGCTGCCGGCGCCGGCAAACACGCTCTCCATCGACGCCAGCTCGGTGCGGTCGCCCACCACGGTGCCGGTGCCGTGCGCTTCGAGCAGGCCGACCTCGGCCGGCGAGACGCCGGCGCGCCGGTAGGCCCGGTTCAGCGCGCGCTGCTGTCCCTGCTGGCGCGGCGCGGTCAGGCCCAGCGACTTGCCGTCGCTGGCGCCGCCGATGCCGCGGATCACCGCATACACATAGTCGCCGTCGGCCAGCGCGTCCTCGTAGCGCTTGAGCACCACGGCGCCGGCGCCCTCGCCCAGCGCGATGCCGTCGGCCGTGGCGGAAAAACTGCGGCACTTGCCGCTGCCCGACAGCGCGTGGGTGCTGGAAAACATCAGGTAGTCATGGATGCCGTTGTGGAAATCGACGCCGCCGGCGATGGCCATGTCGCTTTCGCCGTAGCGCAATTCCTTGATGGCCGCGTCGACCGCCGCCAGCGACGAGGCGCAGGCGGCATCGACGGTGAAGTTCTGGCCGCCCAGGTCGAGCCGGTTGCTGATCCGGCCCGACACCACGTTGCCCAGCACGCCGGAAAAACTGTCTTCCGTCAGGCGCGGCAACGCCGCCAGCGCCTGGCCCAGCGCCGGTTCCGGCAGCAATTGCGGCAGCGCGATGCGCAGGCCGTAGGCGCCGGCGATGTCGGCGCCCGGCTCGACGCCGAAGATGACCGAGGTGCGCTCGCGGTTGAAGGCGCGCTCGCCGTAGCCGGCGTCCTGCAGGGCCTGCTGGGCCACCAGCAGGCCGGCCAGCTGGGCCGGATCGATCGAGCCCAGGCTTTGCGGCGGAATGCCGAACTGGGCCGGGTCAAAATGGAAGTCGGGGATGAAGCCGCCCCACTTCGAATTGGTTTTCTCGCCGGCGGCGCCGCTCGACTTGGGGTCGTAGTACAGCTCCTTGCTCCAGCGCTGCTCCGGCACTTCGGTGACGCTGTCCTTGCCCTCGATGATGTTGGCCCACAATTGCTGCGCCGTCAGCGCGCCGGGGAAGATGCCGGCCATGCCGACGATGGCGATGTTGCAGGACGGACTGGCGCGGCGCCGGCGCGGCGCCGGCCGCGGCTGGTAGTCGCGCAGCAGCTGCGCGCCGGCCGCGATGTCGGCGTGCAGCTCGGCGATGCTGAGCACTTGCTGGCGCAGGCAGGCGACGTCGCCGATCATGTACATGCCTTCGCGCAGCTGGGTCTCGGCGCCGACCTCGGCGACCGCGCCGTCGATGCGTTTCCTGCCCTTGGAGGCGATGCGCAGGTGGCCGGCGTTGAGCTGTTCCAGCGCCAGGAAGATGGCGTCGCGGTCATGGCCCGCGTGCCGCAGGCGCAGCCGCTCGCCCTCCAGGAAATCGATGTAGGGCGTGCGCAGGCAGCGCGTGACATGGCCCGGCTTGGTCTGCACCAGCGCGGTTTCCTTGCTGGCCACGGCCAGCTCCTGGTAGGCGGCCAGGATCGCGCCCTCGCGCACCGCCTCGTCGGTGAACAGATAGGCCGTGCCCATCGAGATGCCGAGCTTGGCGCCCAGCGCCGCCAGCGGCGCGCACATCGCGGCCAAGAGCGCGCCGGACAGGCCGTCGTGCAGGCCGCCGGCGAACAGCAGCGACAGTTCGGCCGTGCCCTCGAATTCCAGCGCGCGCGAGATCTGCCCTTCCCACAAGGTCATCGACGACAGCGGCCCGACGTGGCCGCCGCACTCGCGTCCCTCGAAGACAAAGCGGCGCATGCCGCTGTCGAGGAAACGCTCGAACAGGCCCACGGTCGGGCAATGCAGGAACACCGCGATGCCCTGCTGCTCGAAGGCGCGGGCCTGGTCCGGCCTTCCGCCGGCCAGGATCACATAGGACGGCGCCACGGCGCGCACCAGCTCGGCCTGCGCCTGGTACAGCTCCGGCGGCAGGAAACCGAGCAGGCCGACGCACCAGCGCTTGCCGCGCAGGCGTTCGCGCGCCTCCTCCAGCAGCGGCCGGGCGCGCTCGGGCGGCAGCAGGGCCAGCGCGATCGATGGCAGGGCGCCGGCCTCCGCCACCGCCGCCGCGAAGCCGGGCCGGTCCGACACCTGCGCCATCGGCCCCTGCACCAGCGGATACTGCAAGCCATACTCGCGGGCAAAGGCGGAATCGCGGCCGAACAGCGGTTCACGCCCGGCCTGCCGCAAGTGGCCGTCGATGGCTTGCTCGGTGGCCTGCACCAGCGCGGCGGCGTCGCCGTACAGCGACTGGAACAAGCGGGCCAGCGCCAGGTCCTCGCCGGCCGGCAGCGGTGGGGCCGGGCCGTCCAGCAGCGCCAGCACCTGTGCGCGGTCGGCGTCCTCGGGCACGTCGGGCAGCAGCTTGTGGCGCAGCAGGCGGTAACCGCCCGTCACCGCCGTCTCCGAGCCGTTGACGGCGCTGAAGATCGCGCGCCATTCGGGCTGGCGTGGCGTCGAGGCCATCAGCGCCAGTTGTGCGTCGTACAGCACGCCTTGCGCGCCGGCCAGCACGGCCGCGGCCGCGCCATGCGGCCCCATGCCGCCCTGGGCCCAGTAAGGCAGCGCCAGGCGGCCGCTGGTCTGCTGCAGCAGGATGAAACTGTTGAAGGCGCCCACCCGGCCGCCGCTCTCGGCGCCCTTGAGCACCAGGCCGTCGGCCCCCAGGCGCGCGGCCTGCTCGGCCTCCTCCAGCGACACCACCTGCACCAGGTGGAGGAAACCGGGCACGGCATGGAAAGCGGCCGGCGAGGCGTGCATCAGCACCGTGACGCGCCCGCGCAACGGCGCCAGCGCCGACTCCGGCAAGCGCACGCCTTCGGGGATGCGCAAGCCGAACGGGCCGTCGGCCGCGCGCATCACCCTGTCGAGCGCGCCGCGCGCCTGCTCCCAGTCGCGGCCGGCATCGAGGAAGGCGAATGCGCCCGCGCGCATGAAGTCGCACACCAGGCGGTAGTCGGGCAGTTCGAAGGGCGATACGACCAGGACACGGTTGAGGGTGTCGAGCAAACCAGTCTCACAGTTCATGCTTGTTTTCCTTGCGGTTCGGATGGTAGGTTTATTTCTTAAAACCACTTGTTGCGCGACTGGTCCGCGATCAATACCGTGCTGACGAGCAACATCCTCCGCCGCCGAACTTGCGTATTTTGCATCGTTACTACATATTTCTTCAGTCATGCAAGTGAGGCATGAATTTAATTTATGGACAACATTGCGTCTATGCCGATAAATATCGTGCGGGGCTGGAAATCGGCACAGCACGGGGTGGGACCGGCTGCGCCCATGCCGCGCGCACAAAAAAAAAAGGCCAGGTCGCAGACCTGGCCCTGATGCTGCGCTGCGGCGGTTCAGCGCACTTCGCAATCGATGGTGTTCGACTTGTTCGGGGCGTTGCCGCCGCCCGCGGGACCGGTGCTCTGGTTGAACGCCGGCGGCGGCGCGAACGGGATGCCCGGATTGGCCGGCAGCAGGGCCGGCGGTATCCTCAGGCTCGGCGTGTAGCCGAACTGGCCGGTGCTGAAGTTGCTCGATCCGGAAGGGTTGGTCACATGGATCAAGCCGTCGAGCACCTGCACGTACAGGCCCGGGGGGCGCACACCGCCCGGCGGCGGCGGTGGTGTCAGCTGCGCCAGCATCAGCGGCCGCACCGGCGCGGCCAGCTGGTCCAGCGCGGCGGTGCTGGCCAGGTTGTAGGCCAGGCGCGAGGCCAGCGCCTCCTCGCTCGGCTCGACGATGTCGGCGATGAAGGTGGTGCCGCGGATGCCGATGGTGGCGCTCGGCGTCTTCATGGCGAACTTCTCCTTGTTGCGCTTGCCCAGCAGGCCGGTGACCGAGCGCAGGCCGCCCTTGACCAGGTTGAACGAGGCGCTGTCGGCGTCGGGCTTGCCGGCGTCGTAGCTGAAGTCCTCGACCTTGAAGGTGGTGCCCGGCTTGAGCGTGATCTCGCTGTTGTCGATGAATTTGACCATGGCGTAGGTGTTCTTCTCGGTCACCAGCGTGTCGCCGCTTTCGACTTCGGAGCGCATCGACAGGATGCGCACCACGCCGCCGGCCTTCTTGGCCAGCAGCGGCCCGCTCAGCTGCACGATGGTGCCCGCCACTTGCGCGGCCCAGCCCGCGCCGGCCGCGCCGCACAGCGCCAGCAACAGCAAACCCTGGAACAAGGCCCGGACGAGGTGGGAGTTATTTGGCTGTGGCATTTTCATTTCCAGTACATTTCAGGGTGAACCGCACGCGGTCAGTACGCCAGCCCCAGACGCAGGTGCAGGCGGCTGGCGTTGTCGCGGCCGGTCACGCCGGCGCGGACCACGTGGCCGAAATCGAGTTGCAGGTTGACGTAGGTGGACAGCACGAAACGCGCGCCGACGCCGGTGCTGGCGATGGTGGTGCTGGTGAGCTCCTCGGGCAACGCGTGGTTGCGCCTGGCGTAAGCGGTGTCGTAAAACGCCAGCAGGCGGCAATTCCAGTCGGCGTGGGTGCACAGATTGGGCGTGTAGGCTTCCAGGTTGACGCCCAGGCCGGAGTCGTTGGAAATCTCGCGTTCGACGAAGCCGCGCACCGAGGTCGCGCCGCCGGCGCCGAACTGTTCGCCGGGGATCAGCGCATCGCTGCTGTACTGGCCGTTGAGGATGGCGCGCAGCTGCCAGTCCTTGGCCAGCGCGCGGGTCAGGCTGCCGGCCACGCGCAGCATGGTGTAGTCGGCCTTGGCGCCGGCGCGGGCCAGCGTGAACGCGGCCTGGTCGCCCTTGGCGCCGCCGGCGATATTGCGCAGCAAGGTCAGCTGGCCGCTCAGCTCGCCCTGCTTGATCGGCAGCGTGGCCTGGTAAGCGATGCTCAGCGGATGCACGGTCACATCGTTGCCCAGCTCCTGGCCCTGCAACTGCACGCTGTTCTTGAAGGCCTTGTAGTCGACGCCGTAGCTCAGCTTGGATTCGAGCTCGCCGCGCTTGGCCAGGCTCTGGTTGTAGCGCGCGCCGTACACCGCGCCCTTGCCGCTGACGGCCAGGTTGACCGCGCCGGCCGACACGGTGCCGGAATCGACGTTGGAATAGCTGGCGAAGAAGTCCAGCGAGTCGCCCAGCGCGTACAGCGGGATGTGATAGCCGGCGCCATACACCTTGACGCGGCCCGGTTCCTCGGCCGAGGTGGTGTACTGCAGCGAGGCCAGGTGATCGCGGTTGAACAGGTTGGCGTTTTGCAGGATGAAGCCGACGTGGGTCTTGCCGGTCTGCTGGGTGCCGGTGTTGTCGACGTTGGCCATGGCTTTCCAGATGGACTGATCCTTGACCTCCAGCACGGCGTCGACCTCGTCGTCCTTTTCACCGCTTTGCAGCTTGAGGGTGACTTCCTTGGCCGGACTCTCGTTGCCCTGCTTCAGATTGGCCGAGACCGCCTTCAGGTCCGGCGTCCGGCCCTCCTGCAAGGCGGGCAGGCTGCGGCGGATATTGTTCTCGTCGACATACCGATTGTTCTTCACACTGATGCGGCCGATGCGCGTTTCCACCACCCGCAGCAGCACCACGCCGCGGTTCAGTTCCTGCTCCGGCAGCTCGATCGTCACGACGTTGTAGCCGCGCTCGTGGTAGACCGCTTCCAGCGCTTCGAGCGCCCTTTGCACGTCGCCGAAATCGCGCTCCTTGCCGGCGAACTTGGCCAGCAGCGCATCGACCTGCGCCGGCGGCAACAGGGTGTTGCCCTTGACCTCGAAACGGGTGATCTCGAAACGGATGACGGCATTGTCGTCCGCCGGCTGGGCCGCCCAGGCCGATGTCACGGCGGCGGCAAGAAGGGAACCTGCTAATAGGCGCGTTAAGCTATATCTCATGGGTTCGCTCGTAGTATGGGGCGCGTGGAATTTGCCACGCACTTTCGATGCTAGCATAGCCCTTATATACAATGCCTATTTGAAAGATTGAAATTGATAGTGCCGGGGCCGAGTGTTGGATTTCGGCGCACAAACGGCCCGGCGCGGCATCAGTTGCAATACATCTTCTTGGTCGGCTCGCTCTTGCTGGCGAGCACGTCGACCTTGTTGGCGGACTTATCCTTTTCATCGGGCACTTTGTCGTCCGGTTTGGTCGTGCCACCGCTGCTGCCGGTGCTGGTGGTGCTGGTGGACGCGGTGCTGGTGTCCGGCGGCGTGGTGACGGCTGGCGCCTTGAGGACGCCCCCCTGGACCTGGGTGACCGTGTTGATGATGTTGACCGTGGAGTTCAACGCCTGCGCCACCGGCGTCGAGGTCTGGTTGGCGGCTGCCGCAGCGGCGGCGTCGGCGGCGGCCTTGGCGGCGGCAGCGGCGGCAGCCTTGGCGGCGGCCTCCGCAGCGGCATTGGCGGCGGCATTGGCGGCGTCGGTGGCAGCCTTGGCGGCGGCATCGGCGGCGGCCTTGGCGGCAGCATCGGCGGCGGCCTGGGAGGCGGCTTGGGCGGCGGCGGCATCGGCGGCAGCCTTGGCGGCGGCGTCGGCAGCGGCCTGGGCGGCAGCGGCCTTGGCGGCAGCGTCGGCTGCGGCTTTGGCGGCGGCATCCGCTGCGGCCTTGGCGGCGGCGTCGGCGGCGGCCTTGGCGGCGGCGTCCGCAGCAGCGGCGTCGGCGGCGGCTTTGGCAGCGGCATCGGCGGCGGCTTTGGCGGCAGCGTCGGCCGCGGCCTTGGCGGCGGCGGCGTCGGCGGCAGCCTTGGCATCGGCCGCGGCCTTGGCGGCAGCGGCGGCGGAGGCTTGGGCGGCGGCTGTGGCGGCACTGCCGGAGTCTATGCTCGGCGAGGTGTTGCTGCCCAGGGTGACGGACGAGGCACTCACCGAGCCGAAAGGCGCAGCCAGCACCACTTGCGCGCCGTTGCTGTTGATCGTGGTGGCGCTACCGACGCTGATGCTGCCGTTGGTGGCGACCGCCGAGATGCTGCCAGTCGGCGAGCTCACGTTCAACAGGCCGCCCAGCACGATGTTATTGGTCGCCACCAGATTGATCGAGTTGGCCGCGTTCAGCACCGCTGCGCCGGCCAAGGTGATATCGGTGCTGGCCAACAGCGCGATGTCGGTGCCGATCAGGCTGTCGTTGATGGTGATCGGGCTGTGCGCGGTGAGCGACACTTTGCCGTTGTAGGCGTGGATGGTGCCGCCGGTATGGATGCCGCCGTGGTTGTCGATGATGATGTTGCCGTTGGTGGTGGTCAGCACACCGAGCGCCAGCTCGCCGCTGCTGACGGTGTTGTTGAGCTGGATGCTGCCCGAGCCGTTGTAGGCCGTGAACGCGCCGACATGGTTGCCGGTGTTGGTCAGCGTGATGCCGTTGTAGGCCGTCGCGTGCAGACTGTCGGTCACCAGCGGGCCGGTCTGCGTGATCGCCCCGCCGCCCTCGCCCGCGATGAGGGTGATGCCGTTTTGCGCCCGCACGGCGCCGATCGCGATGTTGCCGCTGCTGTAGACGTTGAGCGAACCGCTCATGTCGATGCTGCCGTTGGTTTGCGTCAGGTTGCTGACGGTGAGGTTGGCGGCGCTGTTGGTGCCGCTCAGCACGCCGCTGGCCAAGGTCAGGTAGCTGGCGTCCATGAGGCCGTTGAGCACCAGGCTGCCGCCGTTCAGGTTGAGCGTGGCGCCGGTCAGGTAGGACTTGCCGCCGCTGCCGGTGACGGTCAGCGCGCCGCCGGTCAGCGCCAACTGGCTGCCGCTGCCGACCGCCATGTTCGCCAGCGTCGTGTTGCCGGCGCTGGCGTCGTAGGTGATGGTGCCGGCGCCGCTGCCGATGGCGGCCATCAGTACATTGGCGCCGTCCGGTGCGATGTTGTCCAACCAGTTGCCGGCGGCGCTCCACAAGCCGCCGCCGCTGCCGGTCCAGGTCGATACCGGACGCGCGGTGATCGTGCCTTTGACGCCGGCGAACGTGTAGTTGCCGGCGTCGGCGCCGGTCAGGCTGAGCGGGCTGCCGCCGATGGTGACGGTTTTGTTGACGCCGACATTCTTGTCGGCATAGCTGACGCTGCTGCCTTCGTTGATGAACAGCGAGACCGCATTGAGCGGGCCCTCCGGTATACCCAGCACGCCGCCCAGCGTGGCGCCGGACAAGGTGGCGCTGGCGCTGTTGTTGTACTGGCGGCTGGCCAGTGTCACCGTCAGCGTGGCCGGCGTGATGTTGGCGGTCAGCCCGCTCGGCATGCCGGTCACCATGTAGTTGCCGCCGTCGGTGCCGCCCAGCGTGAAGCCGGTGGCCATCACGTTCTTGCCGGTGCCAACGTTGCGGCTATCGAAGGTGCCGCTGCCGGCGGTCACGGTCACCACATCGCTGCCGAGCACGCCGGTCAGCGCGCCATTGGCCACATTCAGTGTCGCCAGCGTGCCGTACTGGCTGGCGGCCGGATTCCAGTCCATGTTGTACACGCGGTTGTTGGCCGTAACGTTGCCGACGGTGAGCGGGGCTTTGGCGATCTCGGTCATCAGATTGCTCGGCGAGACCAGCAGGTAGTTGCTGGCATCGTCGCCGCTCAGGGCGAAGTTCCCCAACCCAACGATCACCAGCTTGCTCGCGCCGGCGCTCTTGTTCTCGAGCGTGGCGGTGCCGATGGTACCGGTCAGCGTCACGTCGTCACCGTAGATCGGGGTCACCGATGCGGTGCCGTTGAGCGTGATGTTGCCGGTGGTGCCGTCGTAGGTGCGGCCAGTGGCGCTCAGGCCGCTGAGTGGCAGCTTGGCCTGATTGATGGTGCCGGTGCCGGTGACGTTGCCGCCCTCGTTCGTATCCAGCGCGTAGTTGCCGTGCGGGTTATTGGTCAGCGTCGGACTGGTGACGGTGATGGTCTTTCCGGTGCCGGCGGTCTTGCTGGCAAAGTTAAAGGTGCCGCTGATGCCGGGCGTGTCGCCGTTCACCGTGTTGCCGTAGCTGATGCTGTAGGTGCCGTCGGACGTGCCCTGTACCAGGCTGGTCAGGCGGTCGTAGGTCTTGCTGGCGCTGGTCACGGTGGCGGTGATGTGGCGCGGGGTAATGATCAACGACGTCGAGGAATCATAGATAACATCGTACTTGGTCGAGTACAAGCCGTCGACCTTGTGGGTGCCGAAATTCACTCCGTCGGCGTAGCTCAGCGTACCGTAAATGTCGGCGTGGCTAAACGCCGGCGAGTAGACGAACGGGATGGCGTCATACACCTTGTTGGCGCCACCGCCGGTGATGGTGATCGGCGTCAGGAAACCCCGCAACAGCGGCATCGTGTGGCCTTCATACATGCGCCATACCGACGAACTGCCATCGAAGTCAAAGCCGCTGAAGCTGGCCTGCTGCATCATGTGTTCCGCCGTCAGGCCGACCGCGCCGGCGCTGTCGCTGGTATCACCGGCGGTCTTGAAGAAGCTGGCGGTCACAGAGCCGTGGTTGGCGCCGTCGCCGACCAGCGCGTTGACGACGGCGGTGCTATTGGACTTGACGGCGCCGCTGCTGTACGTCGCGTTCAAGGTCCCGCACGTCCCCATGCCGCCCAGCAGACCGCCGGTGTTACCGGTGCTGCTGGAGGTCTTGCCGGTCACATTGCCCAGCGCGTAGGAATTGCTGATGGCGCCGTTCGAGTAACCTGCCAGGCCGCCGACATTGGCGCCGTTACCGCTGACGTCGGTCTCGATCGCCACGCCGCTGACGGTGGCATACGGGTTAATGTTACCCACCAACGCGCCGGTGTTGTCGTTACCCTCGACCGAACCGCCGCTGAGTTTGACGTCCTTGATGGTGCCCGCGCCCATGTTGGAGATCAGGCCGACCTGGCTGGTGGTCGGGCGATTGATGTAGAGGCCGCTAATGGTCTTGTGGTTGCCGTCGAACGTGCCGGTATAGACGTAATCGATGCCGCCGAACGGCTTGAAGCCGGAGTAGGTGCTGCCGCTGACCAGATTCCAGTGCGCCGTCTGGCTGGCGTCGATATCGTTGTCGAGCACGTAGGAATAGCTGCCCAACAATGATCCCGCCCCTTGCAGGCCGTAGATATCGACCAGATGGTAAGGCGCGGTCGCGCCGTCGCCGCTGATGGCACGCACGAAATGACTGCTGCCGGCGATGCGGAAATCGGTAGCGCTGAAGTTCGGCAGCGTGCCGACTTGCGACCAGTTGCCGGCTTGCAGGTTGAAGATGCCGTTGACGGTCACGCTGTCGGTGGCGGTGATGCTGCTGTTGCTACCGGCACTGAGCGCCAGACCACCTGTGCTAAGCGCCGCTTGCAGCGCGATGTTGCCGGTGGCCGTCAGATTCAGGTTGCCGCCGGTGCCGGTGACGGCGGCCTTGACCATGATGTCGTGATCGGCGGTCAGCGACAGGGTACGGCTAGATGGTAAAGTGATCGCGCTCAGCACCGAGATATCGCCGCCGCTGCTGCCATGCACATTCCCCGTGCTGACCGTCACGTCGCTGGCCAGCAGCGCCGTTTGCAGCACGCTGGTCAGCAGCAGGGAATCCTGCACGGTGCCCGATTCCAGGAAGGCCCCTGCCCCCGGCACCAGATTAAGATTGCCGACCGAATTAGGCATTCCGGGCGAATCGGCGGCGGCGGCGATGTAGACATCGCTAGGATCCAGCAACAGCTTGCCGGTCGCGCCATTCGGCGCGCGGGTGTCGACCGTGCCCTGCATGTCGAGATAGTGGCCGGAGGTTTCGACAAAGCCGCCGTTGCCGCCGTTGGCGCCGCCGCGCGCCGATATGCTGCCGAACATCTGCGTGGCCTGGTCGCTCCAGACGATCACCTTGCCGCCGTCGCCGTTCACCGTGGCGTCGGCCCTGATGACGCTGTCCTTGCCCACATACGCTTGCTGGGCGTTCTGCACCGCCGGGTTCTTGCCCTGGTAATCGCCGCCGACCAGCACCGTGCCGCCGCCGGCCGCGCCGCTGGCGTCGACCACGGCGTTGCCGGTCAGGCCCACCAGCGGACCCAGCACTTGGATATCGCCGCCGGTGTTCAGGTTGCTGCCGGTGGCGCTGGTGCTGCTGCCCGCCTCCAGCAGCGTGGTGCCGCTGGATTTCAGGATGATCTGGCCGTTGGCGCCGCGCACCGCGCTGTTGGCGTTGATGCCGCCGCGCTGGCTCACCAGCGCGCCATACACGCCGACCCGCCCGCCCTGCGCCACGATCTGCCCCAGGTTCAGCGCCTGGTCCACCGGCGCCGACACCACCACCTGCACATTCGGATCCCTGGAATCGAACAGCTGCACGCTGTGGCCGGCCGCCAGCACCACGTCGCCGTTGGGCGCCGAGATCACGCCGCTGTTCTCCACCGCCGGCGCGACCAGGAAGATCTGGCCGCCGGCCGGCGTGGTGATCGTGCCGGCGTTGCTGACCTTGCCCGCTGCGGCGTCGCCGCTGAAGTTGTTTTTGCCGGCCAGGAAGTCGGCGTTCGAGATCGCCAGGCTGGAGGCCACCAGGCCGTTCACATCGACCCGCGAGCCGGCGCCGAACAGCACGCCGTTCGGATTAATCAGGAACACCTTGCCGTTCGATTGCAGCGAACCGAGGATCTGAGTCGGACTCTGGCCGGTGATGCGGTTCAGCACCTTGCTGTCCGCGCTCTGCTGGATGAAGCGGGTGATCTCGTCCGCCGCCACCGAAAAACTTTGCCAGTTGATGATGGTGTTGGGCGTGTTGGTGATCGAATAAGTCTTGCCCTGCAGGTTGAAGCTGGCCTGCCCGGCCACCACGGTCGGGCTGACCGGCGCGGCCTGGGCGCCGGTGTAACAGGCGGCCACCAGCACGGCGATCAGTTTGCGGCGCAGCGGCGCGGTGTGCGCGCGGCGTTGTGGGGAGCGGCTGGTCTCGGCTTTCATAACGGCATCCTCTATCCGGTGTGGATCTGGGCCCGCGCGCCCCGGAGCGCCGCGAGTCGGTCATTCAGAATTGTTGGTGGTCCGAAGGGCTGAAAAGCGCCTGCAAAGCATAGCCACAAGGAAACTAATATTCCTCTCAGTGTAGCCGTCTTTGCTCAGGCCGCCACTTTTTTTCCCGTCTGGAGGACAGTTTTTTCCCTGCTTGTGGCTAGATTGCGCTTAGTTATTTCGCCTTCATGATTGCGCTTTTTTTACTATTTGGTTTCAAACGTGGTGACGCCGTCCCAGTCCACGCCGGGAGGATGAGTTCGATAATAGGCGATGCGCTCAGTATATAAGGAATACAGGCTGCGGTCAGGCAATAATGTCTTTAAATCAACAATTATCGCCATTGCTTGATCCCACTGTTGCGCGCGCACGGCAGCGAGCGCCGCATGCCAGCGTTCCAGCTCGCTGCGGGTGGCCGGATCGAGATCTTTGTCCAGCACAATAGGCTCGAAAATCGCCACCGGTTCGTGCTTGCCCTTGACCCGCACCAGGTCCAGCTCGCGGTAGGCGTATTCCGGCGCGGCGGCGCGGGTGGCTTCGCCGACCGTGATGCCGACCCCGTACACCTTGGTGATGCCTTCCAGCCGCGAGCCCAGGTTCACGGCGTCGCCCATGACGGTGTAGGCGCGGCGGATTTTCGAGCCCATGTCGCCCACGTGCATCAAGCCGGTATTCAGGCCGATGCCGATCTTCAGCGGCGGCCAGCCGCGCGCGATGAACTCGTCGTTGAGGCGGTGGGCGGAAGCCTGCATCAGCAGCGAGGTGGCGACCGCGCGGCTGGCGTGGTCGGCAAACGCCACCGGCGCGCCCCAGAAGGCCATGACGGCGTCGCCGATGTACTTGTCCAGTGTGCCGCGGTGGCTGTCGCGGATGTCTTCCGACATCGCCGTCAGGTACAGGTTGATGTATTCGCGCAGCGCCTTGGGTGTCAGCCCCTCGGAGATGGTGGTGAAGCCGCGCACGTCGACGAACAGCACGGTCAGCTCGCGGCTTTCGCCGTCCATATTGTATTTCTCGGGATCGTCGGCCATCTCGGCCACCAGCTCGGGCGCCACGTATTCGCCGAAGCGCGACACCAGCGCCTGCCCCTTGCGCACCTCGAAGAAATAGCCCCAGGCCACGTTGAGCACGAACACGGCGGCGACCACGATCAGCTGCATCGCCAGGTTGTAGATCAGGTCGAGCGAGGCGTATTCGTAGTAGTTCAGGCCGAAGCTGGCGGCCAGCACCAGCACGCCCAGCAGGATGGAGCGCAGCGGCGACAAGGCGGCCAGCGCAAAGCTGAGTACCAGGCCGATCGCCAGGATTTGCCCGGCCTCGACCGCAAAAGCATAGTAGGGCCGCGATTTGAAGCGGTTGTCCAGGATGGACTTGATGATGTTGGCGTGGATTTCCACCCCCGGATATTCGGCCTTGACCGGCGTGGCGCGCAAGTCGACCAGGCCGGGCGCGGTGGTGCCGATCAGCACGACCGTGCCCTTCAGCAGTGCCATCGGCGCGCGCCCGGTCAGCACGTCCGCCGCCGACACGTAGCGGAAGGCGCCGCCGGCCGGGCCGCCGGTGCCGCGGAACTGCACCACCGTGGTCATCGCCTCGCCGACCGGGATCACGCGCTGCTTATGGTCCGGCAGCAAAAACGTCAGCCCATCGTAGCCGCCGCTGTCGAGCTGGTTCTGCGACAGCTGGTCCACCGATTCCGTCAGCAGCGGCTTGATCGCCAGCGCGCCCAGGTAGAGCCCGGCCGTGGCCACCGACAGCGAAGGATAGTATTTGTCGCCGACCTGCTGGATCAGGTAGGCCGAGCGGACGATGCCGTCCGGATCGGTGGAGACGGAAAAACTGCCGCCGCCGGCCGCCGCCCGTTGCAGCACCGGCACGTTGGCCTCGTAGCCGGGGGCGTTGTAGGCCGTCAGTTCGCGGCCGTTCAAGTCCTGTTCGCTGAACAGCGGCTTGGGCAGTTCGCCCTTGACCTGGTCCGGCGACAGGTTGAAGCCCAGGATCACCGGCTGCCCGGCCAGCGCGGCGGCGAACAGGCCGTCGTAGTCCAGCGAGGGCTTCAACTCCGCCAGCTTTTGCCTGAGCGCCGGCACGTCGCTCAACTCCTGCTTGGACAGTTTCTCCAGCACGCCGTAGCCGGAACTGGTGTCCGGCTCGGGGAAGGAAATATCGTAGCCGACCGCCTTGACCTGGTAGTGGCCGGTCAGCTGCGAGATCAGCCGCGCCTGCACGTTGCGGCTCCACGGGAAGCGGCCGAACTCGGTCAGCGCCTTGCCGTCGATGTCAACGATGACGATGCGCGGGTCCAGCACCGGCGCCGCCAGCTTCATGCGCTCGCCGGCCAGCAGGTTGTCGAAGCGGGCCACGGCCTCGCTGTCCCAGATGCTGAGCGTGTACAGCACGCCGGCCGCCGTGATGAGCACGCCCAGCAGCCAGCGCGGGCCGTACTTCAGCAGGGTCTTGGTCCACTTGGCGGGGATCAGGCGCACGCGCGCTCCTTCCGGGGGTTAGGGCGTCTGGGCGTCAGGGGGTGTAACCGGGGATCTTGGATTCGTCGATGTCGTCGATCTGTTTTTCGTCCATGTTCTTTTGGGCGAACACCAGATAGATCTTGCTGCGGATGAAGATGTCGAACAGGTCGGGATCGATGTGGCCGTTGAGCGAGAAGTTGCCGAGGATGCGCAGCGACTCCGACAGCATCTTACCTTTCTTATAAGGCCGGTCCTTGGCGGTCAGCGCCTCGAAGATGTCGGCGATCGCCATCACCCGCGCCTGGATCGACATCTGCTCCTTGGTCAGCCCGCGCGGATAGCCCTTGCCGTCCATGCGCTCGTGGTGGCCGCCGGCGTATTCCGGCACGTTCTTCAGGTGCTTGGGCCACGGCAGCGCCTCCAGCATGCGGATCGACATCGAGATGTGGTTGTTGATGATCTTGCGCTCGGTGTCGGTCAAGGTGCCGAACTTGACGGTCAGATTGGTCAGCTCGTCGTCGCTGAAGAAGTCCTGCTCGGCGCCATCCACGCCGACCCAGCGGTGCTGGCCGATGCGGCGCACGCGCTCCTGGTCCTCAGTCTTCATGCCCTCGCCGCCGACGTTGGCGTAGCGGATGAAGTCGCGCTCCTCGCGCAGCGTGGCCTGCAGCTGCGCCAGTTCCGCATCGATGGCGGCGTGGTCGCCGCCGGCCAGCTTGCGTCGCAGGGCATCGATCTCGGCGTCGCGCAGCAGCACTTCGAAGCGGGTGTCGATGACAGCGATGCGGTCGAAGATGGTTTCCAACTTGGTGGCCTTGTCGACCACATGCACCGGCGTGGTGATCTTGCCGCAATCGTGCAGCAGGCCGGCCAGCCACAGTTCCTTGCGGTCCTGCTCGGTCATGCGGAAGTCGGCCAGCGGGCCGGTCTCGGTGCTGTGCACGGCCTCGGCCAGCATCATCGTCAGCTCCGGCACGAACTGGCAGTGGCGGCCGGTGTAGGGCGATTTTTCATCGATGCCGATGTTGATCAGGTTGACCAGCGATTCGAGCAGCTCTTCCAGCTGGGCGATCAGGCGCTGGTGGGTCAGCGCCACGGCGGCCTGCGCCGCCAGCGCCTCGATGAAGCGCTGGTCGGTCTGGCTGAAGGCGCGGATGGCGCCGGTGTCGCTGTCCTTGGCGTTGATCAGTTGCAGCACGCCGACCAGCTCGCCCTCGTGGTCGCTCATCGGCACCGTCAGGAACGACTGCGAATGGTAGTGGCGCAGCTGGTCGAACTTGACCATGCCGGAGAAATTGAACACGTCCGCCTTGTAGACGTCCTCGATGTTGACCGACAGGCCGAAGTGCGCCGCGTAGGCCGCCACCGAGGCCAGGTTTTTCTCGCCGTTCTCGTCGAACAGCGGCACGCCGGGCGCGCTGATCGGCTCGCCGTTGATGCCGCCTTGATGGGTCTTGAGCGTGTCGTTGATCAGGATCGTAAAATCGAGATAACGCTTGTCCTCGCTGGGGCGGTACAAGGTGCCGCCATCGGCGTTGGTCATGCTTTTCGCAACGATCAGGATGCGCTCGAGCAGCGTATCGGTGTCATGGCTGCTGCCCAGCTGGACGCTCAGTTCCGTCAGCTGGTCGAGCCGCTGTGAGATCTGCGTTTGATTCAACTCTTGCATGGTTGTTTTTTCAATACCTGTTGTATGGGCTTGCGCTGGTTGTCAGGCGCTTGGGCGCACTTTCGAAGTGTATAGCTAGCATAAGCTGTTGTACATCGGCAAATGACGCAGGACACAAAATTAGCCCCGGCAGTGTCGGGTTTTTCCCTGTTGTCGAAAAAAAAAGCTATCATCGACCAGAGTATCGAGCAAAAAAAGAACAGGGACTGAGTATGAAATTTATCTTTTGGGGAGTGCGCGGTTCCATTCCCTCCCCCGGCCCGCGCACGGCGCGCTATGGCGGCAACACCACGTGCATCGAAGTACGCACCGACGACGACACCCTGATCGTCATCGACGGCGGCACCGGCATCTTCTCGCTGGCCCAGTCCCTGTTGCAAAACAAAAGAACACCGGTCCACGCCAACATCTTCATCACCCACAGCCACTGGGACCACATCCACGGCCTGCCCTTCTTCACGCCGCTGTTCGTGCGCGACAGCCGCGTGCGCCTGCACGGCGTGACCGACCCGGTGACCGGCAACGGCATCGAGCATGTGATGGGCGTGCAGTTGCAAAACAGCTATTTCCCGGTCAGCGAAACCCAGATGGACGCCACCATCGAATACCAGACCCTGACCATCGGCGAGCCGATCCAGGTTGGCGACGCCACCGTGCACAACGTCGTGATGAACCACCCGGTGACCGACCTCGGCTACCGCATCGAGTGCCATGGCAAGTCGGTGTTCTTCACCGGCGACCACGAGCCGCACTACAACATCCATCCGCCCGGCCATCCGCAACACGCCGCCTACCAGCAATGGATGGACGAGCGCAACGCCGCCATCGACGCCGTGGTGCAAGGGGTCGACGCGCTGATCGTCGACTGCTCCTACACCCGCGAGGAATACCCGGCCAAGCGGGGCTGGGGCCACGGCACCTTCGATTCCGCGTTCGCCATGGCGCTGCGCACCGGCGCCAAAGCGCTATACTGCACCCATCATGAACCGACCCGCAGCGACGACGAACTCGAAGCCGTGTTCGCCGATGTGATGGCGCGCCACGCGCCGCTGCTGGGCGACCTGAAGGTCTTCCTCGCGTATGAAGGCATGGAAGTTCCACTGACCTAGCGAAAGCGATCATGAACGACGCCGGCAACCCCAGTCCACACCCCAGCGATGTCGACCTGCGGCTGGCGTTTTTCCAGAAGCTGCAAACGGTCACCACCAAGATCCACGCCACCAGCAACCTGGACGAGATCATGCTCGACCTGGGCATGGAATTCTGCGACCTGTTCAACTGCGACCGCTTCACGCTGTACGCGATGGACCATGAAAAAGACTACATCGTCTCCAAGGTCAAGACCGGGCTGACCTCGTTCCGCGACCTCAAGCTGGCGGTCACGCCGGCCTCGATCGCCGGCTACGTCGCGCTGACCCGCAGGACCGTCAATATCGCCGACGTCTACGACCAGGCCGAGCTGTCGCGCTACTCGCCGGAGCTGCGCTTCCAGCAGGGCGTGGACCAGCGCACCGGCTACCGCACCAAGCAGATGCTGGTGGCGCCGCTGATCGCGGTGCAGTCGCGCGAGCTGCTGGGCGTGGTCCAGTTCATCAACAACCGCGACCGCGCGCCCTTCTCTTCCATCGCCGAGGCCGGCGTCAAGGAACTGTGCGAGACCCTGTCGGTGGCCTTCAGCCAGCGCCTGAAGCCGCCGCAAATGGTACGCACCAAATATGACGGGCTGGTGACGGACGCGGTGCTGTCGGCGCCCGAGCTGGAGCTGGCCACCCGTTCGGCCCGCAAGAAGGACCACGATATCGAGGACGTGCTGATCGATGAATTCCAGGTCAAGCTGGCGGCCATCGGCGCCTCGCTGGAGCGGCACTTCGGCGTGCCGTACGAGCACTTCAAGGCAGACCGCATCAAGCCGGTCGAACTGCTGCGTAACCTGAAGCGCCAGTACATCGAGGAATCCGGCTGGATGCCGCTGGAGGACAGCAAGGACGGCATGCTGGTGGTGGCGCTGGACCCGGAGCGGGTGGCCAACACCCACATCGTCAACCAGATCTTCCCCAAGGCCAAGCCGGTGTTCCGCGTCACCAGCAACCGCGAATTCCACATGATGACCGAGCACTTCTTCGGCGCCGCCGGCGACAGCGGCAGCGTCGGTGAGCTGCTGTCGGGCATGGACGACGATGACGGCGACAGCGAAGGCGGCTCGGTCGAGGTGTCGGAAGCGGTCGAGAACGAGCTGGTCAAGCTGCTCAACAAGATCATCGTCGACGCCTACCGCCAGGGCGTGTCGGACATCCACATCGAGCCGCTGCCCGGCAAGGGCAAGACCGGCATCCGCTTCCGCAAGGACGGCACGCTGGTGCCCTACATCGAGATCCCGGCCTCCTACCGCAGCGCGCTGGTGGCGCGGGTCAAGATCATGTGCGACCTCGACATCTCCGAACGGCGCAAGCCGCAGGACGGCAAGATCAAGTTCAAGAAATACGGCCCGCTCGACATCGAGCTGCGGGTGGCGACCATCCCCTCGGCCGGCGGGGTTGAGGACATCGTCATGCGCATCCTGGCGGCCGGCGAACCGATCCCGCTCGACAAGCTGGGCGTGCTGCCGTTCAACCTGGAGCGCCTGCGCGCCACCATCGAGAAACCGTATGGCCTGTTTTTCGTCTGCGGCCCGACCGGTTCCGGCAAGACCACCACGCTGCACTCGGTGCTGAACTACCTGAACACGCCGGACACCAAGATCTGGACCGCCGAGGACCCGGTCGAGATCACGCAAAAGGGCTTGCGCCAAGTGCAGGTCAACCGCAAGGCGGGGCTGGACTTCGCCACCGTGATGCGAGCCTTCCTGCGCGCCGACCCGGACATCATCATGGTCGGCGAGATGCGCGACAAGGAGACCGTCGGCATGGGCATCGAGGCCTCGCTGACCGGCCACCTGGTGTTCGCCACCTTGCACACCAACAGCGCGCCGGAATCGATCGTGCGGCTGCTGGACATGGGCATGGACCCGTTCAACTTCGCCGACGCGCTGCTAGGCATCCTGGCGCAGCGGCTGGCCAAGCGCCTGTGCGGCAACTGCAAGCAGGCCTACCAGCCGGGCGACGAGGAACTGAACCTGCTGCTGACGGAGTTCTGCGAGGAGTTGCTCAATACGGAAAACTTCATCAAGGACGGCGCCGCCGGCCGCGCCGCCGTGCTGGCCGGCTGGCGCCAGCGCTACGCCAAGGACGGCAAGTTCACGCTGTACCGCGCGCTCGGCTGCGACGAGTGCAACAAGGGCTACAAGGGCCGCGTCGGCCTGCACGAGCTGATGATAGGCAGCGACAAGGTCAAGAAGCTGCTACAGGAGCACGCCCGCGTCGCCCAGCTGCTGGCGGCCGCGCTGGAGGACGGCATGCTGACCTTGAAGATGGACGGCATCGAGAAGGTCCTGCTGGGCATCACCGACATCAAGATGGTGCGGGCGGTCTGCATCAAGTAGGCAATTGTTTTTCAAAGCACACCGCCAGCGGGTTGCCGATGTACTTGCCGTAATTGGCGATGCGGTGGTAGCCGCGCGCCTCGTAGAAGTCGACGGCGCGACGGTTGACCAGGCGCGTCTCCAGCCACAACGCCTGGTAGCCCAGCGCCAGCGCCTGGTCCTCCAGGAAGCGCAGCACCGCGCTGCCGACGCCGCTGGTGCCGTGGCGCGCGTACATGCGCTTGATCTCGGCCACGCCCGGCTCCAGCGGCCGCAGCGCGCCGCAGCCCAGCGCCAGGCCGGCGCCGTCGCGCGCCACCACGAAGCGGCCCGTCGGGCCGACCACGTCGTCGATGTCGAAGGAGGAACGGCCGCTGTCGCCCGTGATCGATTCGAGCGCGGTCGACAATTCCTCCATCAACAGCAGGGAGTCGCGGGCGGTGGGATCTTCAATTTGGAGTTGGATGTCGGTATGCATGGTGGGCAAATTATTGCACAGTACAGATCACCAGTTCCGGATCGGCGTTGATGCGCACTGGAATCCGGCTGCACCCCACGCCGCGACTAACGATCAGCTCGCCATTGCCGGCCACCGGGAAGCGTCCATAATGAAAGGGACGCGACAGCGGCCCCATAGGCAGCACCAGCGGCGTGCCGTCGGGCAAGGCGATCTGGCCGCCGTGCGTGTGGCCGGCAAAAGCGATGTCGTAGCGCTGGCCGGCCAGCTCCAGCAAGCCTTCCGGCGCATGCATCAGCAGCACCCGCACATCGGCGTCGGCGACGCCGGCAAAGGTGGCGGCGGCGTCCGGCTCGCCGGTCCAGGGTTCGTCCATGCCGCAGATCGACACCCGGTCGAACGGCGCCGGCAGCGCCTGCGCGCGGTTGACCAGCATCTGCACGCCGGCCGCCTCGAAGCGGCGGCAGATCTCGCCGTCGTCGGTCGACAGGTCGTGATTGCCCAGCACGGCAAACTTGCCCAGCGGCGGACGGCAGGCCGCCAGCGCCGGGCACAGCACGGCGACATTGGCGGCCGGGCCGGACACGTAGTCGCCGCCCAGCAGCAGCACGTCAGGCTGCTCGACGGCGATGCTGGCGAACAAATCGTCGAAGATGCCGGCGTGGGTGGGCGGGCCGGCATGGAAATCGGAGGCAAACGCGATCTTGAGCGGGCGCGGCAGGCGCCGGTCGCGCGCCAGCGTAAGCGTGTGGCGGGTCACGCCGAGGCGGCCGTGCAGGCGGCAGCGGTAGCTCAGCGCGCTCACCACGCCCCCCATCAGGACGGCATTGACCAACGCTTCCAGCTTGCTCCGGTGCGGTGAAAAATGCTTGCTGCGGGGAACTTTCATGATAACGACTATCCAACGGGTAAGGAGGCGGCATGATAGCCTATTTGCGCGCCACCGTCCGGCAAGCGCTCGCGGCGCCGCGGCTACAGGCTGCGGCTGGCGCGCTGCTCCGCGCGCAGCGCCGCGTTCAGCGCTTCGGTAAACTCGTCCAGGTTCAGCGGCTTGGTCAGGTAGCACAGGAAGCCTTGCTGCCGGCTGCGCGCGACATCGTGCGCCATCGCATTGGCCGACAACGCGATCACCGGGATGTCCTGCGTGGCCGGATCGGCGCGCAGCAGCTGCATCGCTTCGTTGCCGCTCATGCCGGGCAGGTTGATGTCCATCAGGATCACGTCCGGCCGCTGCTCGCGCGCCTGCCGCAGGCCGCTGGTGGCCTCGCTGGCGGTCAACAGCGTGAGGTCGCCGCGCAAGCCGATCAGTTCCCGCACCAGCAGCAGGTTGGCCGGATTGTCTTCCACGTACAGCAGGGTGCGCTGGCCGCCCCCGGCGGCGGCCAGCTGACCCACCGGCATGATCTGGCTGAACCCTGGCGCGACGTGGACCGCCGCGGCCGCCTTCAACTCGATCCAGAACACGCTGCCGACGCCGACCGTGCTGCTGACGCCGATGGTGCCGCCCATCATTTCCACCAGGCGCCGGGTCATCACCAGGCCGATGCCGGTGCCCTCCTCGCTCGACGCTTCGCGGCCCAGCCGGTTGAAGGGTTGGAACAGCTGGGCAAGCTGGGCGGGCGCGAGGCCCTCGCCGTCGTCCTGGATCGCGATCCGGATGCGCTCGGGCGACAGGGCGATGCAGGTCACGCTGACCAGCCCGCCCTTGCGGTTGTACTTGACCGCATTGCTCAGCAGGTTGAGCAGCACCTGCTTCAGGCGCGTGTGGTCGGCCCGCACATACACGCCGGGCTCGAGCACGAAGCGCAGGCGCAGGTCGCGTTGGTCGGCCAGCGGCGCCATCATCTGCTGGCAGGTGCTCATGATCTCGTCGAGTTCGACCGCCTCCAGCGACAGCGACAACGTGCCCGACTCGACCTTGGCCAGGTCCAGCACCTCGTTGATCAGCACCAACAAATGCTTGCCGGCCTTGAGGATGTGCTGGATGAATTCGCGCCGCTTTTCCGGCGTCACCGGCATCTTGTCCGCCGCCAGGATCTGCGCGAAGCCGAGGATGGCGTTGAGCGGCGTGCGCAGTTCGTGGCTCATATTGGCCAGGAAGGTCGACTTGGCCTGGTTGGCCTGCTCGGCGTTGATCTGCGCGCGCCGCAGCTCGGCGACGAACTGCTTGCGTTCGCTGATATCGGCCAGCACCACCACCGACTGCCGCACGCCATGCACCTCGAAATCGTTCATCGCCAGTTCCAGCGGCAGCTGGCGGCCGTCGCGGTGCAGGCCTTCGACCTCGCCGTCGCGGATGAAGGCATGGTCGCTGTCGGCCGCCAGTTCCGGTAGCAGCAGCGAGATGTGGCGCCCCACCACGTCCGCCGCGGTGTAGCCGAACACCCGCTCGAGCGCCGGGTTGGCGCTGATCACCACGCCGGCGGCGTCGGTGGTGAGCACGCAATCGGCGATGTTGTGCACCACCGCGCGGATTTCCTCCTCCTTGAAGTGCAGCTCGTCCAGCGCTTGCGCGTACTGCGTGGCGCGCTGCTCGTTTTGCAGGTTCAGGCGTTGCAGGTCGGCGCTGCGCTGCAGCGCGTGCTCATGGGATACCACCAGGCGGGCAAACAGCTTGTTGCTTTCCAATAGCAGCACGATCAGCACGCAGCTGGCGGCAAACAGGCCGTAGATGCGGCCGGCGTACCAGCCGACGTCGTAGCGGCCGGCGTTGAGCACCGCCGACAGGCCGATGTCGCACAGCCAGGCGGCCATCACCACGCCCAGCCACAAGTCCAGCAGCGAACGGCTCGAATAGCGCCACAACACCGCCAGCGCGACCACGCTGGCGCCCCAGGTGCTGGCCAGTACGATGCGGCCGGCCAGCGTGTAGTGGCCCGCCACCAGGATGGGCGGCAGCAAGTCGTGGCCGGCCGTGGCCAGCACGGTGAAGGCGGCGGCGGCCAGCAACGCGGCGGCGATCGCCCACAGCGCCGCCAGCCGGGACGGCGCCTGGTCGTGCGGCCGCTGGCGTTCACGATGGCCCAGCAGCGTGTAGACGACCACGCAGGCGGGGAAGCCGGCGTGCCAGAAGACGTACAGCCAGGCGGTGGCCTGGCTGTGCCCGCCCAGCAAGCCGTCCGGCGAGAACACTCCCGGGAAGGTCAGCATGTGCGGCACGGTGAGCAGGGCGGTGAACAGGTAGGCGCCGGCCAGCACCAGCAGCGATTTCGAGCGCAGGGTGCTGAAGTGCCCGAACAGCATGGCGGCGGTGATCAGGTCGTTGAGCAGCAGGCTCGATTCGTAGATGGGGATGAAGGCGCCCAGCGCCGGCAACGGCGCTTGGGTGTAAGGCAGCAGCGCGCAAAACACCAGCGCCGAAATCAGCGTCAGCACCAGCGCGCGCTTGCGCGCCGAGCGGTCGGCTGCCATCAATGGCAACAATGGCAAACTTGCTGCCGGCGACGTCTCCGTCATGCATCCTCCACCTTGGTTGACGGCCTTTCAGCCTGCAAGCCATTGTACATCCGCAGGCAGCGGACTTACATCTGTGGAAATAAATGCATGTCGCTGCGGCTAAGCCGCAACACTTGCCGGCGCCGCAGCGCTGCGCCGCTCGTCGGCATCGGCCGTGCTTCGTCGCGCACAGCACGTCGCCGGTCGGATACGGCTGGCGGGCGCCGGCGCCTTCGGCGATATTCCGCTGCGGCGCCGGCGTGCGGCGAAGCACAACCTAGGAGAAGTGAGATGTCGGATACCCTGATGATGAACGGCGCCATGCCCCACGGCCGCAAGCTGCGCGTGCGCGCCGGCCAGGCACTGAAGGCCGCCGCCGCGTTCTGGTTCGCGGTGATGGTTGCCGGCCAGGCGATCTTCGTGACGTATATCGTGTCGTTCTACGGCGGCGCGGCCGTGGCGGGCGACTGGATGCGCTGGAACAAGGTGCTGCCGGTCGGCTACGTTCCCGGCGACCGGGTGGGCAATGCCGCGCTGGCCGCGCATCTGGCGATCGCCGCCCTCGTCACGCTGGCCGGACCGTTGCAGCTGATCCCGGCGCTGCGCGCGCGCTTCCCCGTGTTCCACCGCTGGAACGGACGCATCTATGTGACGGTCGCTGTCGCCACCGGCATCGCCGGCGCCTACATGGTCTGGACCCGCAACGCGGCCGGCGACATGACCCAGCACTGGGGCACCACGCTGAACGCGGTGCTGATCACGCTGTGCGCCGCGCTGGCGGTGCGGCACGCGCTCGCGCGCCGGCTGGACCTGCACCGGCGCTGGGCGCTGCGGCTGTTTCTGGTGGTGAGCGGCAGCTGGTTTTTCCGCGTCGGCCTGCTGTTCTGGATCCTGGTCAACGGCGGCCCGGTCGGTTTCGATCCCAAGACCTTCACCGGCCCGGCGCTCAACATCCTGGTGTTCGGCGAATCGCTGCTGCCGCTGGCGCTGCTGGAACTCTACCTGCGCGCGCGCGACAGCGGCAGTTCCACCCGCAAGCTGGCCGCGGCGACCGGCCTGGCGCTGCTGACCTTGGCGATGGCGGTGGGCATTTTCGGCGCCAGCATGACCATGTGGCTGCCGCACATTTCCTAGGCGTCGCTGATCGGCGCGGCGGCGGCCTCGGCGATGCCGCTGGCGACCATGGCGCGGCAGTAGTGCTCCAGTTTGGCCGTGTCGCAGTGGACCTCCAGCTTGTGCACGCGGCCCCAGCGCAGCTCGAATTCATGCACGCCCTGGTTGGTCCCTGTGCTGCCGTCGGGCAGCGTGAAGCGGTCCTTCCACGTCACCGTGGCGACCGTGCGCCACGGCCAGCCGGTGACGGCGACGGCGTCGATCTCGAAGCGCAAGCCCGGCAGCAGCCGCGCCAGGCGCGCATACCACTGCGCGGTCGACGCCATCGTGCGGCGCTCGCCGGCCAGCGGATGATGGCCGTGCATCACATGGCGGTGCGCGGGCGCGAACTGCGGCAGCACCCGCTCGTAGGCGCCGGCGTTGATATCCCCAAAAGCACGCCGCAGCTTGCGGCCAACGATCAAGTGGTACATGACAGACTCCAATCTTTACACTGGAAAGATCTGTATAGTGCAATGACATCTTTCTCGTGTCAAGATAACTTGATGGCTACCAAACCCTACCACCACGGCAATCTGCGCGACAGCCTGCTCGACGCCGCCGACGCCCTGCTCGCCCAGGAAGGCGCGCAGGCACTCACCTTGCGCGAGGTCGCCAAGGCGGCGGGCGTGTCGCACGCGGCGCCCTATCATCACTTCGCCAGCCGCGAGCAGCTGCTGGCGGCGGTGGCGGCGCGCGCCTTCGCCGGACTGGCTGCCGCCATGACAACGGCGGACAGCGACCATGCGCGCCCCCAGGGCGAGCGGCTGATGGATATCTGCGAGGTGTATGTGGAATTTGCGCGCGCACGGCCGGCGCAGTTCCGCCTGATGTTCGGCCCGATGCTGGCGCAGAAGTCCCACCACCCGGATTTGAAGCAGGCGGCCGAGCGCGCGTTCAATGTGCTGGTCGTAGCGGCCACCGCTTTCGACGCGGCGCGCGGGCCGGAGCTGGCCTTGACCGGATGGAGCCTGGCGCACGGACTGGCCAACCTGGCGATCGACGAGGCGTTCACGGATCTGCCGATAGCCGTCCCCGCGCCGGCCGTGCTGGCGCGGGCGATGGCGGCGCGCATGCTGGGACTACAGGGCGGCGTCGACCAGTAGCTGCGGCTGCAAGGCGCGGATGCGCAGCTCGGTGAAGTAGCCGCCCGCCTCGTTGTAGCGCAGGTAGTGGCGGCCACAGTTCAGGCAGCGCGCAACCTGGCTCAGGTTGCAGGGGTAGTAGCGCGGCGCGATGGGCGCGTCCTCGCTGTCGTAGCGCGTGCCGTGCGGGTGATATTCGGCGAAGGTCGGCTCGTCGTACGGATCGTCCATCAAGGTGCCGACTTCCTCGAAGCGGTCCAGCTCCAGCGACGTCGGCAAGCGCTGCCACGCCGTCAGCGCCACGGTACTGCAACTACACGGCGCCGTCACCTCGGCCGAAGCCTGCGCCAATTGCATCAACTGCGCAAAATCGATTTTCAACATGGCATGCCCATCAGGAGAATTTGCGATTCTAACGCAATCCAAATCAATCTGCCGACGCGATAAAAAACCTACATTGACTGCTCCAATTCCGGCGGTGATGACATGGAAACTAGACTTCTTAACTGGGCATTCCCATGGTTAATGGCAATTCTCGAATTTCTACTACGCCAAAGTACGCACGACATCAGCGCAACCGCATTCATCGGGCCGACCGTCGGTGGCGCGGCCCTTGGCATGATGTTGCCATTTACGCGAGCAAGAGAGATTCAAGGCGACAAAAAAACAGAGACCATTTCCTTTGATCGCAATGAAGACCGTTGGGCGCAAAGAGCCAATCTCGCGGTATGGATCGGCCTAACGGCATGGGCAGCTGCCCTTTATCTGAGCCTGGCACGGGGCGCATCTTCCTTTGCCGATACCAGTAACGAGGCGACGTCCAATTTAATCGGCGCTATACTGTGGTTAATCGCGGTGACCCTGGATATCTTGCGGGGACTCAAAAAATGAATTGGACAGACGTCGTTGACGGCTTGCTGTACATTGGCGCGTGGATGGGCGGCTCCATGGCGGCAGCAATTTTCTGCGCATGGGCAATTCCAAGATTCTTCCCGCGCAAACCGGAAGACGATTACACCTACGTCATCAAGAGCAAAAGCAGCGGCAAGAAAACCGTCGTGGTCTTGCCGCCGGACTTGACCGAGGCTGAACGCAAGCAAATCATGGCCGAGGCCTACCAGCGGCTCGGCATCGCGCCGGAATCCTGACATCAAAAAAGGGAGCCGAGGCTCCCTTGCTTTTTACATGATGTGGTGACCGACCCACCAGGCCAGCGCGGCGACAAACGCCGAGGCCGGGATCGTGAACACCCAGGCCCACACGATATTGCCCGCCACGCCCCAGCGCACCGCCGACATCTTCTGCGCCGAACCGACGCCGACGATCGCGCCGGTGATGGTGTGCGTCGTCGACACCGGCACGCCGAAGTGCGAGGCGATCAGCAAGGTCAGCGCGCCGCCGGTCTCGGCGCAGAAGCCGCCCACCGGTTTGAGCTTGGTGATCTTCTGGCCCATGGTCTTGACGATGCGCCAGCCGCCGAACAGCGTGCCGAACGAGATCGCCGTGTAGCACGAAATGACCACCCACAGCGGCGGCGCGGTGTCGCCGACCGGCACCTGGCCGACCGCGATCAGCAGCATCCAGATGATGCCGATGGTTTTCTGCGCGTCGTTGCCGCCGTGGCCCAGGCTGTAGGCGGCGGCCGACGCCAGTTGCAGGCGGCGGAACCACTTGTCGACCCGGCGCGGCGTCGAGCGCACGAAGATCCACGACACGATCAGCATGATGATGGAGCCGAACACAAAGCCCATCAGCGGCGACAGGATGATCCACTGCACCGTCTTCAGCAGGCCGCCGCCGACCAGCGCGCTGGTGCCGGACTTGGCCACCGCGGCGCCGACCAGGCCGCCGATCAGCGCGTGCGAGGACGACGAGGGAATGCCGTAGTACCAGGTGAACAGATTCCACGCAATGGCGCCGACCAGCGCGCCGAAGATCACGTACTGATCGACGATGCCGGGATCGATGGTGCCCTTGCCCACCGTCGACGCGACGTGCAGGCCGACCACGAAGATCGCGGTGAAATTGAAGAACGCGGCCATGGCCACCGCCGTCTGCGGCTTGAGCACGCCGGTCGAGACCACGGTCGCGATCGCGTTGGCGGCGTCATGGAAGCCGTTCATGAAGTCAAACACCAGCGCCAGGGCGATCAGGATGCCCAGCACGTAGATGCTGATTTGTAGGGTATGCATGTTGGACTATTCTTTTGTGTAGTGATTATGCTTATGCGTTCTCGACGATGATGCCTTCGATGATGTTGGCCACATCTTCGCAACGGTCGGTCACGGTTTCCAGGATCTCGTAGATGGCCTTCATCTTGATCAGGTTGCGCACGTCCGGTTCGTCGCGGAACAGCTTGGACATGGCGGCGCGCATCACGTGGTCGGCGTCCGATTCCAGGCGGTCGATCTCTTCGCAGATGGCGACGATCTTGCGCGAGTTGTCCATATTGTGCAGCAGGGCCACGGCGTCGCGCACTTTCTCGGCGCAGGCCAGCACCAGCTCGGCCAGGCGCTTGGCTTCCGGCGTGACCGAATGCAGGTCGTACAGCGAGACGGTCTGGGCCGCGTCTTCCAGCAGGTCGAGGATGTCGTCCATGCGGGTGATCAGCTTGTGGATGTCGTCGCGGTCGATCGGCGTGATGAAGGTCTTGTGCAACAGGTCGACGGTGGCGTAGGTGATCTTGTCGGCCTGCTTTTCGATGCTCTCGATCGCGTGCACGCGATTTTCCAGATCGTCGAAATTGGACATCAGGCCCAGCATTTCTTTTGCACCTTTGACGCACAGCTCGGCGTGTTGGTTAAACAGGTCAAAAAATTTGCCCTCGGTGGGCATCAAACGTCCAAACATTTTATTCTCCGTTCCATTGATTACTGCAGATCGCCGCCCCGGGTAAGGACGGCGTAAAGATTAGTGATGCCGGCTTAGTCGCCTTGGTACAGCGCCAGGTTACCGGTGTAGTTGCCAAACTTGGTGTATTGGCCGATCCAGGTCAGGCGCACCGCGCCGATCGGGCCGTTACGCTGCTTACCGATGATGATCTCGGCCGTTCCTTTATCGGGCGAGTCGGGGTTGTAGACCTCGTCGCGATACAAGAAGATGATGACGTCCGCATCCTGCTCGATAGCGCCGGATTCGCGCAAGTCGG
The DNA here is from genome assembly GCF_059418605.1 of Duganella sp. GW821-FHT07G03. Taxonomy (NCBI): domain Bacteria; kingdom Pseudomonadati; phylum Pseudomonadota; class Betaproteobacteria; order Burkholderiales; family Oxalobacteraceae; genus Duganella; species Duganella sp. GW821-FHT07G03. The sequence continues at coordinate 151,339 of NZ_JBWKQE010000004.1, forward strand.
ACATGACGGGACGTTTGTTGGGGCGTTGCTCCAGCGAGCGGTTCAGCTGCGACAGCGCGATCACCGGGCACTGCAATTCCTTGGCCAGGCCTTTGAGCGAGCGGGAAATCTCCGAGATCTCGGAGGCGCGGTTGTCGCCCTGGGTCGAGCCTGTCATCAGCTGCAAGTAGTCGACGATGATCAGGCCCAGCTTGCCGCACTGGCGCGACAATCGGCGCGCGCGGGCGCGCATCTCGATCGGGTTCAGTGCCGGGGTTTCGTCGATGAACAACTGGGCGTCGTTCATCTTCTGGATGGCGTGCGTCAGGCGCGGCCAATCCTCGTCGTTCAGGCGGCCGGTGCGCAGGCGGTGCTGGTCGAGCTGGCCGACCGAGCCCAGCATACGCATCGCCAGCTGGGCGCCGCCCATCTCCATCGAGAAGATCGCCACCGGCAGGCCGGCTTCGATCGCGACGTTTTCGCCGATGTTGACCGAGAATGCGGTCTTGCCCATGGAGGGACGGCCGGCCACGATGACTAGGTCGCCCGCCTGCAGGCCCGAGGTCATGCGGTCGAGGTCGATGAAGCCGGTCGGCACGCCGGTGATCTCGGACTGGTTCTCGCGCGAGTACAGCTCGTCGATGCGCTCGACCACCTGGGTCAGCAGCGGCTGCACGGCGGTCCAGCCGGCCGAGCCGCGGGCGCCCTGCTCGGCGATCGCGAAGATCTTCGATTCGGCCTCGTCGAGCATCTGCTTGACTTCCTTGCCCTGCGGGCTGAAGGCTTGTCCGGAGATTTCGTCGGCGACCGTGATCAGCTGGCGCAGCACGGAGCGATCGCGGACGATCTCGGCGTAGCGGCGGATGTTGGCGGCCGATGGCGTGTTTTGTGCCATCGCGTTCAGGTAGGCCAGGCCGCCCACGTCTTCCGCCTTGCCCAGCTGGGTCAGGGTTTCAAACACGGTGATGACGTCCGCCGGCCGCGAGCTGTTGATCATCTTGACGATCTGCTCGAAGATGATGCGGTGGTCGTAGCGGTAAAAGTCTTCCGGATGCATCATATCCGCAATGCGGTCGAACGCCGCATTATCGCGCAGCAGGCCGCCGATGACGGACTGTTCTGCTTCGATGGAATGCGGCGGGACGCGGAGTGAATCTACTTGCGGATCGGAGGGGGCGTTCATGGCGCGAATTATACCTGCTTGCTTGGGCCGTATTACAAATTTATGACGAGAAAAAAGCCGGGCAAGCCCGGCTTTTTCAATGTGTTGCAACACTTACCAGACGTTTCCGTCTGGAAAAGTATTAGGCAGCTTCGCCTACGACAGCAACAGTCACTTCCACCACCACGTCGGTGTGCAGAGCGACGCTCACTGGGTGCTCGCCAACGGTCTTCAGAGGACCGGTAGGCATGCGCACGGCAGCTTTTTCAACAGCGAAACCAGCTTTGGTCAGCGCTTCAGCGATGTCGAAGTTGGTGACGGAGCCGAACAGACGGCCGTCAACACCAGCTTTTTGCGAAACGTTCACGGTCATGCCGTTCAGTTTCTCGCCTTGGGCTTGAGCAGCAGCCAGCTTTTCAGCAGCAGCTTTTTCCAGTTCAGCGCGCTTGACTTCGAATTCAGCAACGGCGGACGCGGTAGCGCGGCGAGCCATTTTTTGCGGAATCAGGAAGTTACGTGCGTAACCGTCTTTAACTTTAACGACTTCACCCAGGTTGCCCAGGTTGACGACTTTTTCTAACAGAATGATTTGCATAGTTCTTCTCCAGGATCTTATCTAGACGACGCAATTAAGCGTGGTGCAGATCGGTGTAAGGCAGCAGCGCGAGGTAGCGAGCGCGCTTGATTGCGGTGTCAACTTGACGCTGGTAGTGCGCCTTGGTACCGGTCAGACGTGCTGGCATGATTTTGCCGTTTTCCTGGACGAAGTCTTTCAGGGTGTCGACGTCTTTGTAGTCAACTTGTTCTACGTTTGCTGCGGTGAAGCGGCAGAATTTCTTACGCTTGAACAAAGGATTCTGTTGCTTGCGCTTTTCTTTCAGCTTGAGCTTGTTTTTGTCGAACTTTTTACCGAATGCCATTTTAGGCTCCTGTATCTAAATTGAGCTGTCTGGGACAGCACTAAAATCAATGATGTGAAACACCAGGCTTTTGCTATTGCGATTCTTCTTGTTCAGAAAACCGGTGAACTGATACATGCCTGCCAGTGGCGCCTGACTGAAGCGGCCTGAAATCTCGCCCGCGGCAACCGCGGAAATTTCAAACTCGCTCAATCGGGCGATGCCTGCCTCCATCTGCTGGGATCGGTGCTGGAGTACAGCATTCACGATCGGCATGCCGGCCGGGGTGTAGCGCAAGGCGTCCCGTTCGGCGATGAGAGCAATAAACTGGAGCTGATTCAGCTCGGTTCCTGGCAACAATTAGGCCGCAGGAGCAGCAGCAACTGCTGGAGCTTCGGTGCGATGCGATTTCGCTGCATCTTCACGTTGTACCGACTTCATCATCGGCGAAGGAGCGGTTTCCGCTTTCTTCATCTTGACGGTCAGGTGACGCAGCACGGCATCATTGAATTTGAAGGCGGTTTCCAGCTCGACCAGGGTCTCGTTGTCGCATTCGATGTTCAGGCAGATGTAGTGTGCTTTAGCCAGTTTCTGGATCGAGTAAGCCATCTGACGACGGCCCCAATCTTCAACACGGTGCACGGCGCCGCCGCGGGTGGTTACCGAGGCTTTGTAACGCTCGATCATGGCGGGCACTTGCTCGCTCTGGTCCGGATGGACGATAAATACTATTTCATAGTGACGCATGCAAACTCCCTTAAGGACTGTGAATATAGCCCACCCTGGCGTCAAGACAGGTGTGGGAAGAGGTAAGCCCGCGACTATATCAGCTTTTCCGCCAAAAGACCAGCCCCGGGGCGGACGCAAAATCCCATCCCTTGCGAGCCTCCATGAAATTATTTCGTGCTAAGCAACAAATTCCCTTGCATTTCGCTTCACACTGTACAAAAATACAGACTGTCTATATACACAGGCCTAAAGCACTCTATGATCAAGCTCACCGCAAGACAGGAACAAATTCTCAATCTGATCAAGGATGCCATCGAAAACACCGGCTTCCCGCCGACCCGTGCCGAAATCGCCAATGAGCTGGGCTTCAAGTCCGCCAACGCGGCCGAGGAGCATTTGCAGGCATTGGCGCGCAAGGGCGCGATCGAGATCGCCGCCGGCACTTCGCGCGGCATCCGCCTGCTGGGCGTGCACGCCGAGCCGGCCGCGTCCAAGGTGCCGGTGTCGCTGATGATGTCGCTGCCGCTGATCGGCCGCGTGGCCGCCGGCTCGCCCATCCTGGCGCAGGAAAACCTGGAAACCAGCTACAGCGTCGATCCGGCCATGTTCTCGTCCCGCCCCGACTATCTGCTGAAGGTGCGCGGCGAATCGATGCGCGACGCCGGCATCATGGACGGCGACCTGCTGGCCGTCAAAAAAGTGGACAGTGCCAAGAACGGCCAGATCGTCGTGGCCCGCATCGGCAACGACGTCACCGTCAAGCGCTACCGCAAGACCGGCTCGCTGGTCGAACTGCTGCCGGAAAACCCGGACTTCAAGATCATCAAGGTCGATCCTGAAGCGGACGAGTTCGCGCTGGAAGGCCTGGCGGTCGGCCTGATGCGCAGCTGGCACTAAGCTCTACATCGCCATCGGCTTGGGCACGATGAGCGGGAAGGCGCTGTTCAGCGCCCGCCTGGCGATGTCGTCCGAGCCCATGTGCGAGTTCGACATCAGCACCACGCCGCGCTGCGCACTGGTGTCGAAGCCGATATAAGTGCGGTAGCCGCCCGTGCCGCCCTTATGCCAGACAATGTGCGAGCCGTGCTGCTCCAGCACATGCCACCCCAGCCCCACCGACAACTCCGGCTTGCCCTCGACCGCGTGACGCGGCCGGTGCGCCGCCTGCATCGCGCCGTACAGCGGCGTCTTCAGCAATCCCATATTCGCGCCCACAAACTTCAACAGGTCCGCCGTCGACGAGCGCAGCGCGCCCATGCCGGCCAGCGCCGGCATATCCCAGTTGGACGCCACCCTGCCCGGCATGTCGTAGCCGGTCGCCAGGTGCTGGCGCATGGCCGGCGTCAATGCGATCGCCGTGCTGCCCATGCCCAGCGCGCCGGTGATGCGCTGGCGAACCAGGGTTTCATAATCGACGCCGGTGCGCAAAAGACAATATTGCATCAATTCCTGCCAAACGGCAGCTTAGCGCTTGCCTGCGGTCTCCGGCAGGTGCGACAGCTCGCGCGCGCTCAAGGCGATGTCGCCGCGCCGGCCCTCCCACGCCGCCTGCGACAAGGTGACCGCGTCCGCCTGGCGCTTGGCCTCGTCCGCCACGCGCACGAACACCTCGCTCATCAAGGCCTGGGCGGCGTCGATTTCATCATCCGTCATCAGGTCGGCCAGGTCGGGGGGGATGCTCTTGCCCACCGGGAGTGCGGCATTGTAATTCGCAAGGAACTGGTCGTAGCAGCTGCGCCACGCGGCCAGCGCCCGCGTCATGGCAGGGCCGCCGGCCTGCGCCGGGCGCATCGGCATGTTGGGAGGCTGGCAGTTGAAACGGGCCAGCGAAATATCGGCGCCGTCGTAGCGGCTGGTGTAGTACTCGATCTCGGCCTGGCGGGCCAGGCGGCGGGCCTGCTCGTCGGCGCAGGCGTTGGTCGACAGCACGGTCAAGGCAAATACCCATGCTGCTCTCATAACGCCTCCTCCCGCTTAGCAAAATTGAAAGCTTAGATTATCACAACTCGGCGCGATGCTCAGCAAGCTTCCAGTGCGCACGTGAAATCGTCCAACAGATCGTCGGTATCTTCGATGCCGACCGACACCCGTATCAGCGATTCCGCGATGCCCATCGACGCCCGCCGTTCCGCGCCCATCTCGAAGAAGATGGTGTGCGCCACCGGGATGATCAGCGTGCGCGTGTCGCCCAGGTTGGAGGCTGGAATCGCCAGTTTCAAGCGGTTCAGGAAGTCGAAGCAGTCGATGCCGTCCTTCAGCTCAAAGCTCAGCAGCGAGCCGAAGCTGCGGAACAGTTCGCTGGAGATGGCGTGCTGCGGATGCGACGCCAGGCCTGGGTAGTAGACGGCGGCCACGCGCTCGTCCGCTTCCAGCAGCCGGGCCAGCGCCAGCGCATTGGCGCTGGTGCGCTCCATGCGCAACGCCAGCGTCTCGGCGCCGACGGCGATGTGGTGCGCCGCCTCCGGCGCCAGCGAGGCGCCGAAGTCGCGCAAGCCCTTGGCGCGGATCTGCGCCAGCCCCCATTGCAGCGGCGCGGCCTTCTTGTAGTTCTCGTAGATGTTCGGGTAGCGGGTCCAGTCGTAGGCGCCGGTGTCGGTCAGGCTGCCGCCCAGCGCGTTGCCGTGGCCGCCGATCGACTTGGTCAGCGCGTTGACCACCAGCCCGGCGCCGACCGATTTCGGACGGAACAGGTAAGGCGTGGTCATCGTGTTGTCGACGATGTAGAGGATGCCGCGCTGCTGGCACAGCTCGCCGATGCGCTTGAGGTCGGCCACTTGCGTGCGCGGATTGGCGATGGTCTCGACGAACACCACGCGGGTCTGCTCGGTGATGGCGGCGGCCACGTTGGCGACGTCGGTGGCGTCGACGAAGGACACCGCCACGCCCTGCGCCATGGTGGTCTGCCACAGGCTGTTGGTGTTACCGAACAGGAAAGACGACGACACCACATGGTCGCCCGCGCGCAGCAGCGACTGGAACACGGCGCCGATCGCGCCCATGCCGGTGGCGAAGCAGATCGTGCCGACGCCCTGCTCCATCTGGTTGACCTTGTCCTCCAGCGCGGAGATGGTCGGGTTGCCCTGGCGGCCGTAGCGGAAGCCCGGCTCCTTGCCCTGGAACACAGACGCCAGCTGGCGCGCGTCGGCGTAACCGAAGGCGACCGAAGTGTGGATGGGCTTGTGCAGCGAACCGTGCTCGATGCCCTTCTGGCGATCGTTGTGCAGGATGGTGGTGGTGAAGCCGTAGTTTTTCTTGTCGTTCATGTTCAAGCAGTCAAAAAAAAAGCCCGGTGCGGAATGATCCGCACCGGGCGCGACATCAGCCTTCGGCGGTCGCGAGATTCAGATTCAGTTGCGAGCGCCCAGCATCCTCGGGGCCGGCGGCCTTCGGGTGGTGGCGCGCGTATTCCAGCTTGTCCAGGTAGTCCTTGGAGATGTCGCCAGTGACGTAGACGCCGTCGAAGCACGAAGCCTCGAAGTTCTTCAGCGCCGGGTTGACGTCGGAGATGGCGCGCTTCAACGCGTCGATATCCTGGTACACCAGGTGATCGGCGGTGATCTCGCGGCAGACTTCCTCGGTGCTGCGGCCGTAGGCGATCAGCTCGTCGCGGGTAGGCATGTCGATGCCGTACACGTTAGGGAAGATCACCGGTGGCGCCGCCGAAGCGAAGATCACCTTCTTGGCGCCGGCTTCGCGCGCCATCTGCACGATCTCGCGGCTGGTGGTGCCGCGCACGATGGAGTCGTCCACCAGCAGCACGACCTTGTCCTTGAACTCGGAAGCGATGGCGTTCAGCTTCTGGCGCACGGACTTCTTGCGCGCGGCCTGGCCCGGCATGATGAAGGTGCGGCCGATGTAGCGGTTCTTGATGAAGCCTTCGCGATATTCCACGTTCAGCGCCAGCGCCAGCTGGATCGCGGCGGGACGCGACGAATCCGGAATCGGCATGACGACGTCGATCTCGCCATCCTTGAATTCGCGCTTGATCTTCTCGGCCAGGTACTCGCCCATTTTCAGGCGGGTGGCGTAGACGGAGGCGCCGTCGATGACGGAATCCGGACGCGCCAGGTAGACGAACTCGAACACGCAAGGGTTCAGCGACGGATTGTCCGCGCATTGGCGCGAATGCAGCTGCTTGTCGGCGTCGATAAAGACCGCCTCGCCCGGCGCGATGTCGCGCACGAAGCGGAAGCCCATGCCTTCCAGCGCCACGGACTCGGAAGCGATCAGGTACTCTGCGCCCAGCTCGGTTTCGTTGATGCCCAGGCACAGCGGACGGATGCCGAACGGATCGCGGAAGGCCAGCAGGCCGACGCCGGCGATCTGCGCCACGGCAGCGTAGCCGCCGCGCACGCGACGATGCAGCACGGTCACGGCGTTGAAGATGGTTTCAGCGTCGATCGAGATGCCGGTGGTGGCTTTCTGGATCTCGTGGGCCAGCACGTTGAGCAACACTTCCGAATCGGAATCGGTGTTGATGTGGCGGCGGTCGTTCTGGAACATTTCTTTTTTGAGCTGTTCCCAGTTGGTCAGGTTGCCGTTGTGCGCCAGGGTGATGCCGAACGGGGCGTTGACGTAGAACGGTTGCGCTTCTTCCTCGCTCGACGAACCGGCGGTTGGATAGCGGCAGTGACCGATGCCGGAATTGCCTTGCAGCGTACGCATGTTACGGGTACGGAAAACGTCACGAACCAGGCCGTTGGCCTTGTGCATGGCGAACATGCTGCTGTGATTGGTCGCGATACCTGCCGCATCCTGGCCGCGGTGCTGCAGCAGCAGCAATGCGTCATACAGCAGTTGGTTGACAGGTTGATGAGAAACGACGCCGACGATGCCACACATGATGTTGCTCCTGGACTGGGTGCTACTGATTTAAAGAATTCAAAAATTCACATGCTGCGCCATGGCAGCGGGAAGAAAGGCTTTCACCGTATGCGCTCCGGTCTCCGCGAACGGACTCAATAGCGCATCCTTCCAGAATGCTTGTTGCGGTATCGAGGTCATCCCACACAGGATGACACCGGCCAGCACAATTACAAGGCCGCGACCGAAGCCGAACACCATGCCCAGCGCGCGGTCAACCAGGCTGAGGCCGCCGGCATCGAGCAAGGCGGCCAGCGCCATGGCCAACAGGCCCGTCAAAATCTTCACACCGATAAACAGTGCGATAAAGGCAAGAATCAGCCGCAACACCTCGCCCGGCACCACCGGCGGCAGCATGGGCGCCAGCACGGCGGCGTAGGCGTTGGCGACCACGAAGGCCACCACCCAGCCCGCCAGCGACAACACTTCCTTCACCAGGCCGCGCGCCATGCCGATGATGACCGATGCGACCAATACAAACATCACCAGATAATCAAATATCGTCACGTCGGGCGCCTGCTGGATCAGACGGTTTCGAGACGGCCGCTCAGGCCCATGGCGCTCAGCTTGGCCCGCACTTTTTCGGCCTCGTCCTTGTTGGTGAACGGCCCCACGCGCACGCGGGTGATGTCACCGGACGGCGTCTTTTGCGTGAAGGAGCTGATGCCGGCTTTCTTCAATTTTTCGCGCAGCTCGTCGACCTTGGCCTGGTCGCTCAGCGCGGCCACTTGCAGCACGAATTTCTGGCCGGTTTCGGCGGCGGCGGCGGCCGGCTTGGCGGCGGCCTTGCCTTCCAGGATGGCCAGGGCGCGGGCGTCTTCCGACGTCGCCGCCGGCTTGGCGCTGTCGGCCTGCTTGGCGGCCTTGGCTTCGGCCAGCTTGCGCTCGGCTTCCGCCTTGGCCTTGGCCTCGGCCTTCACTTCGGCTTGCTTGCGTTCGATTTCCAGCTTGTAGTCGGCGTCCTGGCGGGCCTTGGCTTCGTTGTCGGCCTTGAGTTTGGCGATCGTCTCAGCCTTGGCCTTGGCTTCGGCCTTCAGTTCGGCGTCGCGCTTGGCGGTATCGACCTTGACCGGTGCGACCACCAGCGGCGCGGCCGGCGCGGCGGCGGGCTTGGCCGGCTTGACGTCGTCGACGATTTCTTCCCGGCTATCCAGCGCGGCGCTCTGCGCTACCGGCGCGGCGGCCGGCGCAGGAGCGGCCTCGGCCAGCTTGTCCTTGGCGGGAATCTTGATTTCGATATCGGACGCCAGCGGCTTCGGTTCGGAATCGAGCACCATCGGCAAGCCGATGGCGACGCCCAGCGCCAGCGCGATGGCGCCCACCAGGCGGCGGCGCGCGCGTTTCTTTTCAGGCAACACCGGATCATCCGCTTCGCGGTCTTTGCCGCGGCGGGAATTGGCGGAACCATCCGCCGACGAGGCGCGCTTGGCGCGTGCGCGCTCCGTCGCGGCCTGGTCATCTGCGCTGGTGTAATAGCCGCTGTCCTGACCAGCGGTCTCTTGCTTGTTTTTACCGAGTTTCGAGAACAAGCCCATGCGTGATTTCAGTCCTGTGCGTTCAATGGAATGCGGATTTTCGTGCCGCCATGACGCCGGCGACCGTGAGGAAAGATCCAAAGACCACAATTCTATCATTCTCCCCGGCTCGGCTGATCGCATTTGCATAGGCAGCGGCCGGATCGTCGAAGATATTGATGGTGCGTTCGGCTTTTTCTTCCTGCACGATTTGCACCTTGGCCGCCAGTTCCGAGGCGCTGGCCGCGCGCGGCGACGGCAGGTTGGCCAGGCACCAGTGGTCCACGTGCTCGGACATGGCGGCGATCACGCCGTCGATATCCTTGTCGTGCATGGAGCCGAACACGGCGTAGGTGTAGGGGTGGAAGCCCATATTGCCGAGGTTCTGGTTCAGCGCCGAGGCCGCGTGCGGATTGTGTGCCACGTCCAGGATCACGGTCGGGCGGCCAGGCAGCACCTGGAAGCGGCCCGGCAGCTCCACCGTCACCAGGCCGGTGCGCACTTCCTGCGCGCCGACCGGCAATTCCATCTTCAGCGCCTCCAGCGCGGCCAGCACGGCGGCGGCGTTGAGGATCTGGTTGGCGCCGCGCAGGCTGGGATAGGCCAGCGAATTGCGGCGCTGCGAGCGGCCGCCGTAGTTCCACTGCTGCTTGTCGCCGGAATAGTTGAAGTCGCGCCCCATCAGCCACAGGTCGGCGCCGATGGCGGCGGCGTGGTCGATCAGCGATTGCGGCGGCACCGGGTCCGAGCAGATCGCGGTCTTGCCGGCGCGGAAAATGCCGGCCTTCTCGAAGCCGATCGCCTCGCGCGTGTCGCCCAGATAATCGGTATGGTCGATATCGACGCTGGTGACGATGGCGACGTCGGCGTCGACGATGTTGACCGCGTCCAGGCGGCCGCCCAGGCCCACTTCCAGGATCGCCACATCCATGCCGGCGCCCGCCAGCAGGTGCATGATGGCCAGCGTGGTGAATTCGAAGTAGGTCAGCGGCGTCTCGCCGCGCACCGCCTCGACCGCGTTGAAGGCGGCCACCAGCACGTCGTCGCTGGCCAGCTCGCCGTTGATGCGGGCGCGCTCGTTGAAGTCCAGGAAGTGCGGCTTGATGTACAGGCCGACCTTGTAGCCGGCGCGCAGCAGCACCGATTCCAGCATGGCGCAGGTCGAGCCCTTGCCGTTGGTGCCGGCCACCATGATGACCGGGCAGCTGAAGCTCAGCTGCAAACGCTCCTTGACGGCGAGCACGCGGTCCAGGCCCATATTGATGACGGTTTCGGCGTGGCGCGACTCAAGCAGTGCAAGCCAGGCGGGCAAAGTAGTTGGGAGATTCGGCATGATGGGGGCTCAGAAATGAAAAACGGCGCGCAGGCCGGCATGATAGCCGATTGCGCGCCGTAGCGTGGGGAACTGGCCGAATCTTAGGCCAGTACCTCTACAGCTTGATTCTGCAGCAGTGCCATCAGACGGGCGATTTCTTCGCGCATCTTGCGGCGGTCGACGATCATGTCGACGGCGCCCTTGGTGACCAGGAACTCGGCGCGCTGGAAGCCTTCCGGCAGTTTCTCGCGCACGGTGTTTTCGATCACGCGCGGGCCGGCGAAGCCGATCAGCGCTTTCGGCTCGGCGATGACGACGTCGCCCATGAAGGCGAACGAAGCGGACACGCCGCCCATGGTCGGATCGGTCAGCACGCTGATGAACGGCAGCTTCTTGTCGGACAGCTTGGTCAGCATGGCGGTGGTCTTGGCCATCTGCATCAGCGACAGCAGGCCCTCTTGCATGCGGGCGCCGCCGGTGGCGGTGATGCAGATGAACGGTACTTTCTGCTCCAGCGCCACTTGCGCGCCGCGCACGAAGCGCTCGCCGACCACGGAGCCCATCGAGCCGCCCATGAATTCGAATTCAAAGCAGGCCACCACGCACGGCAGGCTCATGATGGCGCCGCCCATGACGATCAGCGCATCGGTCTCGCCGGTGGCTTCCATGGCCTGCTTGAGGCGGTCAGGGTATTTCTTGCTGTCCTTGAACTTCAGCGTATCGACCGGCAGGGTGTCCATGCCGATTTCATAGCGGCCGCCGGCGTCGAACAGGCTGTCGAGGCGCTCACGGGCGCGGATGCGCATGTGATGGTCGCATTTCGGGCAAACGTGCAGGTTCGATTCCAGATCGGTGCGGTACAGCACGGCCTCGCAGGACGGGCATTTGACCCACAGGCCCTCGGGCATGGTCTTGCGTGCGGCAGCGTCGGAACGCTGGATACGTGGGGGCAGCAGTTTTTCCAACCAACTCATAAATTCTCCTTGCAGCTAACTTGTGGCCGAAGTGTAGCCGTTTCTCGCCCCTCTGTCGAACTTTGCAGTACAACAATTTTTAAGGTTCGTCATGAAATTGGCGGGGTTTTAGAGGTAAACCACTACACCCTCGTCTCACATTCGATCTGCCGTTCTATGTACGCATCTATGTCTTTCCGCTCTTCCAGCGTGGGAAATCCGATGTTGAGTATCCCGCCAGCGCTCGCCAGCTTCTGCAAATATAGCTGCATTACCTTTTCAACAGGAAAGCCATAGGCGTCGCCGACTTTTTGAAAGTAAGCCAGCGAATCGAAGTCCAAGCGAAACGTGACTTCTTTGCTCAGCTTTTCAAAAAAAGGGTTGGGGACACGTTTCATCTTAGAAAAATCATATTCTTTACGCATTTATCGCTCCTCGGAATATTGTTTCCGCTCCAATTTTGATGCTCTTCGAGCGGAAATGATGCGAACCCTGTCATCGTTTGGGAAACAATAGCTAATCACTAATAAAACATCGCGGCGCCGGCTTTGGGCCAATAGCTGGTAGCGGTCTTCAAACTCGGCATGCTCAGAATCCAACCATGATTGGGCATACGGATCTCGGAACGCATCTTTAGCCTCATCAAAACTCACTCCGTGTTTGCGGAGATTGATTTGGGCTTTGCGGACATCCCACTCGAAGCGCACGACCGCTCTCCTTCAACATAGCCAGTACTTAACTATGTATCAAGGTGAACGGTCGGGACTTGATGCCGGCTAAGGGTGCCGGCGCGGTTTTATGCGTCGAGCGCGGCGCGGATGCCGCTGACGAAGGTTTGCACAGCGGCGACGGCGCCGTCCTTGCCGGCGTTTTCAATTTCCTGGATGATGCGGCTGCCGATGACGACCGCGTCGGCCACCTCGGCCACGGCGCGCGCGGTGGCGCCGTCGCGGATGCCGAAGCCTACGCCGATCGGCAGCTGCACGTGCTTGCGGATCGCCGTCAGGCGCTCCGCCACTTCCACCGTGTCGATATTGCCGGCGCCGGTCACGCCCTTGAGCGAAACGTAGTAGCTGAAGCCGCCGCCAACCTTGGCCACCTGCGCGATGCGGGCCTCGGTCGAAGTCGGCGCCAGCAGGAAGATCAGGTCCAGCTCGGCGGCGCGCATGGCGGCCGCGAACTCCTCACACTCTTCCGGCGGGTAATCGACCACGATGGCGCCGTCCGCCCCCGCCGCCTTGGACTTGGCGATGAAGGTGGCCGCGCCGATGCGCTCGATCGGATTGGCGTAGCCCATCAGCACCACCGGCGTGGTCTGGTTGGTCTTGCGGAACTCCGCCACGTAGCCGAACACGTCGTGGATGCCGACGCCGTTGGCCAGCGCCCGCTCGCAGGCGCGCTGGATCACCGGGCCTTCGGCCATCGGATCGGAAAACGGCACGCCGAGTTCCAGGATGTCGGCGCCGCCCGCCACCATGGCGTGCATCAGCGGCACCGTCGATTCCGGCGACGGATCGCCGGCGGTGATGAAGGTGACGAGCGCGGTCTTGTTGTGCGCCTTCAGGGCGCTGAAAGTTGCTGCGATTTTGGACATGTCGTTTTCCTTAGTTGAAGTTCAAACCCATACGTTCTGCTACCGTATGCATGTCCTTGTCGCCCCGGCCCGACAGGTTGGCCAATATGATTTGATCTTTAGGCAAGGTTGCCGCCAGCTTGGCCGCGTAGGCCAGCGCGTGCGACGATTCCAGCGCCGGGATGATGCCTTCGATATGACAACAATCGTGGAAAGCCTGCAACGCCTCCTCGTCCGTGATCGACACGTATTCCGCGCGGCCGATGTCCTTCAGGTAGGCGTGCTCCGGTCCGACGCCCGGATAGTCGAGGCCAGCCGACACCGAATGGGTCTCGATGATCTGGCCGTTCTCATCCTGCAGCAGATAGGTGCGGTTGCCGTGCAGGACGCCCGGGTAGCCCTTGGTCAGCGAAGCGGCATGCTTGTCGCCGTCCAGCCCTTCGCCCGCCGCCTCGACGCCGATCAGGCGCACCTGTTTCTGGTCGATATACGGGTAGAAGATGCCCATGGCGTTGGAGCCGCCGCCGATGCAGGCCACCACGCAGTCCGGCTGGCGGCCGGTCATTTCCGGCATCTGCACCAGGCACTCCTCGCCGATCACCGACTGGAAGTCGCGCACCAGCATCGGATAGGGATGCGGGCCGGCCACGGTGCCGATGATGTAGAAGGTGTTTTCAATATTGGTGACCCAGTCGCGCATGGCTTCGTTGAGCGCATCCTTCAAGGTCTTGGAGCCGGACTCCACCGGCACCACGGTCGCGCCCAGCAGTTTCATGCGGTAGACGTTCTGCGCCTGGCGCTTGACGTCCTCGCTGCCCATGTAGACCACGCACTGCAGCCCGAAACGGGCGCAGATGGTGGCCGTGGCGACGCCGTGCTGGCCGGCGCCGGTCTCGGCGATGATGCGCGGCTTGCCCATGCGCTTGGCCAGCAAGGCCTGGCCGATGACGTTGTTGATCTTGTGGGCGCCGGTGTGGTTCAGGTCTTCGCGCTTGAAGTAGATCTGCGCGCCGCCGGCCAGCTCGGACCAGCGCTTGGCGTAGTAGATCGGCGACGGCCGGCCGACAAAGTGCTTGAGCTCGTAACGGAATTCGTCGAGGAACTCCGGATCCTTGCTGTAGCGCTCATAGGCTTCGTTGAGCTCGGCAAGGGCGTAGGTCAGCGTTTCGGCGACGAAGGCGCCGCCGTAGGGGCCGAAATGGCCTTTGGTATCGGGGAGGTTGTAATCTTTAGCGTGGAACAACGGCTTCGCTGGGGCGTTCATCATGATGGATTTCGCTTTCGTTCATGGTATCTCCGGCCCGCACCGCCGCGACAAAGTCGGCGATCTTGCGGGCGTCCTTGATCCCCTTGGACGCTTCGACACCACTGCTGATGTCGACGGCGTAGGGGCGTACACCGACCACCGCGTCAGTCGCGTTGTGTACGCTCAAGCCACCACTTAAAACGACCCGAGGCGCGAGATCTTTTGGAATGAGAGACCAATCAAAACCCTTTCCTGCACCGCCATAGGCATCCACATAGGTATCCAGCAACAGGCTGGTGAACAAGGGACTGGCGGCGCGGCATAGCTGCTCGTATTCTAGCAAATCGGACGGAAGTGTGTCGGGTTTGACGCGGAACACCCGCATGAACTGTCGCCCGGCCGCCGCGGCGATGGCGGCGGACTGTTCCACCGTCTCGTCGCCGTGCAGCTGGATCAGCGCAATCGGCGCCACCTTGCAAGTGGCCGCCACCTCGTCCGGTGTGGCGTTGACGAACAGGCCGGTGCAGGTGATGAAGGGCGGCACGGCGCGGATCAGCTCGGCGGCCTGTTCGGGCGTCACGTAGCGCGGGCTCTTGGGGTAGAACACGAAGCCGATCGCATCGGCGCCGGCCGCCACCACGGCTTGCACATCTTCCAAGCGGGTCAAACCGCAGATCTTGATACGCGTGCGTGCCATGTTCATCCTTTAAAACCAAGGGAGCGCGCTGGTGGTCTCCAGCGGCAGTTCCCATTTGGGGTCGTAGTCGATTTTGGCCAGGTACAAGCCGTCCGGCATGAAGGTCGGCGCGGCGGCGTGGCGGTCCTTGGTTTCCAGCAGCTGGCCCAGCCACTCCGGCTGCTCGCGCCCGGTGCCGATGTAGACCAGCGAGCCGACCAGATTGCGCACCATATGATGCAGGAAGGCGTTGGCGGTGATGGTGAACACCACCAGCTCGCCGTGGCGCTTGATCTGGATATCGTGCATCAGCTTGACCGGCGACTTGGCCTGACATTGCGCGGCGCGGAAGGCGGTGAAGTCGTGCCAGCCCAGCAGCGGCGGGATGGCCTGCTGCATCAGCGCCACGTCCAGCGGACGGAAGCAGAAGCCGGCGCGCCCTTCCAGCAGCGGCGAGCGGGTCGGATTGTTGTACAGCACGTAGTGGTAGGTGCGGGCGCGGGCGCTGAAGCGGGCGTGGAAGAAGTCGTTGACGCCGGGGTCGCCGTCGAGCTGCTTGGCCCAGCGCACCGCGATCGACGGCGGCAGGAAGGCGTTGACGCCGCGCACCCAGGAATGGGTGTCGCGCACCAGTTCGGTGTCGAAGTGCACCACTTGTTCGAGCGCGTGCACGCCGGTGTCGGTGCGGCCGGCGCAGGTGGTGGCCAGCGGCACCCTGGCGAACTTCTCCAGTGCCTGTTCCAGCTTATCCTGGACCGTGTGGCCGTCCACCTGTTTCTGGTAGCCGTTCCACGCGGTTCCGTCGTACTGGACGCCGATTGCTATCCGTTTCAATTGCTGCCCGATGTCGTGTCAGAGTCAGCCATTATATACGGAGCGGCCTTACCCCAATTGGGCGCGCATGGCGTTGGCCTTGGCGATCTGGTCGTCGCTGCCGCCGCGCAGCACCTCGTCCAGCAGCTCGCGTGCGCCTTCCTTGTCGCCGATTTCCTGATAGGCGATCGCCAGGTCCAGCTTGGTGTCCATTTCCATGTGGTGCGCCGACAGCGTGTCGTCGCGCGCGGGGGCTGGCGCGGCGTCGGCCGCGGCCGGGGCGCCCAGCGCGGTATCCAGGTCGAGATCGATGCCGGACAGGTCGAACTCCTGGGCGGCCGGCGCCGGTGCCGGCGTGATTTCTTCCGCGCCTTGCAGCGCATCGCTGAAGTCGCCGGCGTCGAACTCGGCGGCCGGCGCCGGGGCTGGCGAGGGTGCCGGCACGGCCGGCAGTTCCGGAATTTCAAAATTCATCAGGTCGAGGTCCAGCGGATCGGTGCTGGCCGATGGCAAGCCAGGCGCCACCGTCTCGGCCGGCAGGTCCAGGCCGAAGTCCATGCTCAGGTCCTCCGCCGGCGCGGGCGCGGGTGCCGGGGCTGGCGCGGCCGGCGCATCGAAGGCCAGGTTGAAGGCGTCTTCCGGCGAGGCTTCCGCCTCGGCCGCAGGGGCCGGCGCTGGTGCGGCCGCGGCTGGCTCGAAACTCAGGCCGCCCAGGTCGAAGTCCATCATGTTGTCGGTTTCCGCCGCCACCGAGGCTGGCGACACCGAGGCATCGGCTGCCTGCGGCAAGGCGGTTTCCATCTCGCTGCCGAAGTCCATCAGATTGCTGTCGCCGGCGGCAGGCGGCGCTTCGAAGCCCAGGTCCAGGTCCAGGCCAGCGGCGTCCGGCGCCGGGGCGGGGGCCGGTGCGCTGAAATCGTTGCTGAAGTCCGATGCGCTGAACGCGGCTGCGCCGGCGGCGACACCGGCGGCGGCCACGACCGGCGCGGCGGCAAACATGCCGGCGCCGTCATCGGCAGCGCCGCCTTCGGCGTACAGCGGATTGCCGGCATCGAGGGTGCGGCCCATGGCGGCGGCTTGCGCCCACTCATCGCCCTGGCCGCGGGTCATCGAATACAGCTCGGAAGCCTGGCTCTCGAACGCGCGCGCGTCCTTGCGGGTGACGTAGATTTCCAGCAGCTTCAGGCGCACGGCGTGGCGCTCAGGATGGCTGCGCAGCGCTTCCTTCAGAATTTCCTCGGCCTGGGCGTCGCGGCCGTAGGCGATGTAGACGTCGGCTTCCGCCACCGGATCGACTTCATTGGTGTCGAGCTGGCTGGCCGATGGCGCAAAGTTGGAATTGAACACGCTGTTGTTGGTGTCGACGCTCTGGCCGCCCGCTTCGGCGATCAACGCCTGCGATGGGATCGCGGTGTCGCCGAGGATGCTGCCCTCTTCCTTCGGCACCTCGAACTTCTTGCGGCGGCGCGAAGCGATCACCGCGCCGGCGCCGGCCAGCAGGGCCGCAGCCGCCAGGCCGACGTATTGCAGGTTGTCCATCATCTGTTCGAACAGGCTAGGCTCGAGTTTCTTCGGCGGGATCACCAGCGAGCGCTTGGGCTTGGCCGGCGCCGAGGCTTCGACCTGGGCCGATGCCGGCATCGAGGCCGAGGCCGAGGCCGAGGCGGAAGCCGAAGCGGAAGCGGAAGGTTTCGCGGCGTCCGCGCCGGCCTTGTTCTTCACCGCCATCAGGTTTTCCAGGTCGTGGACGTTCTTTTCCAGTTCCTTGGTGCGGGCGGCGGCTTCGTCGAGTTCCTTCTGGTGGGCGATCTTGTCTTCCACCGCCATGCCAGTCTTGCCGGCGACCGGCGCGCCGGACGTGGTTTTCGACAGGGTCAGCTTGTCCTTGGCGGCGTTGACGGCGTTCGGCTTTTCCTCGACCTTGGCGGTGATCTTGCCCGACACGTTCTGGGTGGTATCCGGCTCCTTGGCCGGCGTGCTGTTGGCCACCTGCCCGGCCAGCTTGGCGCGGTAGGCGTTGAAGTCGGCCGCGTGCGCGACCACCACGCCGCGCGCTTCGCCTTCCGGCGCGCTGTTGCGGATCGTGTCGGCGTCCGGCACGGCCAGGATCTGGCCCGACTTCAGGCGGTTCATATTGTTGCCGGAGAACGCTTCCGGATTGGCGCGGTACAGCGCCACCAGCATCATGTCCAGCGACACGTCGACCGGTTTGACCTGGTTGGCGATGCGGGTCAGGTTATCGCCGGACTTGACGGTGTATTCATTGACGGCAGGCTTGGCCGGCGCGGCCGGCTGGCGCACTGGCGCCGGCGTGCTCGGCGCCACCGGCGCGGCGGCCGGCGCTGTCGCGACCGGCGCGGCGGCGGGTGCCGGAGGAGCGGCCGTGCGGCCCAGGTCCACCGGCGCGGCCACTTGCGGCGCTTGCGTCGCGCGCATGTCTGCCGGGTCCAGCAGGAAGGTGTATTCGCGGACCATGCGGCCGCCGGTCCAGTTCAGCTCCAGCAGCATGTCAACGAAGGGTTCGTTGACCGGCTGGCTGGACGTTATGCGTATCAACTGGCGGCCATTGCGCTGCTCGATGTCGAAACGCAGCGACAGCAGCGTCGGATTGAAATCGATATTGGCGGTGCGGAAAGCTTCGGCCGGCGCCAGCTTGGCGACCAGCGCGCCCGCTTCGTCCGCCGAGACCGCGGTCAGTTCGATCTCCGCCCGCAGCGGCTGCCCCAGCGACGATAAAACCGTCAGCTTGCCTAGCCCGGCGGCGTTGGCGGAAGCCACTAACACCGCACTGGCGACAGCCCCAGTGAGCGTCTTCAACGCGAAGGAAACAATGCTGGAGCGAGTGGGTACGTGCATAGTGGGCGGCATCTGGTTGTCAGAGGGAAAATGTTACTTTCCCAGATATATCAACATATCATCATGCTCCAGAGCATGCAAGCTTTGCACGATGTTTCTCTAGTGATACATGAGGATGTGTAACGTCTATGCATACTTTAAACTAAAAAAAGGGGTTTTCCCTATGAGAGCTCATAGAGAAAACCCCTTCTGCTTTAACAATTGCGCGGAAGCTTACTTATCCAGCACGATGCGCAGCATGCGGCGCAGCGGTTCGGCCGCGCCCCACAGCAGCTGGTCGCCGACGGTGAAGGCCGACAGGTAGTCGTCGCCCATGCTCATCTTGCGCAGGCGGCCGACCGGGATCGTCAGGCTGCCGGTGGCGGCGGCCGGCGACAGGTCCTTGACCGACGCTTCACGGGTGTTCGGCACCACTTTGACCCACTGGTTGTTGGCGGCGATGATGTCGTGGATCTCGTCGATCGGTACGTCCTTCTTCAGCTTGATGGTCAGCGCCTGCGAATGGCTGCGCATGGCGCCGATGCGCACGCACAGGCCGTCGACCGGGATGGCTTTGGAACCGAAGTCCGCGCCCAGGCCCAGGATCTTGTTGGTCTCGGCGCCGCCCTTCCATTCTTCCTTCGACTGGCCGTTGCCCAGGTCCTTGTCGATCCACGGGATCAGGTTGCCGGCCAGCGGCGCGCCGAACTGCTTGGTCTCTTCGGCGCTCAGGCCGTGCTGGGTGGCCAGCACCTGGCGGTCGATTTCCAGGATGGCGGAAGCTGGATTGTCCAGCAGCGCTTTCACCGACGAATTGATGGTGCCGAACTGGGTCAGCAGCTCACGCATGTGCTGGGCGCCGCCGCCCGATGCCGCCTGGTAGGTCATGGAGGTCATCCACTCGACCAGGTTGTGCTGGAACAGGCCGCCCAGGCCCATCAGCATGCACGACACGGTGCAATTGCCGCCGACGTAGTTCTTCACGCCCTTGCCCAGCGCGTCCTTGATGACGTGCAGGTTGACCGGGTCCAGCACGATGACGGCGTCCTTCTCCATGCGCAGCGTGGAGGCGGCGTCGATCCAGTAGCCGTTCCAGCCGGCCGCGCGCAGCTTGGGGAACACTTCGGTGGTGTAGTCGCCGCCCTGGCACGAGATGATGATCTCGCACTTTTTCAGTTCGTCGATGTCGGTCGCGCTTTTCAGTTTGGTTTCATTCTTCGCCATCGCCGGGGCGTCGCCGCCCGGGTTCGAGGTGGTGAAAAACACCGGTTCGATGTGGGCGAAATCGCCCTCTTCCTGCATGCGCTGCATCAGGACCGAACCAACCATGCCGCGCCAACCTACCAAGCCTACGAGTTTCATTTTCTTTCCTTCGAATGATTTATACGATTTATACCAAAGCCTTGACCACCGCGTCGCCCATCTGTTCCGTGCCCACCTTGGTGGTGCCGGCTTCGTAGATGTCGGCGGTGCGCAGGCCTTGCGACAGCACGTGCTTGACGGCGTTCTCGATGCGGTCGGCCTGTTCGGCCTTGTTCAGCGAGTAGCGCAGCATCATCGCGGCCGACAGGATCGTCGCCAGCGGATTGGCGATGCCCTTGCCGGCGATGTCGGGCGCGGAACCGTGCGATGGCTCGTACAGGCCCTTGTTGTTGGCGTCCAGCGAGGCCGACGGCAGCATGCCGATCGAACCGGTCAGCATCGAAGCCTGGTCGGACAGGATGTCGCCGAACATATTGCCGGTGACGATGACGTCGAACTTCTTCGGCGCGCGCACCAGCTGCATCGCGGCGTTGTCGACGTACATGTGCTCGAGCGCGACGTCCGGGTATTCCTTGTGGACGTCGGTGACGATGTCCTTCCAGAACTGGAAGGTCTCCAGCACGTTGGCCTTGTCGACGCTGGTCAGGCGCTTGCCGCGCTTCTGCGCCGCCTGGAACGCCACGTGGGCGATGCGGCGGATTTCGCCTTCGGCGTAGCGCATGGTGTCGAAACCTTCGCGCTGGCCCTTGAAGGCGCCGTCCGGGCACTCGCGCACGCCGCGCGGCTGGCCGAAGTAGATGTCGCCGGTCAGTTCGCGGATGATCAGGATGTCCAGGCCGGACACCACTTCAGGTTTCAAGGTCGAGGCGTTGGCCAGCTGCGGGTACAGGATGGCCGGACGCAGGTTGGCGAACAGGCCCAGCTGCTTGCGCAGGCCGAGAATGGCCTGCTCGGGACGCAGCGCGCGTTCCAGCGTGTCGTACTGGTAGTCGCCGACGGCGCCGAACAGCACCGCGTCGGCCGCCTTGGCCAGCGCCAGCGTGCCTTCCGGCAGCGGGTGGCCGTGGGCCGCGTAGCCGGCGCCGCCGACCGGCGCGCTTTCCAGCTCAAATTGTTCGCCCAGTACGTTCAGGACTTTGACGGCTTGCGCGATGATTTCCGGGCCGATACCGTCGCCCGGGAGGATAGCGATTTTCATGAGTAGTTTTCGAGATTAGATGACGTTGGCCAACCAAGGTTGGGTTGCCAGATGGCGCTCTTCGAAGCCGCGGATAGCGTCGGCGTGACGCAGGGTCAGGCCAATATCGTCGAGCCCGTTCATCAGGCAGTATTTGCGGAAGGCGTCGATCTCGAAGGGATAGGAGACGCTGCCATTGCTGGTGGAGATGCGCTGCTGTTCAAGGTCGACCACCAGACGGTAACCGGGGAAGGCCTTGACTTCATTGAACAGATGGTCGATCTGCGTTTCGGATAAAACGATGGGCAGCAAGCCGCTTTTGTAGCAGTTGTTGAAGAAGATGTCGGCGAACGACGGCGCGACGATGGCGCGGAAGCCGTACTGGTCCAGCGCCCACGGCGCGTGCTCGCGCGAGGAGCCGCAGCCGAAGTTCTTGCGGGTCAGCAGGATCGAGGCGCCCTGGTAGCGCGCCTCGTTGAGCACGAACTCCGGATTGAGCGGACGCACGCTGTTGTCCTGGCCCGGCTCGCCGTGGTCCAGGTAGCGCCATTCGTCGAACAGGTTGGGACCGAAGCCGGTGCGATGAATCGACTTCAAAAATTGCTTCGGAATGATGGCGTCGGTGTCGACATTGGCGCGGTCCAGCGGGGCCACCAGTCCTTCGTAGATCGTAAATTTATCCATGATTCTCGTTCGGGTTGTGCGACGGCGGACCGTCGCGGCCCGCCGTGCTGCGGTTTATTTTTTGGTCGAGGCGCCTTCCAGCGACTCACCGACCTTTTTGACGTCCTTGCCGAAGCCGTTGACGGTGTTGCAACCGGTCAGGATCAGCGCGATGATGGACAGGGCGAATAGTTTTTTCATGTTGGGTCTCTAGGGATGGTTAAGACATCAACGCAGCGTGCGCACGTCGACAAAGTGGCCGGCGATACCGGCTGCCGCCGCCATGGCGGGAGACACCAGATGGGTGCGTCCGCCCTGGCCTTGGCGTCCTTCAAAATTGCGGTTCGAGGTGGAGGCGCAGCGCTCGCCCGGTTCCAGGCGGTCGGCGTTCATCGCCAGGCACATCGAGCAGCCCGGGTCGCGCCATTCGAAACCGGCGTCCTTGAAGATGCGGTCCAGGCCTTCCTTCTCGGCCTGGTCTTTGACCAGTCCGGAGCCCGGCACCACCATCGCCAGCTTGACGTTGGAGGCGCGGTGCTTGCCGCGCACCACGTCGGCGGCGGCGCGCAAATCCTCGATGCGCGAGTTGGTGCAGGAGCCGATGAAGACCTTGTCGATGCGGATGTCCTCGATCGCGGTGTTCGGCTTCAGGTTCATGTAGACCAGCGCCTTTTCCATCGCATCGCGTTTGACGCTGTCTTTTTCCAAATCCGGATCCGGCACGCGGCCGTCGATCGCCACCACCATTTCCGGCGACGTGCCCCAGGTCACCTGCGGCTTGATCTCGGCGGCGTTGAGCGTGACCACCAGGTCGAACCTGGCGCCGGCGTCGCTGTGCAGCGTGCGCCAGTAATCGACCGCGCGGTCCCAGTGCGGACCGGCCGGCGAAAACGGCCGGCCCTTGACGTAGTTGATGGTGACGTCGTCGACGCCGATGATGCCGGCGCGCGCGCCCGCTTCGATCGCCATATTACAGACCGTCATCCGGCCTTCCATCGACAGCGCGCGGATGGTCGAACCGCCGAACTCGATACAGTAGCCGGTACCGCCGGCAGTGCCGATCTTGCCGATGATGGCCAGCACCACGTCCTTGGCGGTGACGCCGGCCGGCAGCGCGCCGTCGACCTGCACCAGCATGGCCTTGGATTTCTTTTGCAGCAGCGTCTGGGTCGCCAGCACGTGCTCCACTTCCGAGGTGCCGATGCCGTGCGCCAGCGCGCCGAAGGCGCCGTGGGTCGAGGTGTGCGAGTCGCCGCAGACCACGGTCATGCCCGGCAGGGTCGCGCCCTGTTCCGGTCCGATCACGTGGACGATGCCCTGGCGCTTGTCGTTCATGTTGAAGTAGGTCAGGCCGTAGGACTTGGCGTTCTTGTCCAGCGTTTCCACCTGCAGGCGCGAGACCGGATCGGCGATGCCGTCGGCGCGGCCGGTGGTCGGCACGTTGTGGTCGGCCACCGCCAGGTTGGCGGACACGCGCCACGGCGCGCGGCCGGCTTCGCGCAGGCCGTCGAAGGCCTGCGGGCTGGTGACTTCGTGCACCAGGTGGCGGTCGATGTACAGGATCGTGGTGCCGTCTTCTTCGGCCTTGACCACGTGGGATTCCCAGAGTTTGTCGTAAAGCGTCTTCATCATAATTTATGAGTACTCGTTATAAGTACCGCTGCTGCCTGTGTGAGTGATCCACTTCGATTATGCCATATTGTGCAATGCGGTAGCGGCCGCCGCTGTCAGGCCTCGTGAGCCGATGCAGTTCCGCCTACTGATACACTTTTTATGACTCCTTTTGCCAAATTCGGAAATACAAATAAAAAAAAGCCTGCGTGAACGCAGGCTTTTGGACTTTCTGGCCTAGTGCTGAGACTAAGCCGCCATGCGTACACTACCTCGACATCCGTCCATTAGGAACGATAGGCCCACCACTAGCACCAGTTCGCCTTCGGCCGAACGCGCGGTGCCGGTAATGCCTTCGACACTAATCGCGGTCATCGGTTTAATCACCAGGTCGGCGGTACCGTCGACCGCTTCCACCGCCAGAATATACGGCTGTGGTGCAGCGACAACAATGCCCACCTTCTCGCGGCAGCTCTCGTAGCCCAGCGAATCGGCCAGCGAACGGACCGGCAACGGACGACCCTGGTCTTTCAGCACCGGCGCGCCGCCCACTTCCATGAACACTTCCGGCAACTCGACCACGCGCTGCACCACGGCCATCGGCAACGCCAGCGCGGCGCCCGAGGTCGAGACCAGCATGGTCGGCACGATCGACAGCTCGATCGGCAGGCGGATGGCGAACTTGGTGCCCTTGCCCAGCGCCGATTCGATGTGGATGGCGCCGCGGTTCTTCTCCACGGCGGTCTTCACCACGTCCATGCCGACGCCGCGGCCGGACACGCTGGACGCGACTTCCTTGGTCGAGAAACCCGGCAAGAATACCAGCTGGAAGCATTCGTCGTTGGTCAGCTGCACCGATTCCGAGATCAGGCCTTTTTGCTGGGCCTTGGTGCGCAGCACCACCGGATCCATGCCCTTGCCGTCGTCCTGAAGCACAATCATAACGCTATTTGCTTCTTGCCATGCTTTGAGCGAAATATAGGCCTTGGCCGGCTTGCCGGCGGCAAGGCGGTCTTCCGGCGATTCGACGCCGTGATCCAGCGAATTGCGCAGCATGTGCACCAGCGGATCGTACAGGCTGTCCACCACCACGCGGTCGACTTCGGTCTCGGCGCCCTCGATGGTCAGCTCGACGTCCTTGCCCAGGTCTTTCGCCAGTTCGCGCACCAGGCGCGGGAACTTCTGGAACAGGCGGCCGACCGGCTGCATGCGGGTCGCCAGCGTGGCGCGCTGCAGTTCGGTGGAGTAGCGCGAGGCGCGTTCCAGCGTTTCCGCCAGCGTCGCCATCAGGGTCTGGGCCTGGCCCTCAAACTTGAATTGCAGCAGGCGCTCCAGCAGCACGGCGGCCTGGTTGGCGGCCTGCACCGATTCGCCGGCCACTTCCAGCAGCGCGTCCAGCTTGACGGCGTCGACCCGGATCGATTCTTCCTTGGCCGGCGCGGCGTGCGGACGCTCTTCGCGTTTTTCGGCGGCCTCGCGCTTGGCGGGGCTGGAGGTCGGGCCGGCGGCGTGCACGGCGGCCACCACGGCGGCCAGCTCGGCGGCCGGCAACGGGGCCGACGGCGCACGCGTTTCTGCTGCTGCGGCCGGAGCCGGGGCCGCTGCCGCTGCGGCAGGTTTGGTGTAACTACCGGCCGGCATCACGGCTTCGTACATGCCTTCCCAGTCCAGGCCATCGGGCGACGGCGCGGAGGCTGGTGCTGCGGCTGGGGCCGCGACGGCTGCTGCTGCGGCGGCGGCCGGGGCCGGCGCGGCGGCCTTGGCCGGAGCAGCGGTGGTTTTGCCTTCGATGGCGTCGGTCAGGATGACTTCCAGATCCTTGGGCATGGCCGACAGGCTGTCCGGCTCGGCGCCGTTATTCAGTTCGGCCAGCTGGTCGGCCACGAAGCCCGACGCCTGCAGCGCCGCCTCGATCGCGATCGGCGTCACCGGCGCGGCGCCGGTGCGCAGCGCGTCGAACAGGTTCTCGGTCAAGTGACATGCCGCCACCATCGCCGGCAGGCCCATGAAACCGGCGCCACCCTTGATGGTGTGGAAGGAGCGGAACACCGCATTCAATGTTTCTTTATTGTCCGGGTCGCGTTCGAGCCGCAGCAGATGCTCTTCAACGTTGACCGCAAGATCCATCGCCTCGACGACGAAATCCTTGAGCATATCGTCCATTAGAATCCCAGGTCAGCAAGCAGGTCGTCGACATTGTCCTGGTTCAGCGCTACGGCTGGAGCCGAAGGGCCGGACATCAGGGACACTTCTTTTTGCGCGATTTTCTCGCGTACCGCCGGTGGTGCATTGTCGCGCAGCAGTTCTGCCAGTTCGTGCTCCACCGTCTTGGTGATGGTCACGACTTTCTTGATCAACTGGCCGGTGATGTCCTGGAAGTCCTGGGCCATCATGATTTCCAGCAGGCGGGCTTTTTCCGCTTCGGTGGCCACCGACACCGCGGCGGCGAACGCTTGCGAGTCGCCGGCCAGCTGCTTGAACTGGTCCAGGCTGAGCTTGCCCGCGAACAGGTCGGCCCAGCGGCTTTCCATTTCCTTGGATTTTTTCGACAGCACATCCTGCTCCGGCATGCCTTCGTCCAGGGTGTTGAGCACCTTGTTGGCGGCTTGCTCGGTCAGGGTGGCGACGTATTCGAGGCGGTCCTGGGCGTCGTTAATCTGCGACGACGCCTCGGTCAGCGCCTTGTCGTAGCCCAGTTCGCGCAGCGAATCGTGCAGCAGGCGCACGATGCCACCCAGGCGCTCGAACATCGGCTTGTCTTCGCCGTCGGCGCCGGCTTCGGCCGCCGTTGCGGCCGGTGCGGCTGCCACCGGAGCCGGGGCGGGAGCGGCGGGCGCTGCATCCGCTGGCCGGGCCGATGCCACTTCGTCGAACAGGCTTTCCAGGTCATCCTCGGCGGAAGCAGGCGCTGGAGCGGGCGCTGCCGTCTTGCTCTGAGCAGACACTTCATCAAATAGTGCGTCGAAATCGTCAGCGGCGTTGGTCATAATCCCTGCTTCTCCATAATTTGTAAAATTGCTGCCCTAAACTTGCATGCTTGTGATGACGCTCGGCAATATAACGCTCTTACCCGAGTGTAGCAGGGCGCAGCCAGATTATTCAATCCCAGAGTCGGGTCGCCTGCCCTGCGCTCCGGGTCCAAGCCAAGTTTCGTTGTATTTGGAGATACTAACATTGGTTAGATAGACAAAACACGCCTTGAGACACAAAAGTAGTGCTCATGTGCAAAAAAAGCAGGTAAAAAGTATGAAAGCCAACACGGGCGCCTCAGCGTAAAGCGCTTTCATTTGATAATCATCAAGTATTTCCATACTAACAATAATGTGAATCGGGGCTACAATTAAGAGCAGCCAGCTGGTTTTAAAAGGAGGTTCATCATGTACCGCAAAATCTTGATTACCACCGACGGTTCCGCCGTTTCCAGTAAAACCGCCTGCGCCGGGGTGGCCTTCGCCGAACAGATGAAGGCCGAGGTGCTAGTGTTGTTCGTGGCGCCCGAGTACCAGTACCCTATCTATGTCGAAATCATCCCGCCCAGCTACCCCAGCGAGGATGAATACCGCGCCGCCATGCTGCGCGCCGGCAAGGAACATACGCAGGACGTGGTCGACTCCTGCGCCAAACGCGGCGTGCCGTGCGAGGCGCTGACGGTGTTTGCGGAAAGCGCGGCGCAGAAGATCGTCGATGTGGCGGAAAAACAGCATTGCGACCTGATCTTCATGGGCTCGCATGGCCGCAGCGGCTGGGGCCAGCTGCTACTGGGCAGTGTAACCAACAAGGTGTTGTCGCACGCCAAAACACCGGTGTTGGTGCACCGCCTGATCAAGGAGCCCGGCAGCAAATAAAAAGCAGTCGAGATGCTTTTTATAGTAAGATCATAAGATTAGTTCAAACACAATAATACTTACTTTTAATTACTTTTTCCTTCAAGCATCTCTATGATTCGAATTGTCATTGCCGACGACCACACCATCATGCGTGAGGGTCTCAAGCGCATCCTCGACGGCGCTCCCGACATCGACATCGTAGGCGAGGCCATCGACGGCTTCGAAGTCCTGGGCCATGTGCGCCAGGGCGGTTTCGACCTGCTGCTGCTGGACTTGTCCATGCCCGGCCGCAGCGGCGTCGACCTGATCCGCCAAATCAAGGCGGAGGCGCCCAAGCTCGCCATCCTGATCCTGACCATGCATGAAGAAGAACAGTACGCGGTGCGCGCCATCCGCGCCGGCGCCCAGGGCTACCTGACCAAGGAAAGCGCCGGCACCCAGCTGGTCGGGGCGATCCGCAAGGTCGCGTCCGGCCGCCCCTACATCAGCACCGAGGTGGCCGAGCAACTGGCGCTGAACATCATGATGCCCAACGAAAGCCTGTTGCATAAACAACTCTCGGACCGCGAATTCGAGGTTTTTTCGCTGTTGGTGGCCGGCAAGTCGATCACGGAAATCGCCAACAGCCTGCACCTGAGCGTCAAGACCGTCAGCACCCACAAGACCCGCATCATGCAGAAAATGGGCATGAGCTCGCTCTCAGAGATGGTGCAATATGCCGTGGCTCATCGTCTGTTGTCTCCCTTCAAGACCTGATTTCCCCGTCCGCCGTTAGGACAACTCCTACATTGCTGCGCTGCGTCCTACGCGCATATTCAGCCATTGCTGATATCTATCTCCCCCCCTCGTTGGCATACTGAAACCATACATACATGCTGCACGGCTACAGACACGCAGCACGATGCCGTGCGACACCACAACAGGAAACCAAGCAGCGCGGCACAGCCCAGTTCCCATCCTTTCGAAAAGCAATACCTGTACACAGGAGATCAACATGCTGTCTACGCAAACGTCTGAAATTCGGCCGGCCACCACTGCGACCATGCAGTCCTCGTCGATGGAGGCAGGCCGTCAGCGTCAGGGGCGGCTCTGGTCGAACCTGAAGGAAGTCTGCGATTTGTTGCACATTCCGGCGGCCTGTTCGGTCACCAACGAGGAGTTGCTGTTCCAGCACGTGCAGTTCAAGACCGGCCAGCGCATCCACACCATCGGCCAGCCCTTCGATACCTTGTACATCGTCAACTCCGGCTTCCTGAAGACGGTGCTCATCGACGAGTTCGGCAACGAGCAGGTGCTCAGCTTCCCGATGAAGGGCGACATGCTGGGCGTGGACGGCATCCACACCCGCCACTACTCGTCCGAGGCGGTGGCCCTGTCCGACTGCGACCTGATACTGCTGCCGTTCAAGAAGCTGACGGCGCTGGGCCGAATCCATCTGGAGCTGGAAAACATGATGTACGGCGTCATGAGCCGCGAACTGGTGCGCGAGCAAGCCATGATCGGCATGCTGGGCGCGCTCAGCGCCGAGGCACGCGTGGCGCGCTTCCTGGTGGCGCTGGCCGAGCGCTTCGCCCAGATGGGCTATTCCAGCAAGCTGTTCAACCTGCGCATGACGCGCCACGAAATCGGCAGCTACCTGGGCCTGACGCTGGAAACGGTCAGCCGCACGCTGTCGGCCTTCAACGAGATCGGTCTGATCAGCGTGGACCAGCGCACCATCGGCATCAAAGACCCGGAAGCGCTGAAAACCCTGCGCCGCCTGCCGCCCTCGCGCACCCGCGCCAAGCAGCTGGCGGCCGCCAAGACCAAGGGCGCCGAGAGCGACGCCCCGGCGCAACTGCTGGCGGCGCTGTGATGTAAGCAATCCCGCCTTCCTGCGCTAGCGAACCCAGCTTGGGCCCGGTCACTCCTGCCGGGCTCTTTTTTATGCCCGCCGCCAGCGTTGCTCCCCCCCCCCCCCCAAATAACACTTGCATTCCTACTGTGCTTCCACAATAATGAATGCAAATACGAATCATTCTTATTTAGGGAGCACTCCAAGATGACCACAGCCCTGCCCGCCACTCCACCCGCCATCACCGCCCACGCCGCGACCATTGTTGCCGCGCCGGCGATCGTGCCGATCAAGCGCATCACCAGCGCCAAGCTGATGGACGACGGCCGCGAAATCGAGATCGAGCATTCGGGCCGCGTCTACCGCTTGCGCATCACCCAGCTCAACAAACTGATCCTGACCGCCTGAGGTCACTCTGGGCGCCGCCGCGCCCGCCCCGTCCGAGTAGCCAGCCGCAAGCCAGCCAGACTTCCTCACTGCATCCAGGAGCGTTTGATGGCCATAGACCGTAGCAATCCGATTTTTCTCGCCCCGTCCCATGGCGGACACAATCCAGAACTGATGCTGTCCGCCGTGCTGCATCTGATGTCGCATTACACGGCCGGCAGCGACGATGCGGGCGGCTGTGTCAAGCTGGCGTCGGTGATCGAACGCCACCTGAAGGCGCTGGCCAGCCTGCCGGACCTGGCGCCGGTGCTCAGCGCCACCTGCCAGCAGCTGTCCGAGCAGTGGGCCGGCGTGGTCGAGCGCAATCTGCCCACCCAGGAAAAGAGCAACTTCCTCAGCCGCATCATGGCGCGCGCGCGTATCGCGCCGGCCACGGTCTAAGGAGCGCCCCACCCATGTGCGACAAACACGATCCGCTGGCGGCCATCATCGCCGCCGCCATGCCGCAGGTGGCCGGCACCTTGGCACCCGCCGCCACCGCGCCGGCGCGCCCCGCCGAACAGCAGGTGCTCAAGCCCGCCATCACCAGCGTCATGGCGGCGCTGCGGCCGCAGGAGGACACGCACGCCTCGCGCCGCCGCCGGCTGTGGGAACTGGGCCATGCCTGCCATTGCCCGCTGGTCGGCGTCGGCTTCCCGCTGGGCGTGCTGCGCAAGCTGGTCGACAAAGTCACCTCGGGCGAGGTGCTGGCCGACGACTACGAGGTGCACGTCGGCGCCGTCACCGAGTGCGGCAGCCGCAACCGCCTGTCGGAGGCGCTGCAAAAGGAATTGGAGCGCCGCTACGCCGCCGTGCTGCTGCGCTTCCGCGCCGCCAAGAGCACCGCGCAGGTCGCCGGGATGTGGAACACGGCGGTCGCCAACGGCGACGTCGCCGGCGCCTTCTGGGCCGGCCTGACGCATCCGCGCTGCAACGCCGAGCTGGAGGAACAGATGTGCCGCGACCTGCACATGGTGCAGCACCAGGCCGGCGCCTGCGTGCGCGCCGACATCAACAAATTCAACGCCACGCTGGCCGACAACGCGCGCCTGGCGCACGACCTGGCCAAGGCCCAGCAACGCGCCGCCGCGCTGCTGACCGACAAGAGCGCGGACGCCGAAAAACACGCGGCCCAGCTGATGCAGCAGCGCGCGCAGGCGGTCGGCAAGGACAGCATGATCGATACACTCAAGACCGAACTGGAGCAGCTGCGCGAGTCCATTCCCGGCCTGGAAACGCGCGCCAAACTGGCCGAGCGTTTGCTGCAGATGGATGAGCGCGAACGCGCCATGCGCAACCAGATCACCGAGCTGAAGCTGGAACTGGCGAAGCTGCAGACGGCGGCGGAACCGGCGCCGCTACAGGAGGAAACGCGCCAGGTCGTCGAACATGTGATGCGGATGCCGCTCAGCCTGAACGACCGCGCGGTGCTGTGCGTGGGCGGGCGCAGCGGCAATGTCGCCACCTACCGCGAGCTGATCGAACGCGAAGGCGCGCAGTTCGCCCACCACGACGGCGGGCTGGAAGACAACGCCAACCGCCTCGACGCCAGCCTGGCGGCGGCCGACCTGGTGATCTGCCAGACCGGCTGCATCAGCCACAGCGCCTACTGGCGGGTCAAGGACTACTGCAAGCGCACCGGCAAGCGCTGCGTGTTCATCGACAACCCCAGCATCTCCAGCCTGGCGCGCGGCCTCGAACAAGCCAGCG
Source organism: Duganella sp. GW821-FHT07G03 (assembly GCF_059418605.1). Classification (NCBI taxonomy): domain Bacteria; kingdom Pseudomonadati; phylum Pseudomonadota; class Betaproteobacteria; order Burkholderiales; family Oxalobacteraceae; genus Duganella; species Duganella sp. GW821-FHT07G03. Next base: position 182,407 of record NZ_JBWKQE010000004.1, read on the forward strand.
CCGAATAAAAAAAGCCCTGACCAATACTACCGGTCAGGGCTTCATCACACTACAGGATCAACCGCTTAGAACGCCAGCGCGCCGGTCATGTAGAAGGTGCGGCCGATCTGGTCCGCGTAGCGTGGGTCGAAACCAACCTGGTGGCCCGACGAAGCGCGCAGCGACAGCGGCGGCTCGCGGTCCAGCAGGTTTTTCACGCCCATGCGGATCGACGCGGTCTTGGTCAGCGCCAGCTTGCCCTGCCAGTCGATCGTCAGGTACGACGGCACCCACAGACGGATGCTCTCGTCCTTGCCGCTGTCGACGTTACGCACGGTCGTTTGCGCGTCCTGGTAGCCGTTGCGGTAGTTGGCGCTCAGCGTATTGCTGACTTTGCCGGTGTCGAGCGTCAGCGCGGCGCGCACGATGTGGCGGAAGGCTACGCTGTTGTCGATGCCGAAGATGTTCAGGTCGCTGGTCCAGTCGCCGTCGGTGCCCGGACGGGTGTAGTCCGACTTCATCAGGTAGGTGCCGTTCAGGTTGGCCGTCAACTGACCGAACGAGAACTTCTGGCGGCCCACCAGGTCGTAGTCGATACCCTGGTTGTGGGTCTTGCCGATGTTGATCGACAGGCGCTTCATCGCCCAGTAGGTGTTGCCGGTCGACGGTTCGGTGAAGGTGCTGAACAGCTCGCGGAACTTGGCCGGGTTGGCGAAGATCTGCTGCTCGCTGATCGACGATACGGCGTCGGTGATCTTCACATCCCACAGGTCGGCGCCGAACGAGAACGAGGCGTTAGGCTCGACGCGGAAACCGATCGAATACTGCTTGGAACGCTCAGGTTTCAGGTTCTCGTTACCGCCGGACAGCATGTTGTACTGCGCATTGCCGGGGCGGCACTGATCGGTGCCTGGGAACGGGCAAGCATAGCTGTTCGCCGTTACACCAGAGCTGACCAGCGGCTGGCCGATGTCGGTCATGCTAGGCGCCTTGAAGCCGGTACCGTAGGAACCGCGCACCAGCACCGTCTTGACCGGCTGCCAGCGGGCCGACACCTTGTAGGTGCTGGCCGACTGGGTCTCGCCCATCTTGCGGTGGGCCAGCAGGTTGTCGATGCCGGCGATGCTGTCGTAGCGGCCGGCCACGGTCATTTCCAGTTCCTTGGTCAGCGGCGCCAGCAGTTCGCCAAATACGCCGTACGAGGCGCGCTTCATGTCGAAGGCTGGCTGGGCGGTCAGGTTGTAGATCTTGCCGCCGGCCGCGTCAGCGGACGGGGTCTGCTGGTAAGCGTACTCGCGGTAGTCGGCGCCGATACCCAGGTTGGCGGCGCCGCCGGGCAGCGCGAACACTTCACGCGAACCGTGCGCGTCCACACCCTTCAAGGTGGTCGACGCTTCGCGCACCGAACCGTGGTAGATCGAGTTGGCGATCTGCGTCTTGGTGGCGTCGCTCTGGTTGCCGATCGGCGCGAACGGATTGAAGGCGTTGGTGGCCAACATGTCCTTGAATTCCTTGGTCATCGCGTAGCCGCCGACATAGCGCTCGTCGAGCTTGTTGCGCGACCAGGTCAGGCCGGTGCCGAAGCTCCAGGCGCCGATGTCGCCGTCCGCGCCCACCACCAGGTGCTGGGCGTCGGTAATGGTCTGGCTGTCGCGGGTGCCCCAGTCGTAGGTGCGGTAGCTGCCCGACACCTGCTTGACGTTGGCGGCCTGCGCGGCGGTCAGGTAAGGCAGCACGTAGCTGTTGTAGCGCTCCGAACCCGGCGTGATGGTGAACGGCGCGATGTTCTGCGCGATGCGCGCGGTCAGGTCCAGGCGCGACAGGGCCATTTCAGCAAACACGGTGATGTCGTCGCTGGCCTTGTACTGGGCCTTGGTGAAGAAGCTGTCACGCTTGTTCTGCGGCGAGATTTCCACGGCCGGGGTGGAGTCGAACGAGCAGTTGTGGGTGTCAGCCGTGTTGTTCAGGCTCAGGTAGGTCTGCTTCGGGCAGCTGCCGTTCTGCATCAGGTACGGGCTGAAACCGATAGGCGCCAGGCCTTTGTTGAAGGTCACGCCGACGTTGGCCGGTGCGGCCGCCGAGCTGGTGCGGTCGTAGATGTAGTGGTGGCCGTTGTAGTCGAACGGGACGTAGGAGGTCGACGCGAACGAACGGTCGGTCGCCTTGACCGGACTCTGCTCATCGTGGCGATAGGTCGCCAGGATGTTGTAGCGGTCTTCCTGCAGGTCGCCGAAGCCGTAGGTCAGGTTGGTGTTGTACGACTGGCCTGGACGGCCGCTGGTCGGCTGTGACCAGGTCGCGTCGATGGTGCCGCCGTGGGCGTTTTTCTTCAGGATGAAGTTGATCACGCCGGCGATCGCGTCCGAACCGTACAGGGCGGAGGCGCCGTCGGTCAGGATCTCGACGCGCTCAACCGCGCTCATCGGGATGGAGTTCAGGTTGATGGTGCTGCCCGAGCCGGTCGGCGCAATGCGGCGGCCGTCCAGCAGGACCAGGGTGTAGCTCTCGCCGATGTTGTGGATCGAGGCCGAGACGATGCCGCCCGAGTTCGAGCCGGCCGCGGTGGCGGCGATGCTGAAGCCCTGCATCGCCGGCAGCGATTGGATCAGGTCGGCTACGGTGGTGGCGCCGGTCTTGGCGATTTGTTCCTGCGACAGGCGCTGCACTGGCAGCGCGCCTTCCACGGCGATGCGCTTGATGCTCGAGCCGGTGATTTCAACCTTCTGCATGGCCTCGTCAGCAAAGGCCTGGCCTGCGATCAGTACGGTGCCGGTCAGCACACTCAGGGCGATGCGCACGGAGCGTACGCCGATTTTTTCTTGCAATACCATTCAAACTCCCGAATAAAAACATAGAAATCGAGAGCAATACCAACAACGCTATAAGTCGAAGTGGCCAACATTGCTCTTCGATAATGGAATTATCGGGCCTGTCCGTACAATATGGTACACAGTTGAAACAAATTTAGAACAAACATCACAAGTTCGAAATTTACGCCAATTTACAAAATTTAATTTCAATATTGGAAAATATTTCAATGAATAAAACGTAATATTTTATTACCATCAGAACAACCGGATTTGCACCTCATTGGTGCGTTGTAATAAAACGTCAATAAACGTCGCGCCGATAGCGTCCGGCGGCGGCCAGCTGGTCCAGCGCTGCGCGGCCCAAGGCGGCGGCCAGCGCGGCGTCCACGCCGGCCGCCATGCCGTCCAGGCTGCCGCAGACATAGATGGCGGCGCCGGCCGCGACCCAGGCCCGCACCTCATCCGCCTGCTCGGCCAGACTGTCCTGCACGTAGCGGCGCTCGGGCTGGTCGCGCGAGAACACCATGTCCAGTTTTTCCAGCTTGGCGTGCAGCTGCCAGGTCGCCAGTTCGTCGCGATAGTGGTAGTCGTGGGCTTCGTTGCGCTCGCCGAACAGCAGCCAGTTGCGGGCCCTCCCGCTCGCCGCGCGCGCCTTCAGGTGGCCGCGCAGGCCGGCGATGCCGCTGCCGTTGCCGATCAGGATCAGCGGCCGCTGCGCGTTGCCTTCCAGGCGGAAGCGGCGGTGCTGGCGCAAACGCAGCTGGATCGCCTCGCCCAGCGCGGCCTGCTGCGTCAACCAGCCGGAAGCGGCGCCGTGGCTGCCGTCTGCATGCGTGTGCAGGCGCACCAGCAAATGCACGCGGCCGTCGGCCGGCATCGAGGCGATCGAGTATTCGCGGGCGCGCTCGGGATCGGACGGCGCCGATATCTGCACCAGGTCGCCAGACTCCCAGGCCGGCAGCGCGCCGTCCCGCGGTTCCAGTTCCAGGTGGTAGACCGGTGCGCCGGCGCTGCCCGGATTGAGCAGCTTGCGTGCGGCCAGGCGCCAGTGGTCGAACGCGGGCGCGCTCCAGTCCGGCGCGTCGCTGGTACCGGCCAGATGGCTGAGCTGCTGGCGCCAGGCGCCGATGGCCTCGGCCGAGCTACGGTTGACCTCGATGCGCGGGAACAGGCTTTGCGCGCCCTGCGCCTGCAGCCATTGGTCCAGCGCGCGGCCGAAGCCGCAGAACTGGGCGTAGGCGCTGTCGCCCAGCGCCAGCACGGCGTAGTGCAAATGCGGCAGCGCCAGGCCGTTGGTCATCAGGCGGCCGGCGAAGGCGGCGGCGGCGTCCGGCGCATCGCCCTCGCCGTAGGTGCTGACCAGGAACAGGATGCGCTCGGCGCGTTGCAAATCCTCGGCCTGCAGCTCGGACAGCTCGCTCAGCTGCGCGGCGATGCCGGCCAGCCGCAAGGTCGCCAGCGTTTGCCCGGCCAGTTCCTCGGCGTTGCCGGTCTGGCTGGCGTAGGCGACGATCCAGCCGGGGGTGGCGGCCGCTTCGGCCTTGGCGCGCTGCGCGGCCACGCGCTTGCGGCGCGTGCGCAGGTAGGGCGCCAGGCACACCAGCGCATAGCTCATGGCCAGGCTGGCGACCAGCATCAAGCGGGTGGGGTCCTTGGTCCAGATCATTCGTCGAGCATGCCGCGTAAATGGGTACTCATGTGTTCGGTAAAGCCGCCGTCGCGCTGGCGGGCGACGAAGCGCACCGCCAGTCCTTGTTGCTCGGCCAGGCGCAGGCCGTGTTCGCAGCCCAGCACCGTCAGCGCGGTGGACCAGGCGTCGGCCGCCATGCATTGCGGATGAACCACGGTAACCGAGGCCAGGTCGTTGGCGATCGGCATGCCGCTGCGCGGGTCGATGGTGTGGGAATAGCGCTGGCCGTCCAGCTCGAAATAGCGGCGGTAGTCGCCCGAGGTCGCCACCGACAAGCCGTGCAGCGCCAGCACCAATTCGTCCGGCTGCAAGGCTGCACTATCGGCGCCATCGGCCACCTGCTCCAGCGCCACCCACCACGGCTGGCCGTCCGGCTTGACTCCAGTCCCGCGCAGCTCGCCGCCGACTTCGACCAGGCAGTGCGCGTAACCCTGCGTCATCAAAAAATACGCCAGCCGGTCCACGCCGTAGCCCTTGGCCACGGCCGACAGATCGAGCTGCACGCCGCCCGGCTGCAAGGCGCGGCGGCCTTCGCGTTCCAGCAGCACGGGTTGCGACGCCAGCGCCGCCAGCGCCGCGCTGATGTGCGCGGCCGACGGCGGCACGAAATCCGGCTGGTCGAACCTGCCGTGCGGGCCGAAGCCCCACAGGTTGACCAATGCGCCGGCGCAGGGATCGTAGGCGCCGCCCGACGCGCAGGCCACGTCCAATGCGAACGCCAGCACATCGAAAAACGCCGACGGCAACTGCCGCCAGCTGCCGGCCTCGGCGCGGTTGAATCGGCCGAGGTCGGAATCGCTTTCCCAGTGGCTCATCTCCGCCACCACCGCGTCCAGTTGCTGCTGCAGTCCTTGCCGCAGATGGGCGCACCCATCCTCCGGCGCGGCCACCAGCCGCACCGACCAACTGGTGCCCATGCTGCGCCCGCCGAAATCGCGGATCACGCCGCCGGCGGGGGCCGGCTCGTCGTCCACGACATGGGGCAGCAATACACGGCGCATGGCGAGCGTACCGCGCCTTATTGCGGCAGGATTTCCACCGTCGCCGCGTAGCTGACGCGGCGTGGCGGCATTTGCGGCGGCTGGCCCGGCGCTTGCGGCGCGGCGGCCGGCCAGGCGCTGCTGACCAGGTACATGCCGGCCGCCGGCAGCTCGAACGTCACTTCGCCGTTGGCGTCGGCGTTCTTGCGCAGCTCGCCCAAGGTGCCGCGATAGCGCACGCCGCCGGGGATCAGGCTGAAGCCCTGGTTGGCGGCCGGCTTGCCGTCCAGCAGAAAGCGCCAGGTGGCCTTCTCGCCCGCGCGCATATCGTTCGGGTGCGTCACCGGCACCAGTTCCAGGCCGACGCCGGTCGGCTTGAACACCGCCAGGTCCGGCGTGCCGGTCGAGACGTAGGTTTCCAGGCGGCTGTGCATGCGCGTCAGCTTGACGTCGCTCGCATCGGCCGGCACATCCTTGGCCAGCGTTTCCTCGCTGCCGCGGAAGCGCTTCATCTCGCCTTCCTTGTTCTTGTAGCTGCCCGACACGCCCTGCGTCACCAGCGCGATCTTGTAGGTGCCGGGCTTCGGCAGCTTGAGGTCGAAGGTGTTGCGCAGCTTGCCGTTGTTGACGTTTTCCATGGCCAGCTTGCCGCCGTCCGGGCCGGTGATGACGATGCCGTCCAATTTGAGCGGCTGGTGGTCGATATCGAACAGGCCTTCGGAAATGGCGGCGTCCACGGTCAGCCAGGCTTCCTTGCCTTCGACGATGGTCGACGACGGCAGCAGCCACGGCTTGTGCGCCTGCGCGTTCAGCGACACGGCCGACAGGCCGGCCAGCGCCAGGGCGATCAACGATTTATACAGTTTCATGGACAGGCCTTAAGGTTTGAGTTGTACCACCACGGCGCCCAGTTCTTCCTTGCCCTGGCCGCTCACGTTCTGCGCCGACTTCGGCGGCCATTGCAGCGGCACCTTGACGGCTTCGCGGCCACCGGCTTCGCGCGCCGCTTCCACCACCAGCGTGTACTGGCCGGCCGGCAGCTTGTCGAGCGCCGCCTTCGCGCCCGGGAAGGTCAGCGACTGTTCGCCCGGCGCCCTGGTCGCGCCGCTGACGCCGTCCATCGGCATTTCCACGTCGCGGCCGCTCTTGCGCCACCACTGGCGCACGTCCTTGAGCCACTTGGTGCCGGCGTTGTCCTTCTTCTTGACGTCGTACAGCACGGCCAGGTTGGCGACCACTTTCTGGTCGGCGTTCTCCAGCCACGCGGCGATGTAGGGACGATGGTATTCAGCCACGTTCAGTTGCGGCACTTCGAGTTTGAGCGCCAGCTCGGCGCCCATGGCTGTGGCACTGGCCAACGGCAGACTGAGGGCGATGGAATAGCGTAATTTCATGGAGGACCTGACGTGAGTTTAATGAATGAACAGCAGCGCAATGACAAAGGGAATCAGAATGCCCAGGCCCACCATCGGCCAGGTGAACGGCCGGTTGGCCGCGTGGAATTTCAGGATCAGCAAACCGGTGATGCAGAACACCAGGCAGGCGCCGGCAAAGATGTCGATGAACCAGTTCCAGGCGGTGCCCGTATTACGGCCCTTGTGCACGTCGTTGAGCCAGGAGATCCAGCCGCGGTCGGTGTTTTCGAATTCGGCGGCGCCGTCCTCCAGCGCGATGCGCACCCAGGCGTCGCCGCCGGCCTTGGGCAGCGGCAGGTAGACTTCATCCGCGGCCCACTCGGCGACGCGGCCGCCGGCCTGTATCTTCCAGGTGTCGCGCAGCCATTGCTCGGCGGCGGCCGGCAGCGGCTGCTTGGCGCCGTCGTGCCCGGCGGCGTAGGCGCGCAGCTGCGCCGTCAACGCGGCCGGCGCGCTGGCCTGCTGGCGCACGACGGCCGGCTTGGCCTCAATCTGCGATGAATGGTTGAGCGTGATGCCGGTAATGCTGAACAAGAACATGCCCATCAAGCACATCGCCGAACTGACCCAATGCCATTGGTGCAGATGCTTGAGCCAAACGGCGCGGCTGGCGTTGCGGGCGGAGGCTGCTGCTTGGGCGCTCAAGGGCTATCCTTCAATGGGGAAAAAGTAGATGATAATGATTATCATTTGCAAAGTCAATCGCCATCATGTATCGCAAATGTAAAGCTACGTGCAGTTACGCACAGTGTTCTTGTCGCAGGACGGCTATGGTGAAGCACAACTATCATCATGGAGGCGCATCATGCCGCTCTATAACCAGGAACAACTCAACACACTCGCCGCCAAGATCAAAGGGGTGCGCTTCGGCATGGTCACCACTTGCGACGACGGAAACGTGCTCAGCTGCCGCCCGCTGGCCGTGCAGCAGATCGACAACGAAGGCAATCTGTGGTTTTTCACTGCGGACGACGCCGACTTCACCACCGCCCTGCCGCAGCATCCCGGCGTCAACATCAGTTTTTGCGATCCGGCGGCCAAGCTGTACTTGTCTGTGTTCGGCCAGGCCAGCCTGGTGAAGGACCGCGCCAAGGCGCGCGAGCTGTGGCGCCCGATGACGCGCAGCTGGTTCCCCGGCGGCCTGGACGATCCGCACTTGGCGCTGCTGCGGGTGCGCATCCAGACCGCCGAATATTGGGACGCCGGCGCCAGCAAGATGAAGCAGTTGTACGAGCTGGCCAGGGCCGCCATCGGCGGCCGCACGCCACAGCAGACGGGGCCGCATACGACGATCTGCCTGTAACGCAGACGACGAAAACCGCCCGCACGGAAACCTGTGCGGGCGGCCAACTACCGATCAGCGCTTAGGACTTGGAGCTGGAACCGCCCGACGATCCCGAACGGCTGGAACCGCTACGCCCGGCTTTGCTGTTGTCCTCCTCGTCTTCCTTGCCGCCGCTCTGCGATGCGCTGCCGGGCGTGCTGCTCTGGCTGCTACGCGCATCGTTCTTGTGGCTCATGCTGCCTGCGCGGCGCGCTTCTTCCGAAGTGAACTCGTGCGCCGTGCCTTTCTCGTGGGCCGCGCGGCCGCCTTCGGCCGCGATCTCACGCTGCTGTTGCGGATCCATGGAAGCGAAGCCGCGCTTGCTGGTGTCCTTCTGCTGGCTACCAGTCTTATCGCCTTGCTTGCTGCCTTGGTCATTGCCTTGGTTGGAAGTCGCCATGATGGTCTCCTCGTGAAAACTACCGCTAACTGATCCTGCTTGCTACACAGGAGCAGTCATCGTAGTGCACGACCCAGCCGCACAATATAGGACGCTTGCAGACAGCGACGTAGGACCATTCCGTGTACCGGTTGGTATGCCTAACCGAATGTCCCTCACAATGGCGCCGGTTCAAACGCCATCGATGAATTCCGTCATGAAGCACAGATTGTCGTTCACCTCCTGATTGATGATGACCTGCTCCTCGCCCACCATCAGCATGGCCTGGATTTCAGGCGACAGCCTTGGCGGCCCGTAGGGCACTGCTTTTTCCCCGTTGGTCGATATTCTCTGTTTCCCCTGACGCGGTAAGACGGCGTTCTTTTTTCTGGTCGACATATATTATCCGTTTTCGATGGTCAACAAACGCGCGCGGCGCGTGGGCCGCGGCGCACTGCCTCCAAGAGTAGCGCGAGCGGCGCGCGCACGCCATCGGAGGCTGCCTACAACGATCGTAGGAGTGTCACGGAAAACGGCTAGGAGTCGATCGTCAGGAGTTGAGTCCCTTCATGCCTTCCTGCGGGTAGCGCGCACCGGCGGCGATACCGGGCGGCAGCGCCGCGCCGATGCGGGCCAGTTCCTCCGCGCTGAGCTGCACGCGCAGCGCGCCCAGGTTCTCCAGCATGTAAGGGATGCGCTTGGTTCCCGGGATGGGGACGATGTCGTCGCTCTGCGCCAGCAGCCAGGCCAGCGCCAGCTGGGCCGGCGTGCAGCCCTTGTCACCGGCGATCTCGCGCACGATGTCGACGATGCGCTGGTTGGCGGCCCGGTTTTCCTCGGCAAAGCGCGGACTGAGCTTGCGGAAGTCGCCCTCTTCCAGCGGCGCCGCCTTGCCGGTCAGGAAGCCGCGGCCCAGCGGGCTGTAGGCGCAGAACACGGCGCCGACTTCGCGGCAGGCTTGCAGCACGCCGTCTTCCGGGTCGCGCGTCCACAGCGAATATTCGCTTTGCACGGCGGCCACCGGATGCACGGCGGCGGCGCGGCGCAAGGTGGCCGGCGATACTTCGCACAGGCCGATGGCGCCGATCTTGCCCTGGCGGACCAGTTGCGCCAGGGCTTCCATCGACTCTTCCAGCGGGGTTTCAGCCAGGTTCAAACGGTGTATATAGTATAAATCAATATGCTCGATATCGAGCCGGCGCAGCGAGGCCTCGCAGGCTGCGCGGATGTAGGCCGGCGAGTTGTCGATGCGGCGCTCGTAGTTGCCGGCCTTGCGCACCAGGCCGAACTTGGTGGCCAGCGTCACCTGCTCGCGCTTGCCGCGCAGGAAGCGGCCCAGCAGCTCTTCGTTGTGGCCGACGCCGTAGGAATCGGCCGTGTCAAACAGCGTCACGCCCGCCTCGTAGGCGGCCTCCAGCGTGGCCAGCGATTGCGCGTCGTCGGTGGCGCCGTAGAACTCCGACATGCCCATGCAGCCAAAACCCAAACCCGATAATTTCTTCATGCTGAACTCCATTGTTGGTCGATGGGAGCGAGTCTAGCCACTGTGCGCGGCGGACGGAATGTGCAAAATCGTGATACCTTTTCAGTATCATGAGAAAACTCGACACCCACGCCTTACAGATGTTTGCCGCCGTCGCGCAATGCCTGAATTTCCGCCAGGCCGCCGAGCAGCTGCACATGACGCAGCCGCCGCTGAGCCGCGCGGTGCGGCAGATGGAGGAGCGCCTCGGCGTCAAGCTGTTCGAGCGCGACACCCAGCACGTGGCGCTGACGCCGGCCGCCGCCGAGCTGCTGCCGCGCGCGCTGCACATCCTGGCGCTGCTGGACCAGGCCGAGCAGGCGCTGCAAGCGCGCCAGCCCGCCGTGCGGCTGCGGCTGGGCATGACATCGTCGATGGAGTCCGACCTGTACCGCGCCTTTACCGACGGCGTCTCGGCAGAACTCGGCGGTGGCGCCGGCGCGGCGCTGGACACCGTGTTCGACGCCTCGCCGCGCCTGGTCGCCCGCCTGCGCGCGCGGCGGCTGGACGCGGCCATCATCGCGCTGCCGACCAAGACCTTCGACCTGCCGGTGCTGCAACTGGGCAAACAGCCGACCCTGGTGGCGCTGTCGAGCCGCCATCCGCTGGCCAAGCGCCGCAGCCTGGCGCTGGCCGACCTGCAAGACCAGCCGGTGTACTGGTTCGAGCGGGCGCGCCAGCCGGCCTTCTTCGACCACAGCCACGCGGTGTTCCGCAAGCACGGCTTCGCGCCGCGCTTCCTGCTGGAGCCGCACGACCACCACGTGCTGCTAAGCGACGTCGCGGCCGGCAAGGGCATGGCGCTGCTGCCGGCCTCGTTCGCGGCGGTCAGCCGCAGCGGCGTGGCCTACCGCAAGCTGAAGGAAGGCGACGAACTGGCCGCCGGCCTGGGCCTGATCGTCGCCGAGGGCCACCCGGCCGCCGCCCTGCTTCGCCGGCTGGCGAGCGTAACCTTGGGCTGATCGCCAGCGCGTCGTCGCTGAAACGGCTACCATATCGTCCTGGCAAATTTTTTTTAAAAGATCATCATGACTTTCACCCTCAGCGACACCGCCTACGGCACCGACACTCCCGCAGCCAAACGCGCCATGTTCGACGACCTGCGCTCGCAGCTGACCGGCCTGGTCCACGGCGAAAGCGACCTGATCGCCAACACCGCCAACTTCAGTTCGCTGGTGTTCAACAGCATGCCGGGCCTGAACTGGGCCGGCTTCTACTTCCTCAAGGGCGACGAGCTGGTGCTGGGACCGTTCCAGGGCAAGCCGGCCTGCATCCGCATCAAGAAGGGCCGCGGCGTCTGCGGCACCACCGTGGTCGAAGGCAAGTCCATCGTCGTGGCGGACGTGCACGCCTTCCCCGGCCATATCGCCTGCGACGTCAACTCGCGTTCCGAGCTGGTGGTGCCGGTGCGCGGCGTGGACGGCGCGATCGTCGGCGTGTTCGACCTCGACAGCCCGCTGCCGAACCGCTTCGACCAGACCGACGCCGCCGGCATCGAAGCCCTGGTCAAGATCCTCGAAGCCACGCTGGCTTAACAAGACATGGTCCCGGCCCGCCGGGACTATTTTTTCACTTGCCAACAGACCGACCGGTCTGTACAGTAAACCGATGACCACACTACCCACCCGAGACCGGCTGATCCGCGCCATGGGCAACGCCTTGCAGCACAAGGGCTTGCACGGCGTCGGGCTGAGCGAAATCCTGGCCGCGGCCGGCACGCCCAAGGGCGGCTTGTACCACCACTTCCCCAGCGGCAAGGCCGAGTTGGCGGTGGCGGCCATCGAACAGCAGGTGGCCGATCTGTGCGCCCTGCTCGACAAACTCTTGCCCGGCGCCGATCCGGTGGTGGCGCTGGAACTGTGGATCGCCCGCGCCCAACAAGGACTGGCCGCCAGCGGCTTCCAGCGCGGCTGCCCGCTGGCCACGGTGGCGCTGGAATCGTCGGTGGAAGACGTCGCCATCCGCCAGGCGCTGGCCGACGGCTTTGCCGCCATCCGCGCCCGGCTGGCGCTCGCCTTCGAAGCCTCGGGCAGGATCGCCAACGCCGCCGGCCTGGCCGCGCTGATCGTGGCCGCCTACGAAGGCGCGCTGCTGCAAGCGCGCGTGGCCGGCAGCGTGGCGCCGATGGAACTGGTCAGCGCCACCCTGTTCCCGCTGCTGCGCGCACAACTACAAGGACACCGCAATGACCAAGCAAGCAACTGAGCAGCTCACCCTCCACGCGGCCGACGGCTACCCCATCGTCGCCACGCTCTACCCCGCCGCCGGCGAGACCCTGGCCCACCTGGTCGTGGCCAACGCCACCGGCGTGCCGCAGGGCTACTACCGCCGCTTCGCCGAGTTCGCCGCCGCGCGCGGCTACCGCGTGCTGACCCTGGACTATCGCGGCATCGGCCTGTCCAAGCCGGCCACGCTGAAGGGCTTCGCCGTGGATTTCCTGGACTGGGGCCGGCTCGACCTGGCCGCCGCCGTCGAGCACATGGCCAGCGATGAGGTGCCGCTGCTGCTGGTCGGCCATTCCTATGGCGGCCACGCGCTCGGGCTGCTGCCCAACCAGCACAAGATCGCCGCCAGCTATCTGTTCGGCACCAGCGCCGGCTGGCACGGCTGGATGCCGCCGCTGGAGCGGGTCAAGGTCTGGTTCACCTGGAATGTGCTCGGCCCGCTGCTGACGCGCTGGCACGGCTATCTGGCGTGGAGCAAGCTGGGCATGGGCGAAGACTTGCCGCTCAGCGTCTACCGCCAATGGAAAGGTTGGTGCCGCTACCCGCACTACTTCTTCGACGATCCCGAGATGACGGGCATCCGCGGCAGCTACGACCGGGTGCGCACGCCGGTATTGGCGATCAACTCGCTGGACGACCTGTGGGCCGGCCCGGCCTCGCGCGACGCCTTCATGGCCGGCTACCGCAACGCCCGCGTCACCCGCGTCACCATCGACCCGGCCCGCGCCGGCATCGGCGCCATCGGCCACATGGGCTACTTCAAGGCCAGGGCGCAGCCGCTGTGGGAAGACGCGCTGGCCTGGTTTCAGACCGAGCTGAGTTCCGCCACGAAGTCGTAGGCATCGCCGCGGAAATACGAGCGGCAAAACTCCACCACCCGGCCGTCGGACAGGAAACCCAGCCGTTCGATGGCCAGCCCCGCATCCGCCTCGCGCGCCTCCAGCTGGCGCGCCTGCTCCGCGCTCAACAGCAAGGCCGACAGCCGCTGCGGATGTCACCATACGATTCCCTTTGCCATACACTAGTACCAATTAAGTACCAAAAATTGACGGTCGTCTTTAAGTACTTTTAACATTTAGCACCAAACAGGTGAATATTAAGCGATTGTTTGTCTAAAAAACACCACAATTTCGCAATTTTTCACAACTGGTAGCGCTTTGGTATCATTGTTTACAGTATATTGGCATCGAACTGGTTTTGTTGTTTGGTTTGCAAGGGGGAATCTTGCGAGAGATTCATCATCACAAGAAGTGAACAGGCCCGTCCTGGGCAATTTTGGAGATTTGCAATGACGTTTCGACAGCACGCAGCAAGCACCACCACCTCGGCCCGCACCGGCCTGACACCGATCGCCGCCGCAGTCGGCATGATGATCGCCGCCGCCGTCTACGCAACGCCGGCCATGGCGCAACAGGCGACGCCGCCTGCCAACGCCGACACCCCGTCCGCCATCGTGACCGTCTCGGGCGTACGCGCCGCCCTGGAGCAGTCGCTCAAGCAAAAACGCAATGCCGACTCGGTGGTTGAAGTGGTGACCGCCGAAGACATCGGCAAGATGCCCGACAAAAACGTCGCCGACGCCATCCAGCGCCTGCCCGGCGTGAACATCCAGTCGTCGGCCGGCGGCGAAGGCGGCTTCGGCGAGAACGACCGCGTCAGCCTGCGCGGCACCAGCCCGTCCCTGCAGCAAACCCTGTTCAACGGCCACGCCATCAGCACCGGCGACTGGTTCGTGCTCAACCAGTTCGGCGGCAACGTCGGCCGCTCCAGCAGCTTCTCGCTGCTGCCGTCCGAACTGGTCAGCTCGGTCGTGGTGCACAAGTCGCAGACCGCCGACCTGGTCGAAGGCGGCGTCTCCGGCGCGATCGACGTCATCACCCGCCGTCCGCTGGAATTCAAGAAGGCGCTGACGCTGGAAGCGTCGGTGCAGGCGGTGTACAACGACTTGTCCAGCAAGACCGAGCCGCAGTTCTCCGGCCTGTTCGCCTGGAAGAACGACAGCAACACCGCCGGCGTGCTGGTGCAGGCGTTCTCCGAAAAGACCAGCGTGCGCCGCGACGGCCAGGAAATCCTCGGCTACGCCAAGGTGGGCGCGGACAGCGCGGCCGCCAAGGCCAATCCGGCGCTGGCCGGCCTGAGCGTGCCGACCTTCATCGGCGCCTCGCTGTTCGAGCAAAAGAAAAAACGCGAAGGCGGCGCCTTCGACGTCGAGTTCAAGCCGTCGAAGGAACTGACGCTGGACGTCAACGGTTTCTACTCCAAGCTGAGCGCACCGCACCAGAACACCAACTGGCTGGCGGCGCCGGCCAACTCCTTCAACCGCGACAACCTGGTGCCGACCGGCGTCACCACCAAGGGCGGCACCGTCACCGGCGCCACCTTCGCCAGCAACTCGGGCGAGGTCGACAACATCTACCGTCCCGACGCTGGCGGCGAAGCCTATTACACCGACTTCAACTTCCGCTACCGCGCCACGCAGGACCTGACCCTCAGCGGCAAGGCCGGCCTGACCCACGGCGAAGGCTGGGACCACGGCGACGTCTACTACCAGAACAACGTCAACGGCGGCATGAGCTACCAGTTGAACGGCCTGAGCCCGGCCAACGTCTCCTACCCTGGCGGCGTGACCACCAAACCCGGCAGCACCGCCTGGGCCGGCGGCGGCGAAGCGCAGTCGATCGACAAGGAACACTACGCCCAGCTCGACGGCGACCTGCGCATCGGCGAAGGCGTGCTCGAATCGATCAAGTTCGGCGCGCGCTTCACCGACCACAAACGCAGCGCCGAGCATCCGCTGGAAACCCGTCCGGGCCCGCTGGGCTTCAGCAATCCGGGTCCGGCCTGGAACGGCGAGCAATATCCGAGCGACTTCGCCTCCAACCTGGGCGGCAATCTGTCGTCGGCCTACTTCCGCTACGACGGCGCGGCGCTCGGCGCATGGGGCGCGGTGCCGGGCAACCGCCTGCTCGATTTCGTGGTGCGCCACAACTGGACCGATGAATTCAAGGTCAACGAAAAAACCACCGCGCTCTACGGCATGGCCAACCTGGCCGGCGACAGCTGGAGCGGCAACGCCGGCGTGCGCGCCGTGCGCACCAAACAAACCTCGATCGTCAACCTGGCCGGCGGTTCCGCGCCGATCACCGGCTCGGCCTTCGGCCCGTACACGCCGACCCCGTTCGAACGCACCTACAACGACGTGCTGCCGAGCGCGAACATCAAGTTCGACGTCAACCGCGACCTGGTGGTGCGCGCGGCGGTGGCGCGGGCGATGTCGCGTCCCGACTACAGCGCGCTGGGCGGCTCGGTCTCGCTGAACGACGACGCGCTCAGCGGCAGCGGCGGCAACGCCAAGCTCGATCCGGTGCGCTCCAACAATGCGGAAGTGAGCGCCGAATGGTACTTCGCACCGAAGTCCTCGCTGTCGGCCGGCCTGTTCTACATGGACCTGGTGTCGGTGGTGGCGCAAGGCACCACGTCCGGCACCTACTTCAACAACAAGCAAAACAAGCAGACCGTGTACCAGATCACGTCGCCGTTCAACACCAGCGGCAAGAACAAGGGCGTGGAGCTGAGCTATCAGCAGCCTTTGTTCAGCAGCTTCGGCATGCTGGCCAACTACACCTACGCCGACGGCAAGCTGGCCGACGGCACCGAGCTGCTGAACTCCTCGAAGAGCACCTACAACATCACCGGCTTCTACGAGGACGCCAAGTTCAGCGCTCGCCTGGCGTACAACTACCGCTCCAGCTACAAGGCCGGCGTGGACCGTGGCGCCAGCCAGCACGTGAAGGGCGCGGGCAACCTGGCAGGCTCGTTGAACTACAAGATCAACGAGCAGCTGTCGATCACCTTCGACGCGCTGAACCTGACCAACACCACCATCAAGATGTACGCGGAAACGCCTGACCAGCCGCGCGCGTTCTATTCTAACGGCCGCACCTTCTACCTGGGTCTGCGCGCCAAACTGTAATCGCAGGGTTGTAACGAGGTTGTTGTACCAAGGTTTGCTGGCCCTTAACTCCCGTGGGGGCCAGCTTTTTTTTCGCGCTCCACAATTCTGTAGAATGGAGGTGCTTTCGCCGGCGCAGGCGAAACACCACAGGTGACCAATCGGGAGATATCATGAAAAAGCATTTCGCATTAGCAGTGACAGCGCTGGCATTGATCAGCGAGTCGGCCCACGCGGCCGGATGTCTCAAAGGCGCCGCGGTAGGCGCCGTTGCCGGCCACGTGGCCGGCCATCATGCCGTGGTTGGCGCGGTCGGCGGGTGCGTGGTCGGCCACCATCTGGCCAAGCAAAAAGCGAAGCAGGAAAAGGAAGCCGAGCAGGCGAAAAAAGCGCAGCAGCAGCAGCAGCAGCCTCAATCCACTCCGACGAAATAGAACTGACAGTATTACTGGGCGGCGGCGCGCGCCAGCAGCAGCGTGCGTTCGCGCTCGTTCTGCGTCAGCTGCGCGGCCCGCTCGAATTCATGGCGCGCTTCGTCGCGCCGTCCCAGCTTGGACAGGAAGTCGCCGCGCACGCTGGGCAGCAGGTGGTAGTTCTTCAGCGCCGCCACATCCATCAAGCCATCCACCACTTCCAACCCCGCCGCCGGCCCGAAGGCCATCGCCAGCGCCACCGCGCGGTTCAGCTCCACCACCGGCGACGGCGTCAGCTGCGCCAGCGCGTCGTACAGCGCGGCGATGCGCTGCCAGTCGGTGTCGGCCGCCAACCGCGCGCGCGCGTGGCAGGCCGCGATGGCCGCCTGCACGCCGTAGGAGCCGAGTCCGCGCCCGGTTTGCTCGGCGCGCGCCAGCGCCGCCAGGCCGCGCCGTATCAGCAGTTGGTCCCAGCGCGCGCGGTCCTGCTCCAGCAGCAGGATGGGTTCGCCCTTCGGCCCCACGCGGGCGCGGGCGCGCGAGGACTGGATTTCCATCAGCGCCACCAGGCCGTGCACTTCCGCCTCGTCCGGCGCCAGCTCGGCCAGGATGCGGCCCAGCCGCAGCGCTTCCTCGCACAGCGCCGGCCGCATCCAGTCGGCGCCGGCGCTGGCGGAATAGCCTTCGTTGTAGATCAGGTAGACCACTTGCAGCACCGACGCCAGCCGCTCCACCAGCTCGTGCGCGCGCGGCGCCTCGAACGGCACCCTGGCCTCGGCCAGCGTGCGCTTGGCGCGCACGATGCGCTGCGCCACCGTCGCTTCCGGCACCAGGAAGGCGCGGGCGATTTCCTCGGTGCTCAGGCCGCCCAGCATGCGCAGGGTCAGCGCCACCCGGCCGTCGGTCGGCAGCACCGGGTGGCAGGCCACGAACACCAGCCGCAGCAGGTCGTCGCCGATATCGTTTTCCAGGGCGTCGGCCACCGCCGCGTCGAGGTTGGGCGCGGCGTCCTGCAACACGCCTTCGATTTCGTAGGTGAGCTCGGCTTCCTTGTCCTGGTGCAGCTGGCGGCGCCGCAGCAGGTCCAGCGCGCGGTTCTTGGCGACGGTGGTCAGCCACGCGGCCGGCTGGTCCGGCACGCCGGTTTCCGGCCAGCGCTCCAGCGCCATCACCAGCGCGTCCTGCGCCAGCTCCTCGGCCTGGCCGACGTCGCGCAGCATGCGCGCCAGCACGGCGATGATCTTGGCGGACTCCATCCGCCATACCGCCTCGACGATCTTGGGGACGTCAGCCGCCACGGGCTTTCTTCCTGAAGGCTTCGCGCAGGCCGCTCTCCAGCAGCTCGGCGCGCAGGCGTTCTTCGGCGACGCGCATTTCCGGCGTAAATTCCTGGTGGGCGATGCGCTCGCAGGCTTCGCGGATCTCCAGCGTCAGGTCGCCGGGGCTCGGATAGGGATAGGTCTTGGCCCAGGCGATGGCGTCGTCGAGCGAGGCCGCCTGCACCATCCAGTAGCCGGCGATCAGTTCCTTGACTTCGGCGAACGGACCATCGACCACCGAGGTCTTCGAATTGGCGAAGTGAATACGGGTGGCGGAGGCGCTGGCCATCAGGCCCTCGCCGGCCAGCAGCACGCCCTGCTGCACGCCCGCTTCGTTGTAGGCGTTCATCACGTCGATGATTTCCGGCGGCGGCACCAGGTCGGCCTCCAGATCGGCATCGGAACGGATGAAGATCACATAGCGCGTCAAGGCTTCGTCGCGGCGCGGCAGCGTGCCGGCCGCCGTGCCGCGTTCGTCGAAGCCGAAGCAATTGCCGGGGCAACCGGCATCGCGGATTTCATACACTGCGCCGCTGTCGAACAAGGGCCACCAGCGCACCTGTTCGATGGCATCCTCTTTCGATTCGGCCTCGATCAGCGTGAAGCCGGCCACCAGCTCCCTGGGCGCGAACGGCCCGTGCAGCACGCTCCACTCGCCGTCGCGCCGCAACAGGCGCACCGCTTCCGTGCTGGGTTTGAGAAAGGTACCCGGCTCCAGCGCCGGCGGCTGCTGGCCGCGTTCGGTGCTCTGATTGGCGCGGCGCAGTATCATGAATTCCATCGCGTACTCCTTGTTTGTCGCTAAGGTAGCAGCATCACATGCGGGCGCGCAAGGCTTCTTCCTGCGCGACCAGCTCCGGCGTGGCCACCTCGCCGAAATCCTCCATCTCGAACACCTGGCGGATTTCGATTTCCGACGGCGTATCGAACGGATTCGGGCAGCGCTTCATCCACTCGATGGCCTCCTCCTTCGACTTCACCTGCAGCAGCCAGAAGCCGGCGATCAACTCCTTGGTCTCGGCGAACGGGCCATCGATGACGGTGCGCTTGGGGCCGTCGTACAGGATGCGCGCGCCCTTGGAGCTGGGATGCACGCCCTCGCCGGCCAGCAGCACGCCGGCGTTGACCAGTTCTTCGTTGAACGCGCCCATCGCGGTCAGCAGCTCGACGCTCGGCATCTTGCCCGCCTCGGAATCCTCGGTGGCTTTAACGATAATCATGAAACGCATGTCATTCTCCTTTGATCAGCACGGTGGCATTTGCTGTTTCATCGCCGCGTTCATCTCCTCCGGCGTCATGTCCTTGGTGTGGGTGGCGATCGACCAGACGTGGCCGAACGGGTCGGTGACCTGGCCGTAGCGGTCGCCCCAGAACATGTCGGCCGGCGGCATCCTCTCGGTGGCGCCAGCGGCGATCGCCTGGGCGTAGGTGGCGTCCACATCGGGCACGTAGATGTGCAGCGTGACCGGGCTGCCATTGAGCTTCTTGGGGCCGACGCTGCCGAAGTCGGGCATCTCGTCCACCAGCATGACGGTCGAATCGCCAATCCGGACGGCGGCATGCATCAACTTGCCGTTCTGGCCGGGGATGCGCGCGGTCTCAACGGCCTTGAACGCTTTTTTATAGAACGCTATGGCGTCTGACGCGCCATCGACCACCAGGTGGGGGGTGACGCTGTGCATGCCTTCTGGAATCGGATCTACTTTTGCAGTCATGATGCTCTCCTTTAAATGGGTTGGGGCGAGTGAAAACGCTCACTCTACCCCTACGACGAAGCAGCACGCATCAAATCGACAAATATTTTTAGATTTTTTTAAAATTATTTAAACAGCAGGAAAAACGTGGTCAGCGCGCCCTCTACACTCTCGACCCGGACGCTACCGCCATGCAAGGCCATGATGGCGCGCACGATGGACAGGCCCAGTCCGGCCGAATGGGCTTGTCCTGAACGGGCGGCGTCGGCGCGGTAGTAACGGTTGAAGATATGCGGCAAGTGCTGCGGCGCGATGCCCGGGCCGGTGTTGGCGACCGCCAGCTCGATGCCCTGCCCGCCGCGCCGCGCCGTCAGCCGGATCGCGCCGCCGGCCGGCGTGTAGCGCAGCGCGTTCGAGACCAGGTTGCCGACCGCACGCTGCAGCAGCACCGGATCGAGCTGCGCTTCGATAGCCGGGGCCTCGACCTCCAGCCGCACGCCGACGTCGTCGGCCAGGATCTCGAAATAGTCGTGGATGCGCAGCAGCTCAGCGCGCAGGTCCAGCGGCTCGCGCTGCACGGCCAGCTGGGCGTTGTCCACCCGCGCCAGGAACAGCGTGTTTTCGATCATGCGCGCCAACCGCTCGTATTCCTCCGAGTTGGAGGCCAGCAGCGCCTGGTATTCCTCCGCCGAGCGCGGCCGCGCCAGCGCCACCTGGGTTTCCACCATCAGCGTGTTGACCGGCGTGCGCAAGTCGTGCGCCAGGTCGGCGGCAAAGCCGGACAGGCGCTGCACGCCGTCTTCCAGCCGGTCCAGCATGGCGTTGAAGGCTTCGCCCATCTCGCGCAACTCCACCGGCGCGTCACCCACCGACAGCCGGGTGTTGAGACGGTTGGCGTTGATGTCGTTGGCCTTGGCGATCACGCCGCGCAGCTGGCGCATGCTGTGGCGCACAATGGCGTAACCGAGCACGATGGCCAGCAGCGCCCCCCCGCACAGCGCCACCAGCAGGTCGACGATGTAGCCGCGCAGGATCTTGAGGCGGTCGGAGCGCTCGCGCGCCAGCGTGATGCGCACCGTCTGGCCGCCGCCCACCTGCCCGGCCGCGCTGACCATGCGGCCGACGCCGGCCTCCGGCGTCCAGTCGTGGATATCGTCCAGCGTCAGCGCGCGCTGGGCCGGCACGCTGTCGAAGCGCGGCAGCGGCCGCGAGGTACGCGCCGATTGCAGCAGCGCCGCGCCATCGGGCCCGTTCACGCGCAGCATGAAGTCATCGTGGCCGGACAGGGTTTCCATCAACGGCCGCTGGTCCTGTGCGATCGCCTGCGGCGACGGCAGGCCGGCGATGATGCGGCGGATCTGCGTCACCTTGTTGATCAGTTCCACGTCGTCGCGGCCGGCCATCTGCCGCGCCAGCGTGGTGTACAGGTAGGCGCCGGCCGCCAGGAAGGCCGCCACGGCAACCGCCGACAACAGCAGCGCCACCCGCAAGGTCAACGACAGCGGGCGCCGGCCCCAGCTCACGAACGCAGTTCCAGCAGGTAGCCCATGCCGCGCACGGTCTGCACCAGTTTATCGGCGTAGGGATCGTCGACCTTGGCGCGCAGGCGGCGGATCGCCACGTCGACCACATTGGTGTCGGAATCGAAGTTCATGTCCCACACCATCGACGCGATCTGCGTGCGCGACAGCACCTCGCCCTGGCGCTTGGCCAGCAGGTGCAGCAGCGCGAATTCCTTGGCGGTGAGTTCGATGCGGTCGCCATGGCGCGTGACGCGCCGGCGCAGCACGTCGATCTCCAGGTCGGCGATGCGGATCAGCTCCATCTCGCGCACCGGGCCGCGCCGCATCAGCGTCTTGACGCGGGCCAGCAGCTCGGCGAAGGCGAAGGGCTTGACCAGGTAGTCGTCGGCGCCCAGCTCCAGGCCCTTGACGCGGTCGGCCACGTCGTCGCGCGCGGTGAGGAACAGCACCGGGGTCTGCTTGCGCTCGCGCAGCCTGGCCAGCACCGCCCAGCCGTCCATCTGCGGCAGCATCACGTCCAGCACGATCAGGTCGTAGTCGTGCTCCAGCGCCAGCGCCAGGCCGTCGACGCCGTTGCGCGCCAGGTCGGCCACATAGCCCGATTCCTGCAAGCCCTTGACCAGATAGGCGCCCGCCTTGGGCTCGTCCTCCACAACCAATAGCTTCATGATGTTCTCCAGATGCGGCATTGTCGGCTTTTTACAGAGGTGGTTGGATTACAAATCTGTCATTTGCACGTCATCCTGCCGTCAGCGGCGCGCCGCTAGACTGGCTCGCTCCATACCCCAACGAGGAAACATAACATGGCCTATGCATTCCGTGGCGCCGTCGTCCTGGCCTTGACGCTGGCAGCGACGCACGCCGGCGCGCAGGAACACCATCACCATGCCGACGGCGGCGCCCCGGCGCCGCCGGTATTCGTTGCCAGCACCGCCAAGTCCTTCGCCGCCTTGATGGACGACGCGATGGCGGTGATGGACGCCGGCATGAAGCAGGCGCCGATGAACGGCGTCAGCGAGCATGACTTTGTCACCATGATGATCCCGCACCACCAGGGTGCGGTCGACATGGCCAAGGCCCTGCTGCTCACCACCCAGGACCCGGAGCTGCGCAATCTGGCGCTCGGCATCATCGCCGAGCAGCAGAACGAGATCAAGGTGATGCAGGCCTGGCTGCAACGCCACACCAACAAGGAGAAACAATGAAAACCATCGCTTTGGCGATCACCACGCTGCTGTCGGCATCCGCCTTCGCTGCGCCGTCGGCGCTGGACCGCGTCTACACGGCGGACCAGAACACCAACACGATTTCCGTGTTCAACCCCGCCAGCAATACGCTGCTGGGCCAGATCAAACTGGGCAACGCGCGGCCGGACGTGCTGTCGCCGCTGTATCGCGGCGAGATCAATGTGCATGGCCTGGGCTTCTCGCCGGACCACAAGACGCTGATCGCCATTGCCAACGGCTCCAACTCGGTCACCTTCATCGACACCGCGACCAACAAGGTCAAAGGCAAGACCTACGTGGGACGCTCGCCGCATGAGGGCTTCTTCAGCGCCGACGGCAAGGAGGTCTGGGTGGTGGTGCGCGGCGAGGACTACATCTCCGTCATCGACCCGGCCACGTTCAGGGAGACCCGCCGCATCCAGACCGACCTCGGGCCCGGCATGGTGCTGTTCCACCCGGACGGCAAGCTGGCCTTCGTGGTCTCCAGCTTCACGCCGACGGTCGACGTGATCGACGTCGCTTCGCACGCCATCATCAAGCGCATCGGCGTGGCCAGCCCGTTCTCGCCCTTCCTGCAATTCACGCCGGACCAAGGCGAGATATGGATGACGCACAAGGACGTCGGCAAGGTCACCCGCATCAGCACCCAAACGCTGGAAGTGACGGGCGTGATCGACACCGGCTTCATCACCAACCACCTGGCCTTCGCCACCGTCGGCGGCGAAGTGCGCGCCTACGTGACGATAGGCGGCGAGAACGTGGTCAAGGTCTACAGCACCGGCAAAGAGGCTAGACTGCTGGCGACCATCGCCACCGGCGCGCTGCCGCACGGGATCTGGGCCTCGGACGACAGCAGCCGTCTCTATGTCGGACTGGAAAACGGCGACGGCGTGCAGGTGATCGACAGCGCCAGCAACCAGGTCGTCGCCACCATGCCGGGCGGGCAGGCGCCGCAGGCTTTGGTGTATTTGTCGAAGGTGGCGCCGTCGGCGGACGACCGCTCCAACCTGGTGCCGCGCGTGAACCAGGATGCGCACAACATCCCGTTCAAGGCCACCGCCAGCGAAGGCAAGGGCTTCGCGGTGGTGCGCAACCTGGGCGTGGTCGATGCGATGGAAGTGTTCCTGTACAAGCTGAAGCCGAATGCGGTTTATAACGTTACCGTCGGCAGCCAGGCCGCGCCGCTGGGCAGCTTCCGCACCAACGACGCGGGCATGGCCAACGGTACGATGATAGGGCCGGTGCGCACGCAAGCGGCCAGCGATGCCGCCGTGCGCGCCGACCGCCTGTCCGTGACGGAAGCCGGCGCCAGCACCGCGGTGCTGGTCAGCGCGCTGTAGTTATTTGGCCGCTTCGAGGATGAGGTTTGCAATCTCGTCCGGGTGCGAGATCATCGACACATGGCTGGACGCCAGTTCGATGGTCTTCGCGCCCATGCGCTTGGCGACAAAGCGCTCCAGCTCCGGCGAGGTGGTGCGGTCGTGCTGCGATACCACGTAGTAGCTGGGTTTGTTCTTCCATGCCGCCTGCGTGGTGCGCGCGGCGAACAGCGTTTGCGAGATCCGTCCCTGCGACGCGTACAGCACGCGCGCCCGGGCCGGATCGAGATCGCCGGCGAAGTCGCGCACAAAAGCCTGTTCGCTCAGCTGCGCGTAGCCGTCCGGCGATTTCACCAACCCGGCCGCTGCCGGCGGCGCCGGGAATTTGGCGGCCAGTGCGCCGTAGTCCTCGCCCACGTCCGGCGCGCGCGCGGCCAGGTAGACCAGCGCCGCCACTTTCGGATCGTTGCCGGTCTCGCTGATGACGGTGCCGGCCCACGAGTGGCCGACCAGGATCGTCGGGCCATCCTGCAGGGCCAGCACGCGGCGCGTGGCTTCGGCGTCGTCCGCCAGCGAGGTCAGGGGATTTTGCACCGACGTGACATGCATGCCGGCCTTTTGCAGGCGGGCGATGACGTCGTTCCAGCAGGAGCCGTCGGCATAGGCGCCGTGCACCAGCACGACGTTGTGGACCGGCGGCGCCGCCAGTGCGACTTGTGCCGCCAGCATCGCTGCGGCGGCAAGAAGGGTAGGTTTGATCATGGTGCGGTTTCCTCTCGGGTTAAAAACCCAGTATAGAAACCGCCCCCTGACCCGGACATGACGCCGGCATTACAAACGGATTACAAATCAATAAACTCCACCAGCGCCGGCACCACTTGTTCCGGCGCTTCGTCGATCAGCCAATGGCCCGAGCCCTGGACGATGACGCTCTTCACATTGGTGGCCACGGAGCCGACCTGCTTGCCGAGGAATTCGCCGGCCGAGTACTGGCCGGCCAGGGTCAGCACCGGCATGGTCAGCTTGGTCTGCGACATCGGGCCGAAGTCGGCGGCGTCACGCTCGAAGTCGCTGAAGTAGGCGAAGCCGGCGCGCATGCCGCCCGGCTGCGCATAGGCCGCCGTGTACAGCTTACGGTCCGCTTCCTTGACCGACTTGGTCTTGTCGGCCGAGAAGTCGTTCCAGAAGTGTTCGAAGTAGATGCGTTCGCGGCCCTGGACCAGCGCCAGCGGCGTCTCGCCGTAGAAGTGGAAGTGCCACACGGCCTTGGCCGGGAAGGCGTTGCGCCAGTCGCCGACGCCGGGAATGAAGGCGTCCATCAGCACCAGCTTGCTGGTGTCGGCCGGGAACTGCGCGGCGTAGCCGTAGGCCACCATCAGGCCGATGTCGTGGCCGACCACGGCGGCCGGCTCGCTGCTGATGCCTTTGACCAGTTCATGGATATCGACCGCCATGGTTTTCTTGTCGTAGCCGCCGGCCGGTTTTTCCGAGCCGCCGGCGCCGCGCAGGTCGGGCACGATGACGGTGTGGTGCTTGACCAGTTCGGCCATGGCCGGCGTCCACATGTGGCCGGTCTGGCCATAGCCGTGCAGCAGCACGACCGGGCTGCCGTGGCCGCCGATCTTGTAGTGCAGCCTGACGCCGTTCACTTGCGCGTATTGGTCGGCAAAACCGTCGACCTTGACGTCGATCGGCGCGGCCGCAGCGGCGGCCAGGCCGGTGCTCAGTACGAGGGCGGCGGCTGCCAGGCTGCGGCGGATAATCGTGGTGCTGGTGTTCATGTTGGGCTCCTGAGTGATGGGTTCGTGTAGTCACTATATGCTTCACACTTAAGACCATCAATACTCTGAATATCAAGCAATCATTCACAATTTATGAATATTCCCGCAGCGCTCCCTGCCGCTGAAGAAGGAAGAAGCGCTGCCGCGGCAAGGCGGCAGCGCGGTGCAACATTAGCCGACTTTACGGCGGCGCAGCGCCGCCAGGCCGGCCAGGCCCACGCCCAGCATCAGGTAGGTCTGCGGCTCCGGCACGGCGGTGGTCACCAGCGTCAGCGTGCCCAGCTGCGTGTTGATGTCGCCTGGCGTTGAATTCAGGAACAGCGCGTTGGTAAAGCTCAGCGTGCTGGTGCCGGCGCCGATCACGTTGAAACGCAGGTGCGCCAGACTGCCGCCGCCGCTGACGCCTGGCACGGCGCCGAACTTGTTGCCGTACACATAGGACACCAGCCCCGGCGTGCCGGACACATCGGCCGCACCGAAGCCGGTGGCGCCGCCGTCGGAACCCAGGAAGCCGCCTTCGCCGGCGCCGGTCGCCTGCAGGTAAGCCGGATTGAACGCCAGCGAGAAGTTGTAGCCATACAGGTCGGTCACGCCGGCGATGCGGATGTCCAGCTCGATGGTCGAGCCCACCACGCCGCTCGATGGCGTGGCGACGATGCTCAACGCCGGATCGGCCGCGTAGGCCGGCGGTGCGGCGAAGGCGGCGGCCAGCAGTGCGGCGCCGGCCTGGAATTTCCATTTATTCAAACTCAACATATTCATTTTCCTTTGCCCATCAGGCTGAGATTTCTGCATCGGCGCCGCGCCGGCTGTGGGCCGGCGGCGGCGCCGCTAGTGTGTGGCGGCTTACAGGCGGCAACCGCCTGCGATGCGTTGCGACTCGGCGACCAGGTCGCGGGCATCGACCACGCCATCCTTGTTCAGGTCGGCGCGCGCGTCGTAGCCGGCCTGGCCCGTGCGTTTGCCCAGCGCGGCCTTGATGATCGCCAGGTCGTCGCAGTTGACGGCGCCATCGCCGTTGACATCGCCCGCCAGGCGGATCGTGAAGTTGGCGTTCGACACATCGAAGAAGATGTTGTCGACCGCTTCCACCTTGATGCGCGCGGTGCTGCTGCCCACCAGCGGCAGCGTGACGACCTTGCTGCCGGTGTTGGCCGTGCTGGCCGCCAGCGTGTACGGATAGATGTTGCCGCCGTCGGTGGACAGCGAAATCTTCACATTGGCGGTGTTGACCGGCGCCGCGTCGGTGTTGGCCACGTTCCAGGTCACGGTCAGGCTAGAGCCGCCATCGAGCGACACCGCGGTGTTCGGCGACGTCACCAGGAAGGGACCGGCGTTGGGCGCCAGTACCAGCTTGGTGCTGGCGTTGCCGACGCCGCCACGGCCGTCACGCGCCGTCAGGCGGAAGTTCAGCGCGGCCGGATTGGCGTTGGCGCTGTAGCCCACGTAGTCGGCGGTCGGCAGGAACTCCGAGTAGCACTCGATGTCGGCCGGGGTCGGCGTCGTGGCGGCGACCGGGCAGGCGCCGGTTTCGGCGTTGGTGTTGTTGGCCAGGATCTGCGACAGGTCCGGGAACACGCGGGTTGGATTGGTGCTGACGTGGTTTTCACCCGGCGAGCCGTACTTGATGGCGTCGTCGTTGCTGACCACGGCGCGCACGCCGAACTGGCGGAACAGCGGGCCATTGGTCTTGACGTTGCTGATCAAGCCGGTGCCGTTGCCGTTGGCGCGATCGTTCTGTTCCCACATGTAGGTCAGCGTATCGCCTTCGCCGTCGGTGGCGCTGCCGGTCAGGGCGAACGGCGTGCGTACCGGGATGGTGTAGCCGGTTGGCACCGTCACCACCGGCGTGGTATTGCCGGTGAACGACAGCGAACCGCGCCGGGTGGTCGGGCCGCCGGCGACGATCTCGCCGACATAGCCGCTGCAACCGCCGCTGCAATTGACCAGTTGGAGCAGCGCGACCTTGGTGCCGGCCAGCGCGCCGGTGAAGGTCACCGTGGCGGCGTTGTCGCTCAGGGAACTGATGTTGACAGTGGCGCCCGCAGGCCAGCCAGCGATGCCTTCGATCGCGTTCTTGATGCCGCCGACGTTGAAATTGCTGCCGCGGACGATAGGCGCCGAGTCCTTGCCGTTGTAGCGCAGCGTGAATTGCTGGGTGCCGCCGAAATTGGTCAGCGCCAGCATCTGCACTTCGTTGACGTTGGTTTCCGCGCCCGAGGTGTAGGCGACGATTTCATCGAAGCTGCGCTGCGACCAATAAGCGTCGCTATGGTTTTGCAGGTTGTCGGTGCCGCAAATGCCGGCGTAGGCCATGATCGACGAGCCGCTGCCCGGTTCCACCGAGGTGCCGGCGTTGCGGTTGCCGCCCGAGCAATTGCTGATCACGCCGTTGAAGGTGTGGTTGCCGGAGAACTGGTGGCCCATTTCATGCGCCACGTAGTCGACCGCGTAGAAGTCGCCGACCGGGGTGGGAATGCCGGTGCAACCCTGGGCCTTGGCGCTGCCGCCGACCACGCCCAGGCTGGCGATGCCGCCGCCGTTGAGGCCGAGCGCGATATGGCCGACGTCGTAATTGCCGGCGCCTGCCAGCAGGCCGGCGACGACGCGGTTGCGCGACAGCGTGCCGCTGCCGCAGCTGGCCGATTGGGACGCGGTGAAGCAGGCGTTGGCGCCGCACGGGCCGTTGGCGCCGGTCATCAGCGCCGGCGTGTCCAGGTTCAGGGCGTCGGTATTGTTGATCAACATCAGGCGGATCGCGGTCTCGTCTTCATAGACCTGGGTGACGCGGTTGATCAGCGTGACCTTGGCCGCCGTGACATTGGCCGGGCCGCCGAAATAGGTGGCGTAGGACGGATCGGTGACCAGCGCCAGGCGGTAGGTGCGCAGCTGGTTGCCGGAAACCGGACCGGCCACGACCAGGTCGTCCACCACGTGGTAGGCCACGGTGCTGGTCGACTTGCCGTCGGTGGCGCTGACTTCAAAGGCGCCGGTGTTGCGCGACGGATCGGCCACCAACGAGCTGTTGATCACCCCTTCCGCATCGGCGGTGACGACCAGGCTCTGGCGCGTGCCGCTGTCGCCTTCGTTGCGCACCGACACGGTGACCGAGGCGCCCGGCGTGAAGCCGGCGCCGCGCACCTCGACCTGGTCGTCGGCGTGGTAGAAGCCCTGCGACAAGGCGATCTGCGCCTCGGTCAACGGTGCTTCGCGCAGCGCGCCGTGGCGGTTGGCCAGGTCGCGGCTGTGATAGCTGTTGTAGACGCTGTCGTCCAGCGCGGTGTGCGGGTCGACATACCAGGCGCCGGCCGGCGTGCGCACCGAGGCGTGCAGGCCCAGCGGGGTGATGTCCATGCGCAGGCTGGCGTTGGGATCGTCGATGCCTTTACCGGCGTAGGTCTTGATTTCGGGGTGCTTGGCGGCCAGGCCGGCTTCCATGATCGGCGAGTCGACGATGGCGAAGCGCTGGTAGCCGCCGTCCGGGTGCGGCAGGGAAATGATCAGCGGACTGACGGCGGCGGCCTCGCTGCGCTCCAGCGGCGCCGACTGGGCCAGTTGCTTCAGGCCTTTGCGGTTCAGGCTGGCGGCGTGGAAGCGGCGCGGGCCGGTGGTGCTGGTGGACTGTGCGGTTCTGCCGTTGGCGGCGCCCACGTCCTGCCAGAAGTCGCCGGTCGGCTGGCTGGCGGTCGGTCCATCCTTGGCGATGACGGCGGCGGAGCTGGAGATGGTCCAGCCCAATGCCATGAAGGCGAATAACACGCGTCCAGCGGTAGGACGCAGCGTTGCCCCGGCCTTTTTGAGGCGGGGAGTCGGTGACGGGTTCACTGAAATTTTCATGCCTGCTATACCCTTAATTTAAAGGAAAATATGCCCAGTGAAACATTCATGTGTTGCGAACAAGACATGCAAAAGTTTCAACTTAAGTATTGCTTAATTAATTTTTTGTCACAACCGTTGTCCGTCATTTTTTTTTGCTGGGGACCGGAAACGCGGGCGTTTCGGACGCAAACACACATCAACACTGTTGTCTTTAATACACAGTTTCCATTTGTCTGTTAGTCAAGACGCGGGAAAGCGAAGGCGGCAGATTGGCAGGGCTTTCGTTTGACCGCCGTCAAAATTGCGTTCATGTATTATTGCTGCAGACAAAACACAAACCAGACACATGAAAAGACTCCGCATTACTTTGCCGTTGGCGCTAGCCGCGCTGGCGGTGTGGCTGGGCCTGACCCTGGGCGTCGGCAGGCTGCTCAGCGGCGGCCGGCAGCTATCGTTGTTTGATGCGGTGGCCGCAGGTGTCGGTCCGACCTGGGTGCTGGCGGTCTTGTTTTCCTTGCTGGTGGCGCTGGCGTCGACCGAACGCCGCGCCGCCGGTCTGCGCGCGCCTGAATCATGGAAATCGCTGTGGCTGGTCTGGCCGCCGCTGCTCTATGCGCTGCTGATGCTGCTGGTGGCGTGGGCGGGCGGCTGGCCGCCATCGCAGGTGCTGCTGATCGTCGGCTGCAATACGGCGCTGGTCGCGGTGTCGGAAGAGCTGATGTTCCGTTCGGTGCTGCTGCAAAGCCTGCTGGACCGGCATGCGATCTGGCCGGCCGTGCTGATTTCGTCGTTGCTGTTCGGCGTGGTGCACACGCTCAACGGTTTGGCGACCGGTGACTTCAGCAGCGCGCTCTGGCAAGCGGTCGCGGCCTCCCTGCAGGGCGTCGGCTATGCGGCCATCCGCCTGCGCACGCGCTCGGTGTGGCCGATGGTGGTGGTGCACGGCCTGTGGGACTTTGCGTTGGTGACGTCGGCGCTGACGGCGGCGAAGACCGGCGAGGGGTCGGTGCTGCCGTTCGCCGCGGTGCTGGCGGTGCTGCCGCTTTGCCTGTACGGCGTGTTCCTGCTGCGCGGCAGCCAGCGGGCGCTGCTGCTCCCGATGTCGCCTGGAGAAAAGCATGTCTAATCATATGAAAGCCCAGTGACCATTCTTGGAAATCGCTAACGTTACGGTTGTCGTGACTTTTGACGTTGAGAAGCGACGAATTTATCAAGGACTTGCCAAGCTACCTCATGTAGAACCTTGCCGTTTTCGACTTCAACATGCCATGCAGGGCTGGTCGAGATGTATTCTTTCGCCTCGCCTAGCGAATAGAATCCCGAGTTTCGCAGCGCCAGTATCGCATCGGTAATAGATAGCCCTAGCTGCTTCAGCTCCAACAAGACCTGTTCCCGTTCAACATCGCTAGCCTGTTGCCACTTCGATTTTACGAGTTCGACACCGATTTCAGATTTATTCATTTCTTCCTCCTGCGTCTGATATCTACAGCCTTTCCTACATTTGCAGAACTACTACCGGCAGTGCGCTTTCCTTGCACGGTCATCGCATCATATCCAAGGGCATTGCCGACTTTCAGCAAGGCCCGAAATTCAGCAAGCAGCTCTCTTGCAATTGTCGATTTTTTTATGCCAGGAGGGTCGGACGCCGCATAGACGCAAAGGTTTCTGCAGATGATCATGTCCTTTTCCAGAACGACATCTGCCAAAACCCTTACCTCGCCTCCCCGTGTATGAAAAGCATAGTCCAAAAAGCCGTCCCGCCCTGCCCGGGCTTCCTCAACTGCCGCTCTCAACGAGTCTTCGACACTCATTTGGGTTAGTCCAGTGTACGCCACCAAGAACGGCAGCGCGAATTCACCAGTAGCACGGCCGAAAGCGGTAAAATGACAGGTTACGCGCGGGGGCTGATTGAGCCGTCGCAAAACCAGACTCACGCATCGCCGAAAAAGAACCAATGACCACCGTCCCGACCGAAATCAACGCCGCCGCCGTCAAGAACAGCCCCACCGAAAAAGTCACCCCGATGATGCAGCAGTACCTGAGCATCAAGGCCGAATACCCGGACATGCTGGTGTTCTACCGCATGGGCGACTTCTATGAGCTGTTCCACTCGGACGCGGAAAAGGCGGCGCGCGTGTTGGGCATCACGCTGACCGCGCGCGGCAGCTCGGGCGGCCAGCCGATCAAGATGTGCGGCGTGCCTTTCCATTCGCTCGAAGGCTATCTGGCCAAGCTGGTCAAGATCGGCGAGTCGTGCGCGATCTGCGAACAGATCGGCGATCCGGCCACCAGCAAAGGCCCGGTCGAACGCAAGGTGCTGCGCGTGGTCACGCCGGGCACGCTGACCGACGCCGACCTGCTGCCGGAAAAGGCCGAACGTCCGCTGCTGGCGATGTGCATCATCAGCCAGCGCAAGGTCGCCACGGCCGGCCTGGCGTGGCTGTCGCTGGCCAGCGGCGCGTTGAAGCTGATGGAGTTCTCCGGCGACAGCCGCACCGTCACCGCCCGCATGCAGCAGGAGCTGGAGCGCATCGCGCCGGCCGAGGTGCTGCGCGGCGATAACGCTGACCTGTTCGAAGAAACCCTGAGCTGCCACGTCAACCGCGTGCCGGACTGGCACTTCGACGTCGTCGGCGGCCACAAGGCGCTGCTCGACCAACTGAGCGTGGCGACGCTGACCGGCTTCGGCGCCGACGGCCTGGGCGCGGCGTTCGGCGCGGCCGGCGCGCTGCTGCGCTACGCCCAGTCGACGCAGGGACGCGGCCTGCAACACGTGCGCACGCTGACCACCGAAACCGAAAACGAATTCATCGGCCTCGACGCGGCCACCCGCCGCAACCTGGAACTGACCGAGACCATCCGCGGCCAGGAATCCCCTACCCTGTTCTCGCTGCTGGACCACTGCCGCACCGCGATGGGTTCGCGCCTGCTGCGCCACTGGCTGCACCACGCGCGCCGCGACCAGGCCATCGCCCGCTCACGCCACCAGGCCATCGCCGCGCTGGGCCAGGCCGACGCCACCGGCACGCTGTCGCACACGCTGGCGCAGGTGCCGGATATCGAACGCATCACCACCCGCATCGCACTGCTGTCGGCGCGCCCGCGCGACCTGGCCAGCCTGCGCGACGGCGTGCAGCAACTGCCGGCGCTGCGCCATGCGATGCAACGCGCGCTAACTGATAACGACGGCCTGCTGGCCGCGATCCACGCCGACATGGCCACGCCCGAAGCCTGCCTCGACCTGCTGCAACGCGCGGTGGCATTGGAGCCGGCGGCAATGGTGCGCGACGGCGGCGTGTTCGCGCGCGGCTTCGACGCCGAGCTGGATGAACTGCGCGCGCTGTCCGAAAACGCCGGCCAGTTCCTGGTCGACCTGGAGACGCGCGAGCGGGCCCGCACCGGCATCGCCAACCTGCGCGTGGAGTACAACAAGGTGCACGGCTTCTACATCGAAGTCACGCACGGCCAGACCACCAAGGTGCCGGACGACTACCGCCGCCGCCAGACCTTGAAGAATGCCGAGCGCTACATCACGCCGGAACTGAAGGCCTTCGAAGACAAGGCCTTGTCGGCGCAGGACAAGGCGCTGGCGCGCGAGAAGATGCTGTACGACCAGCTGCTGGCCGACCTGGCGCCCTTCATCGGCTGCCTGCAAACGATCTCGAAGGCGCTGGCGCAGCTCGACGCACTGACTTCGCTGACCGACCACGCGCTGCGCCACAACTGGTGCGCGCCGCAGCTGGTGGACACGCCGTGCATCAACATCGCCGAGGGCCGCCATCCGGTGGTGGAGAACCAGATCGAACGCTTCATCGCCAACGATTGCCGCTTCGTCGAAGACCGCCGCCTGTTGCTGATCACCGGTCCTAACATGGGCGGTAAATCGACCTTCATGCGCCAGGTGGCGTTGATCACGCTGCTGGCCTACGTGGGCAGCTACGTGCCGGCCACCAGCGCGACCATCGGCCCGATCGACCGCATCTTCACCCGCATCGGCGCCACCGACGACCTGGCCGGCGGCCGCTCGACCTTTATGGTGGAGATGACAGAATCGGCGGCGATCCTGAACGGCGCCACCGAGCATTCGCTGGTGCTGATGGATGAAGTGGGCCGCGGCACCTCGACCTTCGACGGCCTGGCGCTGGCGTGGGCGATCGCGCGCCACCTGATCGACACCAGCCGCAGCTTCTCGCTGTTCGCCACCCACTACTTCGAACTGACGCAGCTGCCGGAGAACCATCCGACGGCGGCCAACGTGCACTTGTCGGCGGTCGAGCACAAGGACAGCATCGTATTCCTGCACGCGGTGCAGGACGGCCCGGCGTCGCAGAGCTACGGCTTGCAGGTGGCGCAGCTGGCCGGCGTGCCGCAGCCGGTGATCAAGGCCGCGCGCAAGCACCTGGCGCGCCTGGAAGCGCAGGCGCTGGACGCCACGCCGCAGCTGGACCTGTTCGCCGCGCCGACCACCGACGCCGACGACGAGGAACTCGATGCGCCGGCGCACGGCGCGCCCGCAGCCGCCAGCCCGGCGATGCGCGAGCTGCTCGATGCGCTCGACGATCTCGATCCCGACGCGCTGACCCCGCGCGAAGCGCTGGAACGCCTGTATCAACTCAAGCGCCTGACGGAGACGGCGCAGGCATGATGCCGCGGCGCGTCCGCCCCACCACCACTGGATCGCTGCTGCGGCGCGTGAGCGCTGCCGTGGGCGTGATGGCGGCCGGCCTGGCGGCGCTGGCAGCGAGCCATGCGCAGGCCGCGCAGCCGGCCATGCGCGGCTTCCAGTTCGGCGTGATCGGCCACTCGTTCAAGAGTGGCCCGGATGAATCGGTGCTCAGGCGCGCCATCGCCGACGCCACGCAGACCGCGCCCGCCTTCATCGTCGCCACCGGCATCAAATCCAGCACCGAGCCTTGCAGCGACAAGCTGTATGCCCAGCGCCGCGCGCTGCTGAGCGAGGCGGCGCCGCCGATGATCGTCTCGCTGGCCGGCAGCGACTGGAGCGGCTGCGTCAATTCCATCGGCCGCTCGAACGCCATCGAACGCCTGAACCGCCTGCGCGAATTGTTCTACGCCGACGGCGAATCGCTGGGCGAACGCCGCCTGCCGCTGACGCGCTTGTCGGCCAGCGCCAAGTTCCGCAGCTACGCCGAGAACGCGCACTGGGAATACGGCAAGGTGCTGTTCGCCACCATCAATCTGCCGGCCAATAACAACCACTTCCGCGCCGAAGCGGGCCGCAACAGCGAGTATGAAGACCGGCTGGTGGCCAACCGCGCCTGGCTGCACCGGCTGTTCACGCTGGCGGAGCGGCAGAAGATGCACGGCCTGGTGTTGTTCTCGGACGGCGATGTCGGCGTGCAGACGGAGCATGGCTTCTCGCTGCTGCCGAGTTTTCAGTCGAAACAGGATGGCTTCGCCGAACCGCGCCGACAGATACGGGCGATGGCGGAAAAATTCAAAGGGAAGGTGCTGCTGGTCGATACCCAGGGCGGCGCCGGGACCGAGCCGTCCATCGTCTGGCGCGGCAATGTGGGGCATATGAGCCTGGCCGCGGAATGGGCCGAGGTGCGCGTCGCACCCGGCACCGCCGCCCTGTTCACGCTCAAGGGCGGCAGCGCCGAGACGACGCCGTAACTTACACTGCTTAGTGGATCGGGTGGATGGCGACGTGATCGCCCTCTTCGCCTTCGTCGTCCTCGTCACCGTGGTGGTGGCCGTGGGCGCCGTGCACGTGGCCGTGGGCGATTTCTTCTTCCGAGGCTTCACGCACGTCGGCTACGCTCAGCGCGAAACGCAGCGCCATGCCGGCCAGCGGGTGATTGCCGTCCAGGACCACTTTGTCGTCAGCGATTTCGGTGACGGTGAAGATCATCGCTTCTTCGCCTTCGTCGCCATCCGGCATGCCTTCGAACTGCATGCCCACTTCCAGCGGCTCCGGCAGGCGGCTGCGCGGTTCGACCTTGACCAGCGCTGCGTCGTAGTCGCCGAACGCATCGTCCGGCTCGATCTGGATGATGGAGGAATAACCGACTTCCTTGCCGTCCAGCTCTTCTTCAATTTTTGGCAGGGTGTTCTCGTAGCCACCGTGCAGGTAGACCATAGGCTGGCGACCGTCTTCGATCAGATTGTCCTGGGCATCGGACAGCTTGTAATTCACAGTCACGACCGTGTTCTTGGCAATCTTCATTTTGTAATTCCTTTCTGTATATAAGCCCCGGAATTATACCTTGGATCGCCGGGCCGACCGCCGCCAGCCCGACAATCGACGCCGCCATGGTTATAATGAGCGCATGAAAAAATTACCTCTCCTCGGCGATATCACGCCGGCGCAGTTCCTGCGCGACTACTGGCACAAGAAGCCGCTGCTGATCCGTAACGCCATCCCCGGCTTCAAGCCTTTGCTGAACATGGAGGCGCTGACCAAGCTGGCCACGACCAACCACGCGGAATCGCGCCTGGTGACCAATGTCGACGGCCAGTGGAATATGCAGCACGGCCCGCTGGAAAGCCTGCCGCCAATGGACCAGAAGGAATGGACCATGCTGGTCCAGGGCGTCAACCTGTTCGACGCCAAGGCCGACGCGCTGCTGCGCCAGTTCCGCTTCATTCCCGATGCCCGCCTGGACGACCTGATGGTCAGCTTCGCCACCGACGGCGGCGGCGTCGGCCCGCACTTCGATTCCTATGACGTGTTCCTGCTGCAGGCCCAGGGCCAGCGCCGCTGGAGCATCGGACCGCAGAAGGACCTGAGCCTGGTCGAAGGCCTGCCGCTGAAGATCCTGGCCAATTTCAAGCCGAACGAGGAGTTCGTGCTCAATCCGGGCGACATGTTGTACTTGCCGCCGCACTACGCGCACGACGGCATCGCCATCGGCGACTGCCAGACCTATTCGATCGGCTTCCGCGCACCGTCCTACCAGGAGCTGGGCGAAGGCTTCCTGCAATTCATGGCCGATTCGATCGACCTGCCGGGCATCTACGCCGATCCGGAACTGGAAGCGACCGCCAAGCCGGCGGAAATCCCGCGCCACATGCTGAGCACGATCGTCGAGGAAATGAACAAGGTCCGCTTCACCGAGGAAGACATCACCATCTTCCTGGGCGAATACATGTCCGAGCCCAAGCATAATGTGTTCTTCACCGCTCCGGCCAAGCCGCTTGTGGTCGGCAAGTTTGCCGAAAGTGCAGCGAAAAAGGGCCTGGTGCTCTCGCGCAAGACGCAAATGCTGTACCGCGGCAAGCATGTGTTCATCAACGGCGAATCGTTCGCCGTCAGCCGGGCCGACAAGATCACGCTGGAACAGCTGGCCAACAACCGCGCGCTGGACGGCGCGGCGCTGGGCCAGGCATCGGACGACGTCATGGACGCCCTGTACACCTGGTACACGGACGGCTGGATCGAGTTGGGCTAAACACTGGCAAAGGGAGGCAGCATGGAACGGCAAAGTTTTCCATTCACCACGAAGGCGGAGTTTCTCCAGCACGTGTCCAGCTGCATCACCCGCGCCGAACACAAGCTGACCATGTTCGACCCGGATTTCGCCATCTGGGAACTGGGCAGCAGCGCCACCGACACCCTGTTGCGCCATTTCCTCAGGGCCGGCGGGCATTTGCAGCTGGTGGCGCACGATGGCCACGCCGTCGAGCGCGACGCGCCCCGCTTCCTGCGCGTGATCAAGGACTACGGCCACCTGATTGAGGTGCGCCGCAGCAGCCAGCAACTGCGCCAGCTGACCGATTCGTTCTGCATCGCCGACGATCGCGATATCGTGCGCCGTTTTCACGCAGATCATTTCCGTGGCGAAGCAGTTTTTGACGGGCCGGAAGATACCCAAACCAGTAGCGACCGTTTTATTACGATTTGGTTAGAATCCACACCCGGTTTGTTCGCAAACTCAACTGGATTATGAGTCAGTTCAAGGTAAAATGCCGGTGTTCGATGCGAACGCTGGTATTTGGTGCGGATTCTGCTAAAGTAGAGCCGAAACCGAAATGTTGCGATATCGCAAAATAGTTGTGCTTACGGCTGTTTGTCCTATTGCGACGCACTAAAAATCGCTATAATATTCGGTTAGGAAGTTTCCGTTGTCTGGCAGGCACCATTTCAGGTTACGAAAGCCTTCGAAGACGACCTAATGAGCGATAATTACCGGTAATTATTAATCGCAACAATTGTGTTTAATTTTGAATTAATTAAGGAAAACCCCATGAAAAAATCCCTGCTGATCGTTTCCCTGCTGGCTGTTGCTCTGGCTGCTTGCTCGAAAAAAGAAGAAGCTCCTGCTGCTCCAGCTCCAGTAGCTGCTCCAGAAGCCGCTGCTCCAGCTGCTGCTCCAGCTCCAGCACCAGCTGCTGACGCTGCTGCTCCTGCTGCTGCTGCTCCTGCTGCTTCGGACGCTGCTGCTGCTCCAGCCGCTTCGGCTGCTGCTGCTCCTGCTGCTTCGAAGTAATCAGCTTGCGAAAAAAAGCCGGCCTTCGGGTCGGTTTTTTTTCGCTTCAAGCTTTTATTGGGGGTCAGTTCCGGCATCGTGCCACGCGTGGCACGATGCCGGAACTGACCCCCAACGGGTTTGCTTATTTCTTGGCTTTGGTGCTGCTCAGCATGTCGAGCTGCTTGCCGGTCGGCTTGGCTTTGGCGGACGGCACCGACTTCAATTCCGGTTTGGTTTCGACGGCGGCGACCGGTTTGGCCGGTGGCGCAGGGAACGCTGGCTTGGCGGCGGCAACCTTCACTTCGACCGGCGCTGGCGCTTCCTCGACTGGCGCGGCTTTTGGCTTGACCGCGGCCTTGGCGGCCTTGGCTTCCGGCGTGGCGACTGCTTCGTTGGCCGATGCCGCGGCGGCGCTGACGACGACCGGCGGCGCTACCACTACCGGGGCGGCGGCGACCGGGGCCGGCGCTGCAGCGGCAGGAGCCACAGCAACAGGTGCGGTAGCGGCAGGCGCAGGCTTGGCGCTGGCCTTGAGCGCGGTCACCGGCGCGGCGGCTAGGTCGGAGACTTGCTTGATGGTGGACTGGGCGCTCTGGATCAGATCGCTCTGGACGCCGGAGGCGATGCTGTACAGCTCGCGGCCATAGGCCAGCAGATTGTCGAAGCTGGCCGGCTCGGCGGAGCTCAGGCTGAAGAACTCGCGCGGGTCCCTGGCTTCGAGCAGCTTCTTCGCGGCGGCCGACGATTTTTCCACCGAAGCCTTGGTGGTGCTGATGTTCAGCGCGATGACCTTTTCCGCGCTGTCGACGGCGGTGCTGGCAAAAGTGTTGAAGATCTTGAATTGGGCTTCCAACTGGGACTTCGTAGCTGCGGAAAACTGTTCGGTGATCGAAGACATGGTTTCTCCTGAGACGATTAAAATGTCGGTAAAGCTGTGCACGCTGCGCGCATTATGATGCATTGCAATATGCCCATTCTAGCGGTGAAAGTTAGGCTTGGAAAGTTATTTTTTCTGCCATGTCGCAAAGGCCGCAACAAGGAAACATGCCGCACGGACACAATCTGCGCGAATCTTGATGCATCGCAAGGCGCGACGGGAAAAAAGTCTGAATTAGTGCGCCGCAACAAGTTATTCAATTCTATGAAAAAGGACACGCATGGCCATCAAACTGAACAAGGAAGTCGAGCAACGCCTGCTGGGGTCGATCCAGCGCTACTGCGCTGAAAACATGGACGAGGAGGTCGGCGAGCTGAAGGCGCGCCTGCTGCTCGATTATTGTTTGCGTGAAATCGGCCCGTCTGTCTACAATCAGGCCATCCTCGACGCCCAGGCGGCGATGCAGGACAAGATCGCGGAGATCGAAACGATCTGCTACGAGTCGGAATTTTCATACTGGACCAAAAAATAAGCCGGGAGCGCGGATGGATGCGGTGATCGAGACGGTAATACGGAACGCCAACCTGGCCGACGGACAACGGGGCGTCGATGTCGCCATCGACGGCGGACGCATCACCGCCATCGGTCGTTCGCTGCCGTTCAGGGGCGCGCAGGAGATCGACGCCGGCGGCGACTTGCTCAGCGCGCCGTTCGTCGACGCCCATTTCCACATGGACGCCACCTTGAGCTACGGCCTGCCGCGCGTCAACGCCTCCGGCACCTTGCTCGAAGGCATAGCGCTGTGGGGCGAGCTCAAGCCGGACCTGACCCAGCAGGCGCTGGTCGAGCGCGCGCTGCAATACTGCGACTGGGCCGCCGCGCGCGGCCTGCTGGCGATCCGCTCCCACGTCGACATCTGCGACGACCGCCTGCTGGCGGTGGAGGCGCTGCTGCAAGTGAAGCGCCAGGTCGCGCCCTACCTCGACCTGCAGCTGGTGGCCTTCCCGCAGGACGGCGTGCTGCGCAGCCCGACCGCGCTGGCCAACCTGAAGCGCGCCATCGGCATGGGCGTCGACGTGGTGGGCGGCATCCCGCACTTCGAGCGCACCATGGCCGACGGCGCCGAGTCGGTGCGCATCCTGTGCGAGTTCGCCGCCGAACAGGGCCTGATGGTGGACATGCACTGCGACGAGTCGGACGACCCTATGTCGCGCCACATCGAAACGCTGGCCTACCACAGCCACCGCCTCGGCCTACACGGCCGCGTGGCCGGTTCGCACCTGACCTCCATGCATTCAATGGACAACTACTACGTCAGCAAGCTGCTGCCGCTGATACGCGAGGCCGGCGTGGCGGCGATCGCCAATCCGCTGATCAACATCACGCTGCAGGGCCGGCACGACAGCTATCCCAAGCGGCGCGGCATGACCCGGGTGCCGGAGCTGCTGGCGGCCGGCGTCGAGGTGGCGTTCGGCCACGACTGCGTGATGGACCCGTGGTACAGCCTGGGCTCGGGCGACATGCTGGAGGTGGCGCACATGGGTCTGCACGTGGCGCAGATGACCGGGCAGGACGCCATGCGCGCCTGCTACCAGGCGGTGACGGCGGCGCCGGCCCGCATCCTCGGCCTGTCCGGCTACGGCGTGGCGGTCGGCTGCCATGCCGACCTGGTGCTGCTGGACGCGGCCGATCCGGTGGAGGCGATCCGCCTGCGCGCGGCGCGGCGCATGGTGATGCGGCGCGGCAAGGTGATCGCCGAAGCGCCGCGCGCGCGGGCGCGCCTGAGCCTGCCGGGCCGGCCGCAGACGGTCGACTTCCGGCTGGACTTGCCACGTGAAATCCATGACAATTGAATATTGTTTAATCCGCCTGGAGCCGCTTTGAAAGAAATCGCCATCCGTCCCGCATCGGAAGCCGACTTCGGCGCCATGTGGGAAATCTTCCAGGAACTCATCGCCAGCGGCGACACCTATTACTTCGCCGCCGACACCAGCCGCGACGATTGCCATGCCTACTGGTTCGGCCCCGGCGTGCAGTCGTTTGTGGCGCTGCTGAACGGCGACCGCCTGGTCGGCATGTACCGCCTGGTCGCCAACCAGCGCGACCGCGGCGCGCACGTGGCCAATGCCTCGTTCATGGTCAGCCCGGCGGCGCAGGGCGTCGGCGTGGGCAAGTTGATGGGCGGCGATTGCCTGGACCGCGCCCGCGCGCAAGGTTACCTGGCGATGCAGTTCAACTATGTGGTCAGCTCCAACGTCGCGGCCGTGCTGCTGTGGAAAAAGCTCGGCTTCTCCATCGTCGGCACCTTGCCGCGCGCCTACTATCACGCCCACCTCGGCTACGTCGACGTCTACGTCATGTACCAGTTGCTGGACGATCCCTCCCATTGGCCCGACGCATGAAGATACTCGACACCGAACGCCTCACGCTGCGCACCATAAGCGCCGACGACGCCGCGTTTTACTACGAACTGGTCAACGACCCGACCTGGCTGGAATTTATCGGCGACAAAGGCATCCGCAGCATCGAGGGCGCGCGCGACGCCATCCTCGAAGGGCCGTGCGCGATGCAAGAGCGCCTGGGCCACTCGCTGTACGTGATGGAGCGCAAGAGCGACGGCCTGGCGCTGGGCTTGTGCGGCCTGATCAAGCGCGACGGCCTGGACGACGTCGACATCGGCTACGCGATCCGGCCGGCCTGGTTCGGCCAGGGCTATACCTACGAGGCCGCCGCCGCCGTGGTGGCCTACGCGCGCGACCAGCTGCGCATGAAGCGCCTGCTGGGCCTGACCGCGCCGGCCAATCTCAATTCCATCCGCCTGCTGCAAAAGCTGGGGCTGGCGTTTGTCGAGCTGCGCAATCTGCCGCCGCATGAACGTCCTACCAATATTTACCGCATCGAGTTCCAGGATTAATTACTTGGCGTGTTGCAACTGTGGGAATTCGATAGATTTATCGGCAAGTCCGCTTGGATTTTTTTGCGCGTGGGCGCATGATGGAAGCAAGAATTAAAAGTTGCTAGCTCCCCAAAAAACGGAAGCAATTCAAAACTATAAGCCATATGGCCGTGCGGCGAGCAGCGCGCGCCAGTCATCTTGTACCCATTGAATTTTTACCGAAAGGGCAACTTATGAAACTCGCCAATCTCAAGATAGGCGTGCGGCTAGGCTTGCTGGGCGGCTTCTTCTTTGTCGCGCTGCTGGTGGTCGCCATCGGCGGCTGGCGCGCGCTGGACTCCAGCAACGCCGGCAATACCGTCGCCATGCAGCGCATGCAAGCGCTGACCCAGGCCATCGACATGGCGCGCAGCGCCCAGGTCGAATTCAAGATCCAGGTGCAGGAGTGGAAGAACACCCTGTTGCGCGGCAACGATCCGGCCAATTTCGACAAATACAGCAAGGCCTTCGTCAAAGGCGGTGAAACCACCCGCGCCGAATTGCAAAAGCTGAACGCGCTGCTGACCAGGCTGGACTTGAAAACGCCGCTGGTGGAAGACGCCATCGCCACCCAGAACGAACTGGTCAAGCGCTATCTGTCGGCCTTGCAGAAATACGATCCCGCCAACCAGGACAGCGCCCATGTGGTCGATGCGCTGGTCAAGGGCATGGACCGGGAGCCGACCAAAAAAATCGACGACATCGTCGCCTTCATCGGCAAGGAAACGCAGCGCCTGATCGTCGAGATGGAGGACGAGAACAAGGCGGAGCACGCGCGCGCGATGCTAG
Organism: Duganella sp. GW821-FHT07G03; assembly: GCF_059418605.1. Lineage (NCBI taxonomy): Bacteria > Pseudomonadati > Pseudomonadota > Betaproteobacteria > Burkholderiales > Oxalobacteraceae > Duganella > Duganella sp. GW821-FHT07G03. The sequence goes on from NZ_JBWKQE010000004.1 coordinate 224,813, forward strand.
CCATGGGCATCACGCTGCTGGTGACGCTGGTGGTTGGCTGCGCCACGGTGCTGTGGCTGATCAAGAGCATTACCGTGCCGCTGAACGAGGCGGTCGACATGGCCGAGACGGTGGCCGCCGGCGATCTGAGCAGTGAGGTGCACGTCAACAGCACCGACGAGATCGGCGCCTTGCTGGGCGCGCTCAAGCGCATGCAGGGCAACCTCAGCAACATCGTCGGCAAGGTCCGCCTGGGCACCGACGCCATCCACGGCGCGGCGGTGGAAATCGCCGCTGGCAACCTGGACCTGTCGGGCCGCACCGAGGAGCAGGCCAGCTCGCTGGAGCAAACGGCGGCCGCGATGGTGCAGCTGACCACCACCGTGCAACAGAACAACATCAACGCGGCCGAGGCCTGCAAGCTGGCCGATACTGCCTCCAGCGTGGCGGCCAGGGGCGGCGACGCGGTCGAGCAGATGGTGCGCACCATGGGCTCGATCAATGAATCGTCGCGCAAGATCGTCGACATCATTGGCGTCATTGACGGGATCGCGTTCCAGACCAATATCCTGGCGCTGAACGCGGCGGTGGAAGCGGCGCGGGCCGGCGAGCAGGGGCGCGGCTTCGCGGTGGTCGCTTCCGAGGTGCGCAACCTGGCGCAGCGCTCGGCGGCGGCGGCCAAGGAAATCAAGGAGTTGATCGGCGATTCGGTGGGCCGGGTGGAGGCGGGCAGTCGCCTGGTCGGCCAGGCCGGCGAGACCATGGGCGAGGTGGTGGCCAGCGTGCAGCGCGTGACCGCCATCATCGGCGAGATCTCGATCGCCAGCGGCGAGCAGCGCGACGGCATCGAACAGATCAGCATCGCCATCAGCCAGATGGACAGCGTGACCCAGCAGAACTCTGCGCTGGTGGAACAGGCCGCCGCCGCGGCCGATGCGCTGGAACAGCAGGCGGCCAGCCTGGCGGCGGCGGTCAGCGTGTTCAAGTTGCAGGGTCAGGGCCAGCCGTCCCACGCGGCGCCGTTTGACGCCGCTCAATTGAAAGTGCGAAAACGCTTGGAACTGTTGAGCAATTGATTATGCTTCCCTCTTCCCCGGTGCACCGGACGGAGAGGGACAGCATGAACAGCCTATTGCCGGTACTGGCCGGCATCGCACTCAGCCTGCTGGCGCTGTGGTACGGCGAACTGCGGGTGCGCACCCAGCGTAGCCGCTGCGCGCAACTGCAATCGGCGCTGGAAGCCCACCGCGACGCGGAAATGCGGCTGGACCACATCGCCCACCACGACAGCCTGACCGGCCTGCCCAATCGCCTGCAATGCCAGCTGCAACTGGAACACGGCATCGCCTACGCGCGCCGCCACGGCAGCCTGCTGGCGGTGCTGTTTGTCGACATCGACCACTTCAAGTCCATCAACGACAACCTCGGCCATGACGCCGGCGACCAGGTGCTGGTGCAGTTCGCGCAGCGCCTGCGCCAGTGCGTGCGCGAGGTGGACACGGTGGCGCGCCAGGGCGGCGACGAGTTCATCGTGCTGCTGACCGAATTGCGCGGCGCCGCCGATGCGCAGCAGGTGGCCGACAAGATCAACGCCGCGATCGCCGCGCCGTTCCTGGTGCATGGCGAGACGCTGGCGGTGGCGGCCAGCATCGGCATCGCCGTCTATCCCGACGACGACCACGATATCGAAGCGCTGCTCGAGAAGGCCGACCTGGCGATGTACGCGGCCAAGCAGCGCGGCAAGGGCGCCGGGCTGCGCTTCGTGCCCAGCATGCAGGCCAAGGCGTATTCGCGGGTGGTGCTGGAGACCGCGCTGCGCCACGCGCTCGAGCACGACGAGTTCGTGCTGACCTACCAGCCCAAGCTGAACCTGAATGAGCAGAAGATCACCGGCGTCAAGGCGCTGCTGCGCTGGCGCCATCGGGAGCTGGGCCTGGTGATGCCGCCGGACTTCCTGCCGGTGCTGGAGGACAGCGCGCTGATCCTGCCGGTGGGCGCATGGGTACTGGCGACCGCCGCCGCGCAGGCGCGCCGCTGGATGGAGCTGGGCCATCCGCTGACGGTGTCGGTGCACCTGTCGCCGCGCCAGTTCTACCAGAAGGACATCGCCCACAGCTTTGCCGAGATCCTGCACCAGGCCGGGCTGCCGGGCCGCTACATCGAACTGGAAATCACCGAGGGCATGTTGATCGATAAGAACCAGAATTGCGAAGCCGTGCTGCGCCAGTTCAAGCAGATGGGCATGCGCATTTCGATCAGCGATTTCGGCACCGGTTATGCGTCGCTGAACTACCTGCGGCGCTTCCCGGTGGACCTGGTGAAGATCAACAAATCCTTCGTCGACGACCTGCGCCGCGCGGCCAAACAGCCGACCGACCGTCACAGCGACGGCCGGGTGGCGGACGAGGGGGCGATGGTGCGCGCCATCATCGCGATGGCCCATACCCTGAACATGCAGGTGATCGCCGGCGGCGTGGAAACCGGCGACCAGCTGGCCCAGCTGGCAGAGATGGGCTGCGACGAGGCCTTCGGCTACTGCCTGAGCGCCGCCGTCGCGCCGGAGGAGCTGGAGGCGCTGCTGCTGCACAGCTGGCGGCAGGAGGCGCCGGTCAGGGCTGCCGGCTAGCGGGGAAGAACCAGGCCAGCGGCCGCTGCACGCGCGCCGCCCACGAGCGCTCGTTGTGGATGGCGGCATCGGCGGCGTAGAACAGCAGGTCTTCATTCAAGCGGTAGCCCTGGGCCAGCATGGCGTCGCGCATGTTCAGCGTGTGCTCCAGGCCATCGTCGTCGGTGCCGGCGTCGAGGTAGAACTTGACCGGCTGGAGCGCCGGCGCCTTGGCGATGAACTCGCCCTGATTCCACCAGAACGAACTCGACACGCCCGCCGCCCGGGAGAATACTTGCGGGCGGTGCTGGGCGATGTAGACCGAGGCGATGCCGCCCAGCGAGGAACCCATGATGGCCGTGTGTTCGCGCTCCGGCAAGGTGCGCAGATGGGCGTCGGCCCAGGGCTTGACGGTATCGACGAGGAAGGCCATGTAGGCGTCGAGCTTGCCGCCGCCGTATTGCGGATCGCAGCAGGGCGTGTATTCGGCGATGCGGTCCTTGGTGTTGTCGATGCCGACCACGATGGCCGGCGCGACGACGCCGTCGGCGATCAGGCGGTCCATGGTGCTGCCGATTTCCCAGGCGGCGCCGTAGGCCGCGGTGGCGGCGTCGAACAGGTTCTGGCCGTCGTGCATGTAGAGCACCGGATAGCGCTGCTGCGGATGGGCGTCGTAGCCGGGCGGCAGGTAGATGCGCAGGCTGCGCTGGTTGCCCAGCTGCGGCGAGGCGAACTGCTCGACGATGCGCAGCGTGCCGGCCGGCGGCAAGGGCGGCATGGGCGGTTTGGGCGCGCTGGCCGCGACGGCCGGATTGGCAGCCGGCGCTGCCGCCGCGCCACGCGCCAGCGGCATGATGCGGACGCCGTGGATATCGAAGCGGTTCGACGGTCCCTTGACGCCGCCCGCGTCGGCGTAGCTGGTGTTACTTTTCAGGTAGCTCATGTTGTAGAAATCGCTGAGCTCCATGCGGTAGTTGCCCGCCTTGAGCGCGGCCTTCAACGGCGTCGACCACGACGATCCGGCGCTGGCCGGCGAATGCGGCAACTGCACCACGCCTTGCGCGGCGATGGCGCCGCCGCCATCCTTGAGCGTCATCCACTTCACGCCGCCGCTGATGCCCAGGTTGACCTGGTGCGCGGTGTTGCGGTACTTGAGCTGCAAGGCGTAGCTGCCTTCGCGCTCGACCTGGATGTCCTGCACCGCGAAGGTATCGGACGGCGCGCCCCAGCCGGCGATGCGGCCATCGACGGCGGCCACGCTGGACTGCACCCGCGCATCGCCGGCGGCGATTTCCACGCCGCCGTTCAGGCACACCGGCGCGCTGTGATGGCTGCGGTTGCCGGAGCCGATGAACATCGCCTCCACCGAGTAGCACAGGTTATCGTTCTCGCCTTTGCCCAGCAGCGGGGCGCGGCGGTCGGCCCAGGTCTTGGCGTTGACGCGCTGCGTGGCCAGCTTGCCGTTGCGGTAGATGTTGTAGACCACGCCCTTGCCGGCGCCGTCAAGGTGCAAGGTTGGGAAATCGTAGGTGCCGCGTTCCAGCTTGACGATGCGTGGTTCGGGCGGCGAGTACACCGCAGGGTCGAGCGCCAGCGGCTGCGCGCTGACGCTGCGCTTGGCCTGCTGGCCGGCGACCAGCTTGCCGAGGCGGAGCTCGATGACATTGTCCGCTGCCAGCTCGGACCAGGCCAGCGTGGCCGCAGCCGGCTTGCCGTTCAAGGTCACCGCATCGACCTCGTAGTAGCCGTCGCCGCGCGCGGCGGGCGGCAGCGACAGGCGCACCTGCAGGCGCTTGCCGCGCAGCGCGAGATGGTTGAGCGTGATGGCGTCGCTGCCGGCAAACGCCTCGCGCCGAAGCTTGGCCGTCACGAACGGACGCAGCGCGATGCCGTCGCCAGTGGTCTGCACGCCAAACACCTCGCCGACCACCATGCCCAGGTAAGCGCCGACGGACCACAGCTGGCGGCGCGAATCCACCACCGGTCCGCTCAAGTCGCCCTGCGCCTGCTGGTCCTTCAGCATCGGCTGGCCGGACAGCCACTCCAGGTTTTCCATGTTCGACAGGTTCAGCGCGGCGCCGCGCATCAACGTATCGTAGGCCACGTCGGCGACGGCGACGTTGCCGGTCAGCGCCGCCGCCTTCAAACCGTAGGCCGTCACGAACGGCCACATGGTGCGGTTGTGATAGATCGCCACGCCAGGCTGCTGTGGATAGATCACCGGCGCGCCCAGCGGCCCGTGCGGATAATGCGCCAGGATGCTCTCGGCCTGCTGACGGTCGGCGATGCCGGTGACGATCGCCAGCGACTGTCCCAGCCAGTCGTACTTGTACATTGCCGCGCCGTCGAAATGGCCGGCCGTCAGACTGCTGTACATGCCGGCATCGGCCTGCCACAGGCGCTGGTTGATGGCCCGCTTCAAGTCCGCCGCCCATGCCGCGTACTTGTCGGCCAGCGCCGCGTTGCCCTGTTCCTTCGCCAGCTGCGCGGCCAGCGTCAGCGCCTTGTAATGGCCGGCGTTGGTGGACAGCGCCTTCGACGTCGCCATGCTGGCCAAGTCGCCCGCGATCCAGCCCGCGTAGCTTTGCTCGCGCCAGTCGAGGAAAGATTCCTCGCCGTTGTACAGACCGTCGACCGCATCGTAGGCGGCCAGCCGGTCGTTCTCCAGCGTGTTGGAGAGGGCGCGCAATGCGGTCGCCGCGAAGGCCTTGCGCTCGTCCGGCGCCAAGGCCTTCAAGGCTTCCTCCGCGCCGAAGGCCCAGCTGACGCGGTCCGTGCTGACCGGCCAGCTGCCGCCGCTGCCGGTGTCCTGGATGATCTGCAAGCCATCGGCGCTGCCGGCGGCATGCGCGCCCGGCTGCACGCCGTCGCGATAGCCGGACAGCTTGAACTCCAGCGAATTGCGCACGCGGCGCGGGTCCAGCATGCCCAGTCCCAGCGAGGCCGCGTAGGACAGGTCGCGCGTCCACACGTAGTGCCACAACTCGCCGGTCTCGAAGCAGTTGCAGGAGATGGGGTTGCCGCCGTTGTAGCTGCCGTCGCGGATCTCGCCGACCGAGTCCTGCTTCATTTCCAGGCCGGCCAGCGTGAACAGGGCGTCGAAGGCCAGGTTGCCGCTGCGGACGGATGGCTGTCCCTGCGCTTCGGCGTAGTTGATTTCCTGCTTGCCGCCGTCGCGCACGCGCATGGTGGTCGATTGCGTGTAGCTGCGCAGCGCGGCGCTGGCGTCCGGCGTGGTGTAGCGCACGGTCTCCAGCTTGCCGTCCCAGGTCGGATAGCTGGTGCTCAGCGTGGTGGCGGCGGCCGCCATGGCGGGCAGGGCCAGCAGCGACAGGGCGCCAAGGCGGCGACGGGCGAAGCTCATGGTTCGATCTCCAGTATCAGCGCCGAGCGCGCCAGCAAGGTGAGCTCGCCATCGAGCGACACGCGCTTGCCGCTGATGACGTCGACGCCGGCGCGCACGCCGCTCAGCATCTCGTGGAAGCGCGCGGTCTTCAGCACGGTGTCGGTGCTGTTCTTGTTCAAGGCTACCATGACTTTCTTGGCGCCGTCGTAGCGGAAGTAGACGTAGGTATTGTGCTCGGGACCGTAGTGCATCATCTTCCCGTGATGGATCACGGACGCGCCCTTGCGCCAGTTGAACAGCTTCTTCACATACGCCTGCGCGGCCGCCTGCTGCGCCGTCAGGCCGGCGCCGGTGAAGGCGTTGACGGCGTCGCCGCGCCAGCCGCCGGGGAAGTCGCGGCGGTAGGAGGCATCGTCGCGATCCTTGGTGGTGCTGGTCATCTGGATCTCGCTGCCGGCATAGAACTGCGGGATGCGCGGCGCCGTCGCCACGAAGGCCATCGCCATGCGGAACAGATTGTCGTCCGCATTGAGCTCGCTGTAGATGCGCGAGACGTCGTGGTTACCCTCGAACAGCACCAGGTTGCCGGCGTTCGGATACAGATAGTCTTGCGACAGCGTCTCGTACAGATTGGTCAGGTTTTGCTCGGCGCCGTCCGGCGCGGCCAGCGCGCGGCGCATGGCGTAGGTCAGCGGGAAGTCCATCATGCTCGGCATGTGCGACTGATAGCCGTTGAAATTCTGCTTGCCCTCCTGCCAGTGCGCCACCACCGGTATCAGCGGCGTCCATTCCTCGCCCACCAGGTTCAATTTCGGATACTCGGCCATCATGCTGCCGGACCAGCGGCTGAGGAACTCGGTGTTCGAGTAGCCGTAGGTGTCGACCCGCAGGCCGGACAAACCGGCGTACTCGATCCACCAGATATCGTTCTGGATCAGGTAGGTCGCCACAAACGGGTTGGCCTGGTTCAGGTCCGGCATGCCCTCGACAAACCAGCCCTCGGTGAAGTTGCGCTTGTCCTCGTCCGACGCGTAAGGATCTTGCAGCGCCACCCGGTGATGCTCGGTCGGCACGAACTTGCCCTGGTAGGTCAGCCAGTCCGGCGCCGGCATGTCCTGCATCCACCAGTGCTTGTCGCCGATGTGGTTGAGCACCACGTCCTGGATCACGCCCAGCCCCTTGGCGCGCGCCTGCGCGACAAAGCTGCGGAAGTCCTCGTTGCTGCCGTAGCGCGGGTCGATGCGGTAGTGGTTGGTTGTCGCGTAGCCGTGATAGGAGTAGGCCGACGAGTTCGATTCCAGCAGCGGTGTCGACCAGACCATGGTGAAGCCCATGCCGGCGATGTAGTCCAGATGGTCGGCCATGCCGCGCAGGTCGCCGCCGTGGCGGCCGGAGGGGGCCGCGCGGTCGGCGCGTTCCGTCATGCCGGCCGCGTTGTCGTTGGACGTATCGCCGTTGGCGAACCGGTCCGGCATCACCTGATAGATGGCGTCGCCGCTGTTGAAGCCGACGCGCTGGGCCGAGCCGGCGGCCCGCGCCAGCAATTGGTAGTTGTAGTGCACCGCCTGGCCGCCGCGCTTGAACACCAGGTCGAGCGCGCCCGGCGCCGCGTCGGGCGCGATTTCCAGGTTGACGAACAGGTAGTTGCGGTTGGCGACCCGCGCCACCGAGGCGATGCGCACGCCGGGGTAGGCCAAAGCGGGCTCCAGGTCGGCGATCTGCGGCCCGTGCACCATCAGTTGCAGCGAACTATTGTGCATGCCGGCCCACCACAGCGGCGGGTCCATGTGCTCGATGCGGTAGTTATCGGCGTGGGCGATGAACGGCAGTGCGGACAGCAGCGCGGCGGCGAGGATTTTGTGCATGAGGTCTCCGTTAAGTAGTCGGACTACAGGTTCTTTTCTATGAATTTCCCGTCGAGAATACTATGAAATCGGGTGTGCATCCAATGAGCACTTCTAGTTTTAATACAATCCCTCGCTGCTTTTTTCTAAAAATTGTTCTTGAAATAAGCTTTGCATCGGCCCGACGTTGGAAATGCTACGAAGTAAAGTGGTATTCGATCAAAAAATGTAGTTCCACTACATGATGATGGGTGGTTGGCTGTAGCCGAAATACAACGCGATTGGTGTTTTCGCAGGGCGGGCAAGGGCTGGCGGCCCTCTGTGGACGTAGCAAGACTGAAGTTTGATTGACACCGAATCTAGTTTTAGTACAAAATTCTTCATAGAACGTCTTTTAGAACGTTTGCAATCCTTGGAACCCGTGTAGTCGATGTAGCGAGAGCAGGCTGTAGTTGTCGCGGGTATATTTTTAGATGAGTGAGGGGACATTTGATGATGAATTCCGCCAACCAGCGCGGCGCCAACTCGGCTCCGACTAGTGTTGCATTTAAGTTGAGCCCGGTAGCAGCCGGCTGTGCATTGCTGCTGTCCGCCATTTCCGGCTCGTCCTACGCGCAAGACGCGACCGCCGCCCAGGCCGCCGACGCGCCGGTAATCCAAACGGTGAAAGTGTCCGGTATCCGCCGCGGTATCGAAGACGCGATCTCCGTCAAGAAGAATTCCGAATCCATCGTTGAAGCGATCTCCGCGGAAGACATCGGCAAGCTGCCGGACGTGTCGATCGCCGAATCGCTGTCGCGCCTGCCAGGTGTGGCCGCGCAACGCGTGGCCGGCCGTGCCCAGGTGCTGAGCATCCGCGGCCTGGCGCCAGATTTCTCGACCACCACCCTCAATGGTCGTGAGCAGGCGTCCACCGGCGACAACCGCAGCGTTGAATATGACCAGTATCCATCGGAACTGATCAACGGCGCCGTGGTCTACAAGACGCCGGACGCATCGCTGGTTGGCCAGGGCCTGTCGGGCACCGTCGACCTGCAAACCGTGCGTCCGCTGGAATTCCCGGGCCGCACCATGGCGATCAACGTGCGCGGCGAGAAGAACTCGCTGGGCAAGCAGAACGCCGGCTACAAAGACAAGGGCTACCGCCTGAGCGGCATCTACATCGACCAGTTCGCCAACCGCACCCTGGGTGTGGCGCTGGGCTACGCCCGCCTGGACTCCCCTGGCCAATACCAGAAGTGGAGCAGCTGGGGCTACGGCTTCGATCCTAAGACCGGCAACGCCAACGGCCTGGCCAACTCCGGCAACGAAATCGACGCCGGCTCGACCAAGCAGACCCGCGACGGCCTGATGGCAGTGCTGCAGTGGAAACCAACCCGCGACTTCCAGTCGATGGTTGACACCTACTACTCGAAATTCAATTCCGACACCACCATCCGTGGCATGCAGTTCGGCACCGGCAACTGGATGGGCGACCTGACCTACGCCAACCCGGTATTCGCCAGCTACGGCGGCACCCAGGTGCTGCAGAGCGCGACCGTCGGCGGCATCAAGCCTGTGCTGCGTAACGACCTGAACACCAACCGCGACAAGCTGTTCGCGTTCGGCTGGAACAACAAGCTGCGCATGAACGAAGACTGGACCGGCATCGCCGACTTCAGCTACTCGAAAGCGGACCGTCAGGACATGATCCTGGAAACCTACGCCGGCGCAGCGACCACCGACAGCGCCAAGATCGTGCGCGACAACCAGACCGGCCTGCCGCAAGTGACCACCGGCCTGAACTACGCCAATCCGGCCGTCGTCAAGCTGAGCGATTCGGGCGGTTGGGGCCAGGACGGCTACGTCAAGTACCCGCAAGTGACCGACAAGCTGAAATCGGCCCGTTTCTCGGCCAAGCGCAGCCTGGACGGCATGTTCAGCAACCTGGACGTGGGCGTCAACTTCACCAAGCGCGACAAGACGCGTGAATCGGCAGAGATGCTGGTCAACCTGAAGAACGGCCGCGCACCGATCTCCGTGCCTGCCAACCTGATCCAGGATCCGACCTCGCTGGGCTTCGCCGGCATCCCTGGCATCATGTCCTACGACATCCTGGGCGCACTCAACAGCGTGTACACGCTGACGCCTAAGATTCACCAGGACATCTACAACAAGGACTGGCTGGTCAGCGAGAAAGTGTCGACCGCCTACGCCAAGGTCGGCATCGACGACACCTGGGGTGTGCCTGTCAAAGGTAACTTCGGTGTACAGATGATCCACACCAACCAGAGCTCGAGCGCGTTCAACGTCGACACCAGCAACCTGAACAAGCCGAAGACCGCGGAAGAAGGCACGTCGTACAACGACTTCCTGCCTAGCCTGAACCTGAACTTCGACCTGGGCAGCGAGCAGCACGTGCGCTTCGGCCTGGGCAAGACGATGGCTCGTCCACGTCTGGACCAGCTGCGCGCATCGTCGAGCGCTTCGGTGGACACCACCAAGCTGCTGTGGAGCGGCAGCGGCGGCAATCCTGACCTGAAGCCTTGGCGCGCCAACGCGATCGACTTGACGTACGAGAAGTACTTCGACAAGAGCACCTACTTCAGCGCCGCGACTTTCTACAAGAAGCTCAAGACCTACATCTACGACCAGATCCTGCCGTTCGACTTCACCAGCTATCCTAACGATGGCGTGACGCCGAAGACGAACATCGGTACCCTGACCCAGCCGGCCAACGGCACGGGCGGTTCGATCAAGGGTGTGGAGCTGTCCGGTTCCATCGACGGCAAGGTCCTGTGGACTGGCCTGGAAGGCTTCGGCGCCACCGGCTCGATCTCCCGCACGAAGAGCGAGATCGCTCCTGACGGTCCAGGCACCACCGGCGCACTGCCAGGCCTGTCGCGCACCGTGTCGAACGTCCAGGTGTTCTACGAGAAGTCCGGCTACTCGGCGCGTGTGACCCGCAGCGAGCGCTCCAACTTCCGTGGCGAAGTGACCGGCTTCGGCGCCGATCGCACCTTCACCGATATCAAGGGCGCGGCGCAAGTGGACTTCCAGCTCGGTTACGAGTTCAAGGAAGGCCAGTACAAAGGCCTGTCGCTGCTGTTCCAGGTGATCAACGCGAACGACACCGCGTACCAGACCATCCTCAGCAACGGCACCCTCAAAGTACCAGGCGAGTACACCAAGTACGGCCGCACCATGCTGCTGGGCCTGAACTACAAGATGTAATTCAGTCCGGTCCAAAACACCCCCTGTCAGCAGTCGCCGGCAGGGGGTGTTTTTTTTCGTGCACAATATCGGACAACATACAAAGCTGGAGACCAACAATGATGCAGCAAAACCAGGCGGATCGCCGCCTCAAGCAGATTCTGATCGTCGGCGGCGGCACCGCCGGCTGGATGACGGCGGCGGCCATGTCCAAACTGCTGGGCGGCCACTACCAGGTGCGCCTGGTCGAATCGGACGAGATTTCCACCGTCGGCGTGGGCGAGGCCACCATCCCCCAGATCAAATTGTTCAACCAGGCGCTGGGCATCGACGAAGACGACTTCCTGCGCGAGACCCAGGGCACCTTCAAGCTGGGCATCCAGTTCGTCGACTGGGGCAAGCTGGGCGAGAACTACATCCACACCTTCGGCAGCATTGGCCTGGACATGGGGCTGGTCGAGTTCCACCACTACTGGCTCAAGCTGCACCAGGCCGGGCTGGCGCCGGACTTCGGCGCCTACTCGCTGGCGGCGGTGGCGGCGCCGCAGAACAAGTTCATGCGCGCGGTCGAGGCCGGCAATTCACCGGTGTCGCACATCGCCCACGCCTTCCAGTTCGACGCCGGGCTGTATGCCAAATACCTGCGCAAGTTCGCCGAGGCGCGCGGCGTAGTGCGCACCGAGGGCAAGGTGGCCGACGTCATTTTGCGCGAAGGCGACGGCCATGTGGCGGCGATCATGATGGAAAACGGCGAGCGCATCGAAGCGGACCTGTTCATCGATTGCTCGGGCTTCCGCGGCCTGCTGATCGAAGGCGCTTTGAAAACCGGCTACGAGGACTGGACCCACTGGCTGCCGTGCGACCGCGCGCTGGCGGTGCCGTGCGAGTCGACCGGGCCGATCACGCCATACACGCGCGCCACCGCGCGCACGGCCGGCTGGCAGTGGCGCATTCCGCTGCAGCACCGCATCGGCAACGGCCATGTCTATTCGAGCAAATACATCAGCGACGACGAGGCGACCGCGCAGCTGCTGGCCAACCTGGACGGCAAGCCGCTGGCCGAGCCCAAGCCGCTGCGCTTCGTCACCGGCAAGCGCAAGAAATTCTGGAACAAGAACGTGGTGGCGATCGGCCTGGCCAGCGGTTTCATGGAGCCGCTGGAATCGACCAGCATCCACCTGATCCAGTCGAGCATCGCGCGCCTGATGAGCTTTTTCCCGGACCGCGATTTCAACCAGGATAATATCGACGAGTTCAATCGCCAGGCGCACTTCGAAGTCGACAAGATCCGCGACTTCCTGGTGCTGCACTACCACGCGACGGAGCGCGACGACACGCCGTTCTGGAACTACTGCCGCACGATGGAGGTGCCGGAAAGCCTGAAGCAGAAGATGGACTTGTTCAAGCAGCACGGCCGCTTCTACCGCGAGAAGGATGAGATGTTTGCGTCGGTGAGCTGGTTGCAGGTGATGCTGGGGCAGGGCTTGCGGCCGCAGTCCTATCATCCGCTGGTGGATCTGTATCCGCAGGAGCAGATCGAGGCGCATCTGCGCACCATCAAGACCGTGGTGGAGAACTGCGCCGGCAAGATGCCGAACCATGAAGACTTCATCGCCGCCCACTGCCAGACGGCGATGAATGTGAAGCGCCCTAACTACGGCGTGCGCTAGGAGCGCTTACTTCTTCTCAGCCGCGGCGAAGGCGGCGTTCTGCGTGTCGAGCCAGGATTTCAGCGGCGCGAAGTAGTCGAGCAGCGCGCCGCCGTCGATCTTGTCCTCGCCCGAAATCGCCTTCAGCGCTTCCGGCCATGGCTTGCTCGCGCCCATCGCCAGCATCTGCTGCAGCTTGGCGCCGGCCTTGGCGTTGTCGTACACCGAGCAGCGGTGCAGCGGACCGGTGTAGCCGGCTTCGCGGCACAGCGCGCGGTGGAACTGGAACTGCAGCATATCGGCCAGGAAGTAGCGCGCGTACGGCACGTCCGCCGCCACGTGGTACTTGGCGCCGGCGTCGAAGCCCGCGCCGCTGGCGTCGATGGCCGCCGGGCGCTTCATGCCCATGTACTGCTCGCGCAGTTGCCACCAGCTCTTGTCGTAGTCGGCCGGCTTGGTCTTGCCGGAGTAGACGTCCCAGCGCCACTTGTCCACCGAGTAGGCGAACGGCAGGATCGCGACCTTGCTCAGCGCGCGCTCCAGCAGCTGGCCGATGTCGGCGTCGGCGTCCGGCGCCTGGTCCATCAGGCCGACCTTCTGCAGATAGCTCGGCGTGATCGACAGCGCGACCGTGTCGCCGATGGCTTCATGGAAGCCGTCGTTGGCGCCGTTGCGGAACAGGTAGGGCTGCTTGGTGTAGTTGAGGAAGTAGTAGACGTGACCCAGCTCGTGGTGGATCGTGGTGAAGTCTTCCGCCGTCGGCGTGATGCACATCTTGATGCGCACGTCGTCCTTCTCGTTCAGCGGCCAGGCGGAGGCGTGGCACACCACGTCGCGGTCGCGCGGCTTGGTCAGCAGCGAGCGTTCCCAGAACGATTCCGGCAGCTTCTGCATGCCCAGCGAGGTGTAGAAGCGCTCGGCGTATTGCGTCATCTGCTTGGCGTCGGTCTTGCGGTCTTCCAGCACCTTGCTCAGGTCAAAGCTGCTGGCGCCCGTCGCAGGCTTCAGCAGCGGATACAGATTGTTCCAGTTCTGGCTCCACATATTCCCGAACAGGTGGGACGGGATAGGGCCGGTCAGCGGCACCACGTCCGGGCCGTAGGTCTGGCGCAGCTTGTAGCGGGTGTAGGTGTGCAGCGCGTCGTACAGCGGCTTGACCTGCTGCCACAGGCGCTCCATCTCGGCCGAGAAGGCCTCCGGCGGCATGTCGTACTGCGCGCGCCACATGGCGCCGGTATCGACAAAGCCCATCTGCTTGGCGCCCTTGTTCGACAGCGCCACGTATTCGGTGTATTTCTGTTTGTAGGACGGCGATTGCGCGTGCCAGCCCAGCCACATTTCCTTCAGCTTGGCCTCGTCGCGGCTCTTGGCCAGGACCTTTTCCATTTCGCCCAGCGCCATGCAGGCGTCGGCCGTGCCGTCGGGTTTCTTCGGGCAGTACTTGGCTTTGCCGTAGGCGCCGTTCATCGCCGCCTGCAATTGCGCGTAGTTTTCGCGCTCCTTGGCGTCGGCGAAGACCAGCGTCTGCTGCAGCAGCATCATCTTGCGGGCCGATTCGGCCGGCAGCTTCAAGCCGTTGAAACGGCGCGCCGCGATGGCCGCTTCGCCGGCCGCCGTCAGATAGCGTTCGGCGAAGAAGGAGGCGATGGCTTCCGTGTCGTCGGTGATGAAGTTGGAGCCGACCCAGGCGCCCTTGGCCTGTTCGTTGTTCAGCTTATTGAGGTGGGCTTCGGTGTCGGTCAGGAAGCGCTCGGCCTCTGCGACGGTGGGTTTTTTTGCGGGGGCGGCTAGCACGGTGGTGCTGGCGGCTGTCATGGCGCTGAGCGCGAACAGCGTGCTGATGATTTTTGGTGACACTGGCATCTCCCTATCTCCGTATATGGTCTTGTTGGCCATCGAACCATTCGATTCGATGGCCAGCAATCATACACGTTTAAAGGGTGATGGCGACGCTCCGGGCGGCCTGGCTGCTGGCCGGCAGTGCGATGTTCAGCACCTTGGCCGCTTCGTCCCAGACGAAGATGACCGGCTTGCCGTCCACGCGCACCAGCGACGGGTGGGCCGTCAGGTTATGCACTTGCAGCGCGATGCTGCGCTCGGGGCGCTGGTACTCCTTGCCCACTTCGGATTCGATGCGCAGCGACAGGCTGCGGCCCTGCAGCTTGCTGGCGAAGTGCAGCAGCTCGTACTTGCCCTGTTCGTAGGCTTGCGCGGTGCTGCCGTCGTCATCATACAGCTTGCCCGCGCCGGCGCTGACCGAGGCGTCGTGATAGTAGTGCAGGTCGATATGCTTGGTCGAATAGTCGCGCGTGGTCTGCACCACCTTCGCCATCGGGATGAAGGCGCCGGCACGCACGTAGACCGGCACGTGGTCCTCGCTCAGCTTCACCGATACGGTGGCGCCGCCGGCGTACTTCTCGCCGCTGTAGAAATCGAACCATGCGCTGCGGGCGGGGAAGTAGACGTCGGCCGTGGTCGCGCCCTGCTTGAGCACCGGAGTGACCAGGAAGTCCTTGCCCCACAAGTAGGTCGACGACATCGCGCGCACCTTGGCGTTGCCCGGCTCCTCGTACAGCATGGGGCGCATCAGCGGCAGGCCTTTCTGGTTGTTGTCGAAGCCCAGCGTGTAGTTGTAGGGCAGCAGGCGATAGCGCAGGCGGATCGCCTCGCGCGCCAGCGCCTTGGTGCGGTCTTCGCGGTAGACCGGCTCCGGCGCCACCTCGTCCTGCGCGTGCGGACGGAAGATCGGCTGGAACACGCCGTATTGCAGCCAGCGCGTGTAGAGCTCATTGTCCAGCACCGGATTGGCGAAGCCGCCCAGGTCCGAGTGCATATAGCCCGCGCCCTGCATCCCCATTTGCAGCGAGATCTCGGGCTGCGCCTGCAAGCCGCCCCAGCCCCGGCTGACATCGCCGGACCATGGAATGATGCCGTAGCGCTGCGTGCCCGAATAACCGGCGCGCATCAGGATGAAGGGGCGCTCGGTCGGGAAGTCCTGCTGATAGCCTTCCGCCACCAGCCGCGCCCATTGATGGCCGTAGATATTGTGCACCTGGTCGGCGCCGCCGGTGGCGTGACGCATGGCGGCTGGGTGTACTTCCGGTTCGCCCAGGTCGCCCCACACGCCGGTCACGCCCTGTTCGCGCAGGCCCTTGTAGATGTTCCAGAACCAGTCCTTGCCCGGCTTGCCGAAGATGTCGATCAAGCCGGTGTGACCGAAGTAGAAGTCATAGGCCAGCGGCGCGCCGTTGGCGTCCGTGCCCAGCACCTTCTTGTCGACCGCCTCCTGCCACTTGCTGGACGTATCGAGAATAAATGGCTCGGTGATCACCACCGTCTGCACGCCTCTCTTCTGGAAGTCGGCGATCATGCCGGTGGCGTTGGGGAAGCTGTCCTTGTCCCAGGCCAGGTTGCCCATCGTGCCCTTGATCTCTTTGCCGAACCAGAACAGGTCGAACACGATGGCGTCGAGCGGAATGTCGTCGGCGATGAATTTGTTGACGGTGTCGCGCGCGATGGCCTCGTTGCGGTAGCCGAAACGCATCGCGAAATTGCCGAAGGCCCAGCGCGGCGGCAGCGGTTGTTTGCCGGTCAGGCTGGTGTAGTTGCCCACCACGTCTTCCCAGCTGTCGCCGGCGATCACCTGGTAGGTCTTGCGGCCGCCGATGGTTTCGTAGGTCAGGCTGTCGTTGTTCTTGCTGTCGAAATCGAGGTAGCCGGTTTGCGGATTGTCGAAATGGAGCGCGTACATTTTCGACGACAGCGCGACCGGCATCGCGTAGCCCATCTGCTTGGACTTGTCGTCGTAGCCGTAGTGCGCCTTGTTGTACAGGGTGAAGCGGTGGCCGCGGCGGTTCATGCCGACCGCCCGTTCGCCGGCGCCGTACAGGGCTTCTTCCTTATCGAGCGCGAACTCGATGCCTTCCAGTTCGCGCGGCTCGCCCTTGTTGATATCCTTGCTGCCGGTGGTCAGGTCGTCCTGGATCTTGACGTAGCCATGCTTTTCCGCGACCAGGCGCTTGCCCTTGTAGGCATACGAAATCTGGAACGGCGACTTGGTAATCGTGACGACGATGCCAGGTGTGGCATATTCGATGCTGTTGACCTTTGTGGTCAGCGTGGTGCGGACGGCGGCCGGCGCCAATACCACCGCGTGCGAGGCCGGGTCGATTTGCTCGCCGTTCGGCACGAAGGTGGTTTCAACGATGCCGGCGGAGTAGGGCTTGATGACATAGCGGCCGTCGCTGGTGTGGACTTCCAGCTGGCCGCCGTTGCGGGTGGCGCTGTCGAATTTGCGGTCGGCGTTCTGCGCCTGGCCGGCCTGGCTGACGACCAGCAGCGGCAACACGGCCGCCAGTTTGGCGATGGAATTGCTTTTCATGTGTGTATGGTCTCGGAGGTGGTTATGATTTTGTTGTTTGGCTACATTTGACTACAAAATACTGCCCTTGGGATGGCTTGTTTCCTTTATTTTACTGGGAAACTCTTTCAATTGACACGTGCGGGGCTGCGTGTTATTTTGCTACAAATTTCAGAAATAGTCGGGGACACGCAGCATGCAATCTTCCAGCAGCAAGCCCATACTGTCGTTTTGGCAGTTATGGAACATGAGCTTCGGCTTTTTCGGCATCCAGTTCGGCTTTGCGCTGCAAAATGCCAACACCAGCCGGATTTTTTCCACGCTCGGCGCCAATCCCGACGACCTGTCCCTGTTCTGGCTGGCGGCGCCGGTCACCGGCCTGCTGGTGCAGCCGATTATCGGCTACCTGAGCGACAACACCTGGCATCCGACTTGGGGCCGCCGCCGTCCGTTCTTCTTCATCGGCGCCCTGCTGGCGTCGATCGCGCTGTTCCTGATGCCCAATTCCACCGCGCTGTGGATGGCCGTCGTCGTCCTGTGGCTGATGGATGGCGCCATCAACGTCTCGATGGAGCCGTTCCGCGCCTTCGTCGGCGACAAGCTGGGTTCCTCGCAGCAGACCGCCGGCTTCGCGATGCAGACCTTCTTCATCGGCTGGGGCGCGGTGATCGCCTCGCTGCTGCCGACCATCTTCGCCGACTTCCTGGGCGTGAGCAACGTGCCGCTCAACGGCGCGATCCCCGACACGGTACGTTACTCGTTCTACGCCGGCGGCGCCATCTACTTCCTGGCTGTGTTGTGGACCGTCCTCACCGCCAAGGAAACGCCGCCCGAGGACATGGAAGCCTTCCGCGCCGAGCAGCGCCGCACCAAGGGCCTGGGTCACGCGCTCAAGGAGATCATGGGCGGCTTCACCAAGATGCCGAAGACCATGGTGCAACTGGCCGCCGTGCAGTTCTTCACCTGGATCGCGCTGTTCGCGATGTGGATCTACACCACCTCCGCCATCGGCGAAAACGTCTTCGGCACCGCCGACGCGCAATCGGTGGCGTTCCAGGAAGCGGGTAACCGGGTCGGCGTGATGTTCGCCGTCTACAGCGGCGTTTCCGCGCTGGCCGCCTTCATCCTGCCGATCTTCGCGCGCAAGACCAGCCGCAAGTTCGTGCACATGAGCTGCCTGCTGATCGGCGGCGCCAGCCTGTTCAGCGTCTACGCCATCCATGACCTGAACCTGTTGTTCGTGCCGATGATCGGCGTCGGCATCGCCTGGGCCAGCATCCTGACCATGCCATACGCGATCCTGGCCGGCGCGCTGCCCGCCAAGCGCATGGGCTACTACATGGGCGTGTTCAACTTCTTCATCGTCATCCCGCAGATCGTCAGCGGCCTGCTGCTGGGTTTCGTCACCAAGCACTGGTTCGCTGGCCACACCGTCAAGACCCTGATGCTGGGCGGCGTCTGCATGATGGTGGCGGGTGTGCTGACCTTGGCCGTCCGCGATAACGCCGAACCGGCCGGGCACTGATGTAGGATTGTTCGCTTGACCATGTATTCGCGCGCCGCCCGTTTGCCGGAACAGGTACAACAGGGGTTGCGAATACTGTCCTTTACCTGTGCGGAGCGAACATGAGCATACAAACTGTAGCGACCAAGGCGTTCCCTGGCCAGCGGCCAGGAACCTCGGGCTTGCGGAAAAAAGTCACCATCTTCCAGCAGCCTTCCTATCTCGAAAACTTCGTGCAAAGCGTGTTCGACACGCTGGGCGACTGCGCCGGCAAGACGCTGGTGCTGGGCGGCGATGGCCGCTTCCACAACCGCGAGGCGGTGCAGACCATCCTGCACATGGCGGCGGCGCACGGCTACGCCAAGGTGCTGGTGGGGCAGGGCGGCATCCTCTCGACGCCCGCCGTCAGCTGCGTGATCCGCAAGCACGGCGCGCTGGGCGGCATCGTGCTGTCGGCCAGCCACAATCCGGGCGGGCCGGATGGCGACTTCGGCATCAAGTACAACATCGCCGCCGGCGGCCCCGCGCCGGAGAGCGTGACCGAGGCGATCTTCCACCGCACCGAAAGCATCAGGCAGTACCGCATCAGCGACGCACCAGCCATCGATATCGACCGCCTCGGCGTCTCGCGCATCGAGCAGATGGAAGTGGAGATCATCGACCCGGTGGCCGACTACGCGGAGCTGATGCAGCGGCTGTTCGACTTCGACGCCATCAAGGCGCTGTTCGGGCGCGGCTTCCGCATGTGCTTCGACGGCATGCATGCGGTCTCCGGCCCCTACGCCAAGACCATCCTCGAAGGCATGCTGGGCGCGCCTGCCGGCACCGTCATCAACGGCGTGCCGCTGGAGGATTTCGGCGGCCACCACCCGGACCCCAATCCCGTCAACGCCGCGCAGCTGATCGCCATCATGGCGGCGGACGACGCCCCCGACTTCGGCGCCGCCTCCGACGGCGACGGCGACCGCAATATGATCGTCGGCCGCAAATTCGATGTCACGCCGTCCGACAGCCTGGCCGTGCTGGCCGCCCATGCGGCAGTGGCGCCGGGCTACCGCGCCGGCCTGAAAGGCATCGCCCGTTCGATGCCGACCTCGCGCGCGGCCGACCGCGTGGCCGCCGCGCTGGGCATCCCGTGCTATGAAACGCCGACCGGCTGGAAGTTCTTCGGCACGCTGCTGGACGCGGGCAAGGCCACGCTGTGCGGCGAGGAGAGCTACGGCACCGGCTCGGACCACATCCGCGAAAAGGACGGCCTGTGGGCAGTGCTGTTCTGGCTTAACCTGCTGGCCGCCAGCGGCAAGTCGGTGGAACAGCTGTTGGGCGAGCACTGGGCGCGCTTCGGCCGCAACTACTATTCGCGCCACGATTACGAGGCGGTCGAGATCAAGGGTGCCAATGAGCTCATGGCTTCCCTGCGCATCAAGCTGGCCACGCTGGCGGGGCAGGACCTGGGCCATTACGTGGTCGATTTCGCCGATGATTTCGACTACACCGATCCGGTCGACGGCTCGCACGCCACGCAGCAGGGCATACGGATAGTCATGACCGACGGCTCGCGCATCGTGTACCGCCTGTCCGGCACCGGCACCGAGGGCGCGACCCTGCGCGTCTACCTGGAGCGCTACGAAGCTGATCCGGCTTACCACCACCTGCCAACCCAGCAGGCCTTATCCGCATTGATACTCATCGCCGAGCAGGTTGGCGGCATCACCGGATGGACCGGACGCGCGCGTCCGACCGTCACCACATAAAACCACCATAAAGGAAGACAGCATGAAATTGACTCCCCTTGCAATGACCCTGGCGCTGGCACTTGGAGCGGCTACGGCCTGCACCTCGGCCATCGCCGCGCCGGCCGCCAAGCAGGCCGCCCGCAAGCCATTCCTGTGGGAGAACGCCACCATCTATTTCATGCTGACCGACCGCTTCAACAACGCCTACGTCGGCAACGACCTCGCCTACGGCCGCAAGGCGGACGCCGGCCCGCTGCGCGGCTACATGGGCGGCGATCTGGCCGGCATCACCAACAAGATCAATGAAGGCTATTTCGACAGCCTGGGCGTGAGCGCGATCTGGGTCTCGCCGCCGGTGGAGCAGATCCACGAAGGCACCGATGAAGGCACCGGCAAGTCCTACGGCTTTCACGGATACTGGGCCGCCGACTTCACCGCGGTCGACGCCAACCTGGGCACGGAAAACGACTTCCGCAACCTGGTCGACGCCGCCCACGCGCACGGCATCCGCGTGCTGCTGGACGTGGTGATGAACCAGACCGGCCCGGTGACGGCGACCGACTACGTATGGCCGGACGACTGGGTGCGCACCGATCCGCAGTGCACCTACAAGGACGCCAAGACCACCATCGAATGCACGCTGGTGAAGAACCTGCCGGACTTCCGCACCGACAGCGATACGCCGGTCGAGCTGCCCGAGAACCTGGCGGCGAAGTGGCAGCGTGAAGGCCGCTTCGAGCGCGAGGTGAAGGAATTGAACGAGTTCTTCGCCCGCACCGGCTATCCGCGCGCGCCGCGCTACTACCTGATGAAGTGGCATTCGGACTGGGTGCGCAAGTACGGTGTCGACGGCTTCCGCGCCGACACCGTCAAGCACGTCGAGGCCAAGGTCTGGAAAGAGCTGAACACCGTGGCCGCTGCCGCCTTCGAAGACTGGAAGCGCGCCAACCCGGACAAGAAGCTCGGCGACGACAAGTTCTATTCGACGGCGGAAGTCTACAACTACAACATCGCGCAGGGCCAGGTGTTCGACCTGGGAGGCGGCCAGAGCGCCAACTACTATCAGAGCGGCTTCAATAGCCTGATCAATTTCGGCTTGGTGTACGACGCGCAGAAGGATTACGAGCCGCTGTTCAGCAGCTATTCGAATATGCTGCATGGCGGTGCGCTGGATGGCTACTCGGTGCTGAACTACCTGGACTCGCACGACTACGACAAGCCGTTTGATGCCTCGCGCAAGAAGCCGTTCGAAAGCGCGAGCAAGCTGTTGCTGGCGCCCGGCGCGGCGCAGATCTACTACGGCGATGAAACCGCGCGCAAGCTGGACGTGGCCGAAGCGGTGGGCGACGCCAAGCTGCGCTCCTTCATGAACTGGGATGAGCTGGAGCGCAATGTGCAGCGCGACGGCTACAAGATCGCCGAGGTGCGCGCGCACTGGGCCAAGATCGGACTGTTCCGCAAAGACCATGTGTCGGTGGGCGCCGGCGTGCACCAGCAGCTGCAAGCCAAGCCTTACGTCTTCAAGCGCACCTACGACAAGGGCGCGCTGCACGACAAGGTGGTCGTCGCGCTCGACCTGCCGACCGACAAAGCCGCCAGCATCAACCTGCACGGCGTGTTCGCCAATGGCCAGAAGGTCAAGGACTACTACTCCGGCAAGAGCGCCGTGGTGAAGGGCGGCAGCGTCAACTTCGGTACGAAGAACGCTGTCGTCTTGATCGGGCAGGAGTAAGCGTTAGCGGTCGGTCGAAAGCGAGTAGGGCGCGTCGGCCGGTGCGGTGGCGCGCAGTTTGTTCGGCTGCTCGGACATGTCGAAGTCCAGCACAGCGCCCTGCATCAGGCCTGCGTGGCTCAACCAGTTCTTCGAATACGGCTTGCCGTTGACCTTGAGCGCGTTCACATAGCGCTTGCTGTCGCTGTTGGCGGGGGCGTTGATGACCACCGTCTTGCCGTTCTCCAGCCGCAGCGTGACCTTCTTGAACAGCGGCGCGCCGACCACGTACTGCGGCACCACCGGCGTCACAGGGTAGAAGCCCAGCGCCGAGAACACATACCATGCCGAGGTCTGGCCGTTGTCCTCGTCGCCGCAGTAGCCGTCCGGCGTGGCCTTGTACAGGCGGTTCATGGTTTCGCGCGCCCAGTACTGCGTCTTCCACGGCGCGCCCGCGTAGTCGTACAGGTAGATCATGTGCTGGATGGGCTGGTTGCCGTGCGCGTACTGGCCCATGTTTGCGATCTGCATTTCGCGGATCTCGTGTATCACTTCGCCGTAGTAGCTTTCGTCGAAGGTCGGCGGCAGCGTGAACACCTGATCCAGCTTGGCGACGAACTTCTCGCGGCCGCCCATCAGGTCCACCAGGCCGTTCACGTCCTGGAACACCGACCAGGTGTAGTGCCAGCTATTCCCTTCGGTGAAGGCGTCGCCCCATTTGAACGGGTTGAAGGGCGACTGGAAGCTGCCGTCCTTGTTCTTGCCGCGCATGAGGCCCGTCTCCGGGTCGAACAGCTTTTTGTAGTTCATCGCCCGCTGCGCGTAGATGCCGATCTCCGACTGCGGCTTGCCGAGCGCCTTGCCCAGCTGGTAGATGGCGAAATCGTCGTAGGCATATTCCAGCGTGCGGGCGGCGTTCTCATTGATCTTGACGTCATACGGCACGTAGCCAAGTTCGTTGTAGTACTTGACGCCGGCGCGGCCGACGGCGCTCATCGGTCCTTCGTTGTCGGCGCCGTGCTTCAGCGCCTGCCACAGCGTGTCGATGTCGTAGCCGCGCAGGCCTTTGATGTAGGCTTCCGCCACCACCGATGCCGAGTTGTTGCCGATCATGACGTCGGCCAGGCCGGGGCTGGACCATTCGGGCAGCCAGCCGCTTTCCATGTAGTCGTTGACCAGGCCGGCCTGCATCTCGCGGTTGATCGACGGGTACATCAGGTTCAGGAAGGGATACAGCGCGCGGAAGGTGTCCCAGAAGCCGGTGCCGGCGTACATATAGCCGGGCAGGATCTTGCCGTTGTGGGGACTCCAGTGGACGATCTGGTTGTTGGCGTCGATCTCATACAGCTTGTTCGGGAAGAACAGCATGCGATACAGGCTGGAATAGAAGGTGCGCGTCTGGTCGTCGCTGCCGCCTTCCACGCTGATGCGGCTCAGCGTCTTGTTCCATACTTCCTTGCCTTTTTGCGCGGTGGCGTCGAAGCTGTCGGTTGCCAGTTCGCGCTTCAGGTTCAGCTCCGCCTGTTCCTCGCTGATGAAGGAGGAGGCCACGCGCATGCCGACCTTCTCGCCTTTCGCGGTCTTGAAGCCGACCACCGCGCCGCTATGGTCGCTGGCCAGTTCCATCACGTTGCTCACCAGTTTGTCGCCGCTCCAGATGCGGGTGGTGGTGAAGGGTTTGTCGAAGTAGATGACGAAGTAGTTCTTGAAATTCTTCGGCAGCGGGCCGCGCGCGTAACGGGTGCTGTAGCCGACGATCTTGCGCTCCGCCGGGATCACCTTGATGTATGAGCCTTTGTCGTAGGCGTCCACCACCACATAGGCGTCGTCGGTTTTCGGGAAGGTGAAGCGGAACTGCGCGGCGCGTTCGGTCGGCGCGATTTCGGTGGTCACGTCGGCGTCGGCCAGGTAGACGCTGTAGTAGTAAGGCTTGGCCACTTCCGCCTTGTGCGAGAACCAGCTGGCGCGGTCGTCCTGCGTGAATTTTGGCTTGCCGGTGACCGGCATGATGGCGAACTGGCCGTAGTCGTTCATCCACGGCGACGGCTGGTGCGTTTGCTTGAAGCCGCGGATCTTGTCGGCGTCGTAGGTGTAGGCCCAGCCGTTGCCCATCTTGCCGGTCTGCGGCGTCCAGAAGTTCATCCCCCACGGCAGCGCGATGGTCGGATAGGTATTGCCGTTCGAGAGTTCGGGCTTGCTGGCGGTGCCCATCAGGGGATTGATCCATTCGACGGGATCGGCGACGGGCGCGGCGGAAGCGGTCAGCGCGAACAGGAAGAGGGGCAGCGCAAGCGTGTGCAGTTTCATAATTTTGGCGGTGGTGACTGGCGAAAACCAGTGTAGCAGCTATGCCATCGCCGCCAACCAACAGGCCTGGGCGGCCGTCATGTTTATTGGCCGATTACTAAACAAGCTGCGCCAGCTACTGCGCGGTGATGATGACGGAAGATGGCGCGCTATCGAGCTTGCCGTCGTTGACGGTCAGCGTGGCGACGTAGACGCCCGGCAGGTCGGCGAAGAAGGTTGGCGTGGCGACGTGGTAGTTCAGCAGGGCGGCCGTGCTGCCTGCGGGTTTGGCCAGTGTCCAAGAGTAGCTGAGGATGTCCTGGTCCGCATCGGTGCCGCTGCCGGCCAGCTTGACCGAGCTGCCCGCCGTCACGCCTTGTGCCGGTCCGGCGATGGCGACCGGCACATGGTTTGCCGGCGCGTTGTAGTCGCCGCCACCGCATGCGACCAGGGTTAGCGTAAAGGTCAGCGTAAGCAGCGCTGCGATATGGTTGCATCTCATGATGATCTCTTTCCGGCTCGACGGTGAGCCGAAAAGATATCACGGTGTTTACTTCTTTTCTACGAATACCACGGCGCTGCGTGGCGGAATTGCAAACGTGCCGGAAGCGGCGTCGTACTTGGCTTCCGGGGCCACGCGTTTGTCCGCTGCGGCCATGTTGGTGTGGGCCGGATGCAGTTGGTAGTGGTGGTTCTTTTCCGCGTCAACCGTCACGCGCTGCGCCACTTTGTCGACGTTGATCAGGTAGGTGATGGACTTGAAATTGGCGCCCGCGTAGCCGGCGCCGTCCAGGTGGGCGACGATCACGGTCGGCACCTGGCCGCTGCCGGTGTTGTGGAAGCGCAGGCGCTGCTTGATGTCGGCGGCGGTGCGCAGGCGGAACAGCGTGCTGCTGGCGCGGATCGCCAGCAAGTCGCGGAAGGCGTCGCGCGCGTAGGCGATGTCTTTCGGCGATGGCTTGATGGCGGCGTCACGCAGCAGCGGCTTAATCAGGTCGTAGTCCTTGCCGTTGTCTTCCGCGCGCGGGGCGCCGGTGCCGTAGTAGTTGTCCTGGTAGCTCCAGTCGATGCGATTGAACCAGTCTCCCGATTCGAAGCTGTTGCGGTCCAGCGATTTGGAGCGCAGGATATCGAAGCCCGCATGGAAGTAGGCCACGCCCTGGCTGAAGGCGTTGATGGCGGCGCCCAGCATCTGCACCTGCGCGCGTTCGGCGCTGGTGGTGGTGCGCGGCAGCTTGAAGGCGTTGATGTCGTACAGCGTCTGGTTGTCATGGTTCTCGACGTAGTTGACCACTTCGCCCGGCTCGCTGGCGTAGCCGGCCGGCGGGTTGCCGCCGTAGACGATGTCCTGCAATGGCTGCGTCTTGCCGTCCGAGGTTTGCAGCGGGTAGCTGCGGATCGAACCGGCCAGGCCGACCTTGACCAGGTCCGACGCTTGCAGCAGGTCGCTGGCGGGACGTGTTCCCGCTTGCGCGTTGGCGTCGTACACCAGGCCGTTGATGTAGCCTTGTTGCGTGATCATCTGCACGCCGCTGTCGCCGGCGCCGCCACCGCGCACCGCATCGCGCGCGCGGTCGCTGAAGGTGCCGATGCCGCTGCCGTTCAGCGACAGCTGCGAGGCCTGCACGAAGCGCGCGCCGTCGGCCACTTCGCCGAAGTTCCAGCCTTCGCCGATCAGGTTGATGTGGCGGCCGGTGGCGCGGTCGGCGCTGGCCTGCAGCTGCTCCATCGCGGCGCGCGGCTGGTGGCCCATCAGGTCGAAGCGGAACGAGTCGATCTTGTACTGCACGGCCCACTGTTCGACCGAGTCGATCATCAGCTTGGCCATCATCAGGTTTTCGGTGGCGGTGTTGTCGCAGCAGGTGGAGCGTTCGATCGCGCCCTTGGCGTTCAGACGGTGGTAGTAGCCGGGCACCACGCGGTCCAGCACGGACTTCTCATTCTGGCCGGCGATGAAGGTGTGGTTGTACACCACGTCCATGCCGACGCGCAGGCCGGTCTTGTGCAGCGCCTGCACCATCTGGCGGAATTCGACGATGCGCTTGGCGCCGTCGGCCGGGTCGGTGGCGTAGCTGCCTTCGGGCGCGTTGTAGTGGTATGGGTCGTAGCCCCAGTTGTAGCAGTCGGTGGCCTGGGTCTTGGCGACCAGCGCTTGTTGCTCTTCGCTGTCCGGCGCCAGGCCGGCCGGGATGTTTGGCGTGACGCAGCCTTGTTCCGGCACGCTGCCGATGTCGTACACGGGCAGCAGGTGGATGTCGGTCATGCCGGCCTTGCTCAGTGCCGCCAGGTGCTTCATGCCGTTGGAGCCGGTTTCGGTGAAGGCGGTGTACTTGCCGCGGTTGGCGGTGTTGACGGTGCTGTCGTTGATCGAGAAGTCGCGCACATGCAGTTCGTAGACCGTCATGTCGGATTGGGCGGCCACTTTTTTCGGGGCGGGGGTTTTGTCCCAGCCGGCGGGCTTCAGCTTGGCCGCGTTCAGGTCGGCGATGTAGCTGCGCTTGGAGTCGGTGGTCAGGCTGATCGAATAGGGATCGGTGACGAGGTTGCGTACCAGGCCCGCCGATGGCGCCACCACATCCACCAGGTATTGGTAGTACTGGCCGGAGCGATTGCCATCAAGGTGTGCGGACCAGATGCCGGTGGCGTCGTCGCGCTGCATGGTGGTGATGGCGGAGGCTTTGCCGGAACCGCTGGAGTAGGTGCACAGCGCCACGCGTTGCGCGGTCGGCGCCCAAAGTTTGAAGCCGGTTTGTTTGCCGACGCTGACGCCCAGATCGCGCGCCTTGGCGGCGCTGGCATACAGGTCATCGAGCGCGCCGGCGATTTGCAGCGTGGTGGCGTCGCGCACGGTGCCGTCGTCGGCCTCCTGCACCAGCATGACCTGCTGCGTCAGCGCGCCGCCGAGGCGCGCCGTATCCGCTGCCGCCAGTGTCAGTACCGCGCCATTGCCGACGAACTTGAAGCGCTGCGCGACATCGGACGGCAAGCCGCCATCAAAGCGCGCCAAGGCCAGCGAGCCATCCGCGCCTGACACCCGCGCGCCAGGCGTCGCATGCAGCGAGGCGGAAGCGGAGTAATAGAGTTTGAAAGCGCCGCCGGAAGCGTCTGCGCCCGGCCACTTGATCAGCTGGCGATTGAGCCAATAGGCCCGCGCATCGGCAGCGACGGCTGGCTGCAGGACGGTAGCGAACGGCCCATCGCATGCCGCCAGTGTCGCGTCGGCGGCCGCGGCCGCCACACAAGTCAACGCCAGCGCGCCGCCAACAGAAACCCCGGCCATCCGCCGCCACGTCCCAAGATGCATACCGCCCATATCGCCGCCTCCAAAACTATAGATTTAGGTAGTGCGGCTACAAAAAACCGGCAAATACCCCTGTATTTGCCGGTTATGGTAATCCAAAATCTGTAGTTTTGATACGAGGAATGCCGTTCCGGGGTTTGAGGTCACAAATTATGACCTCAAACCAGCGACTTCTTAAGCGGCCTTTTGCGTATCGGCGCGGTAGTTGTCCACCATTTTGTAGCGTATCGCATACAGCGCGAAGATCGCTGCGACCAGCAGGGCGAAGGCGGCGAAGAAGAACATCTGGAACGCGATCACCCCCATGCCGCTGCCGGCGATGTACGCGCTGACGGCGTCGTTCTTCACGCCGGCGTTGACGATCAGCACCCACAGGTTGCCGACCGTGATGGCCAGATACCAGAAGCTCAGGATAATGCCCTTCATCGGCACCGGCGCCTGGCTGTAGGCGAACTCCAGCCCCGTCGCCGATACCAGCACCTCGCCCAACGTCAGCAGCGCATACGGCAGCAGCTGCCACAGGATGGAGACCTTGTCGCCGCCGTCCATCTGCAACTGGATCATGCCGATCACGATCCACGACACGCCGGCCAGCGCGATGCCCATGCCCATGCGGCGCAGCGGCGTCGGCGTGATGCCGATGGCGCGCATGATCGGATACAAGGCCAGGTTGTTGAACGGGATCAGCAGCATCACCAGGATCGGATTGACGGCCTGCATCTGCGCCGGCAGCAGCGTGAACTCCCAGCCGAAGATGTTCAACAGCGGGCTATTCATCGCATTTGCCTGCACGATCCAGGTCGACGCCTTCTGATCGAACAGCGAATGGAACGGCGTCACCATCGCGAACACGATCAGGATGCGCAGCACCGAGCGCACGCCTTCCACCGCCTCGTCGCTATGCAGGCCGCGCGCGCGGTCCAGCTGCATCGACACGCCGATGCCGCCAAACGCCAGCACCAGCACCAGCGCCAGGCAGGCGGCGATGACGAAGCCCCACTGCGGCGCCATGCACAGCGACGCCACCGCGCCCAGCGCGCCGACGCCGGCCATCATCAGGCCGGGGCGCGATTGGCCGGGCTGCTTGCTCATCAGCGCGGTGCGGGCCACGCTGCTGAAGGAATTCGGATTCGGCGCGGCCGGCGGCACGTGGATGTACTTGCGCTTGCCGAGCCAGAACACCAGCGTGGCGATCGCCATCAGGATGCCGGGAATGCCGAAGGCGACGGCCGGGCCGTAGTCGCGCAGGAACACCGGCATCAGCAGCGAGGCGAAGAAGGAGCCGAAGTTGATGATCCAGTAGAAGGCGTCGTACACCAGCTTGGCGCGGTTCTTGTTGGTCTGGTCGAACTGGTCGCCGACGAAGGCCGCCACCAGCGGCTTGATGCCGCCCGAACCGAACGCGATCAGGAACAGGCCGAAGTAGAAGCCCTTGAGGTTGTCCTCGAAGATCGCCAGGCAGGCATGCCCGGCCACATAGATCAGGCTGAACCAGAACACCGTGTTGTATTTGCCGAACCAGCGGTCGGCCAGCCAGCCGCCCAGCAGCGGGAAGAAGTACACGCCGATGACGAAGGTGTGGAATACATGCTTGGCCTCGCTGGCGCGGTCGGCCAGCGGCACGAACAGCAGCAGGGTGCTGAGCAGGAACGGCGTCAGGATGTTGCGCATCCCATAGAAGCTGAAGCGTTCGCAGCCTTCGTTGGCGATGATGTAAGGAATTTGCCGGGGCATCGGCCCGTTGCCGGTGTTGCTCACTATTTTCTCTCCTGATTCTGTGTAGTTTGACTACTATTTTTATCCGACGAATTTTTGTAAATATCCGTAAGATAATGATTTTTATGGATTAATTGTATTAATCCGCAAGTGCCTCATGGATTGAAAAAACCATATTCGTGATGTATATTGTCTACAAACCTATATCCAGCTTTGCCAACCCCGGATTTTCTTATGACTAAGCAACTTACACAAGTTTCCCCGCACGCCCAGGACTGGTACCGCGAGGCCATCATTTACCAGGTCTACCCGCGCAGCTTTAACGACACCAACGGTGACGGCATCGGCGATTTACCCGGGATTACGGCAAAGCTGGACTATATCGCATCGCTGGGCGTGGACATCGTCTGGATTTCGCCTTATTTCAAATCGCCGATGAAGGATTTCGGCTACGACATCTCCGATTACTGCGACGTCGATCCGATGTTCGGCACCTTGGCCGACTTCGACGTGATGATCGCCAAGGCGCACAGCCTGGGCCTGAAGATCATGATCGACCAGGTGATGGCCCACACGGCCGAGGAGCATGCATGGTTCAAGGAGAGCCGCTCCAACCGCGACAATCCCAAGGCCGACTGGTACGTCTGGTCCGATCCGGCGCCGGACGGCAATCCGCCGAACAACTGGATGTCGGTATTTGGCGGCTCGTCGTGGCAGTGGGACACGCGCCGTCGTCAATACTATTTACATAATTTCCTGGTCAGCCAGCCGCAGGTCAATTTCCACAATCCGGAAGTGCAGCAGGCCCACCTGGACGCGCTGCGTTTCTGGCTGGAGCGCGGCGTCGACGGCATCCGCCTGGACGCCTGCAACTTCCACTTCCACGACCAGCAGCTGCGCAGCAATCCGCCGGCCCTCAACCGCGACACCGCCACCGTCTCGGACGTCAATCCCTACGGCATGCAGGCGCACATCTACGACAAGAGCCGTCCGGAGAACCTGCCTT
Organism: Duganella sp. GW821-FHT07G03; assembly: GCF_059418605.1. Classification (NCBI taxonomy): domain Bacteria; kingdom Pseudomonadati; phylum Pseudomonadota; class Betaproteobacteria; order Burkholderiales; family Oxalobacteraceae; genus Duganella; species Duganella sp. GW821-FHT07G03. Next base: position 255,048 of record NZ_JBWKQE010000004.1, read on the forward strand.
TCCTGCAAAAACTGCGTTCGCTGCTCAATGAATACAAGGCGGTCGCCATCGGCGAAGTGGGCGCCGACGATTCGCTGGCCGTGATGGCCGAGTACACCGCCGACGGCGACAAGCTGCAGATGGCCTACAGCTTCAACCTGCTGGTGCCGACCTGCTCGTCGCACTACATCCGCCAGCAGGTGGAGAATTTCGAGGCGCGCGTCAAGGGCGGCTGGGCTTCCTGGTCGGTCGGCAACCACGACGTGCAGCGCGTGGCGACCCGCTGGGGCGGCCCGGCAGCGCCGGCGGCGTTCGCCAAGATGATCCTGGCGATGCAGCTGTCGCTGAAGGGCACGCCGTGCCTGTACCAGGGCGACGAACTGGCCTTCGCCGAGGCGGACGTGCCGTTCGAGCTGCTGCAGGATCCGTACGGCATCACCTTCTGGCCGGAGTTCAAGGGCCGTGACGGTTGCCGCACGCCGATGGCGTGGACCGACGGCGCCAACGGCGGCTTCACCGAAGGCAAACCATGGCTGCCGGTATCGCCGGACCACCTGGCCAAGGCGGCCTCGCTGCAGGAGGGCGATGCCGCGTCATCGCTGGAATTCACCCGCCAGTTCATCGCCTGGCGCCGCAAGCTGCCGCAGCTGACGCGCGGCGCGATCCAGTTCTTCGACACGCCGGAACCGGTGCTGGCGCTGCGCCGCAGTACAGGGGGCGAGGGCGAACGCGACATCATCGCCGTGTTCAACCTGGGTGCGGAGCCGGTCAGCTGCGCGCTGCCGCAGGCGGTGGGCGCCGAGCAGATGGACGGCTACGGCCTGCCGGGCACGGTGGTCGACGGCCAGGTGCAACTGCCGGCCTTCGGCGCCTGGTTCGGCTACGCGGCATAAGACGGCGGTATTTGTACCGGTTTCCTTCTTAACATCACGTATTTCGGGTATGCTTCCGCCAACTGTTTTGACTGAATTGACGATGAAACAAGCTGAAGTAGATCAAAAACTGAACCGCACCGCCTTCGCCGACGGCCCGCGCCTGCTGGCCGACATCGGCGCGACCCACGCCCGCTTCGCCTTGCAGACCGCGCCCGGCGAGTTCCGCGCGGTGCGCGTGCTCAAGTGCGACGACTACACCGACATCGTGGCGATGCTGCGCTCCTACCTGTCGGATCATTCCGATATCACGCTGAACCACGCGGCGCTGGCGGTGGCCAATCCGGTCAGCGGCGACCACGTGCGCATGACCAACCGCGACTGGGAATTCTCCACCGACGAGGTGCGCCGCGCGCTGGGCCTGCACACGCTGCTGGTGGTGAACGACTTCACCGCGCTGGCGATGTCGCTGCCGGGCCTGAAGCCGGCCGATCTGATGCAGGTGGGCGGCGGCAAGCCGGCCTCCAATTCCGTCATCGGCGTGCTGGGGCCGGGCACCGGCCTGGGCGTGTCGGGCGTGATACCGACCGTGGACGGTTTCGTCACGCTGGGTTCGGAAGGCGGCCACACCAACTTCGCGCCGGCCGACGAGCGCGAATATTCGATTTTGCAGTACGCCTGGCAGACCTGGTCGCACGTATCGACCGAGCGGCTGATTTCCGGCCCCGGCATGGAGATCATCTACCGCGCCATCGCCAAGCGCAATGGACGCCAGGTGCGCGACCTGACTTCGCAGGAGATCATGGCCGGCGCGCTGACCGACAAGGACCCGCTGTGCCTGGAAGTGCTGGAATGCTTCTGCGCCATGCTGGGCGGCGCCACCGCCAACCTGGCCGTGACCTTGGGCGCCTTCGGCGGCATGTTCATCGGCGGCGGCATCGTGCCGCGCATGGGCGAGTGGTTCGCCTCGTCGCCGTTCCGTTCGCGCTTCGAGGCCAAGGGCCGTTTCACCAGTTACCTGTCGGAGATTCCGACTTATGTGATTACCACGCCGAATCCGGCGTTCTACGGCGTGGCGACGATCTTGTCCGAGCACTTGCGCGGACGCAGCGGGGCCAACACGCTGATGGAGCGCGTGCAGCATCTGCAGCACGAGTTGACGCCGGCCGAGCAGCGCGTGGCGCAGCTGGTGCTGGAGCAGCCGCGCCTGGTGTTGAACGAACCGATCGCCGACATCGCGCGCCTGGCCGAAGTGAGCCAGCCGACCGTGATCCGTTTCTGCCGTTCGCTGGGTTTCCTCGGTCTGGCCGATTTCAAATTGAAGTTCGCCAGCAGCCTGACCGGTGCGATTCCGGTGCGCCACAGCCAGGTGCGCGTCAGCGACAGCACGCACGACCTGAGCGCCAAGGTCATCGACAATACGGTTTCCGCGATTTTGAAATTCCGCGACCAGCTGGACGTGCGTTCGCTGGACAAGGCGATCGCGCTGGTGGCCAAGGCCAAGCGGGTCGAGTTCTACGCGATGGGCAATTCGCGCGTGGTGGCGCTGGATGGCCAGCACAAGTTCTTCCGCTTCCGCATTCCGACGTCGGCGTATGGCGACTCGCACTTGCTGACCCTGGCGGCCGAGTTGTTGAATCCGGGCGACGTGGTGATTGCCATCTCCAATTCCGGCAAGCTGCCGGATCTGTTAGCGGCGGTCGATGCGGCGCGGGCGGCGGGGGCGGACGTCATCGCCATCACGTCGAGCAACTCGCCGCTGGCGAAGAAAGCCAGCGTCTGCCTGGCGGTTGACCACAGCGAAGACAGTACGACCTTCCTGTCGATGATCTCACGCATCCTGCAACTGCTGCTGATCGACATTCTGTCGGTAGGCATTTCGCTGGACACGCAGAACTCGCGCCTGGTAGTTGAGCACAAGACCGCCAACGGCGGCGACGACAACCGCCGCCTGCTGATCTCCCACCTCGACAGCTAAACAACGGGGTCAAGTCTGACGTAGTGCTGCACCGCGTGCAGCATGAACGTCGCCAGCTCGGGGTGGATCTTGTCGAAGTTGGCTTTGAAGCGCGGGTCTTCGGAGTAGGTGGCGGCCAGGCTGGTCAGCTGCTCCACCTGCGGCACCCAGAAATATTCCAGATGATCGCGCCAGCGCTGCACGATCGCCTGCACCGCCGCGCTGTCCGCTCCCTGCGGCATGGCCGCGACCATATCGGTATAAACCGTATTCCCTTCCTCCATGATGGCGTCCTGTTTGGCCTTGCTGTACGCGCCCCATTGTTTGGTCGATGCCCTTACCGTGGCCGCGTCGTAGCGCTGTTCCGCTTCCTTGGCGTATGCCTGTTGCTGCGGCTGGTTCAAGCCGGAAAATAAACCTTCGCTGCTCATGATCTGCTTCCCTTGTAGGTGGAGGATGGTGTTGTCCACAGTCGCGATCAGGCCTTGCAGCCGTTCGGCCTGATTGCGCAACGCTTTCTTGTGACTGAGCAGAGCCGCCATGACGTCGAAATCGTCGCGGTCCATCAGCTTGCGGATCTCCGCCAGCGGCACGTCCAGTTCCCGGTAGAACAGGATCTGCTGCAAGCGCAACTGCGCCGCCTCGCCGTAATAGCGATAACCGTTGTCGCCGACGCGCGATGGCTTCAACAAGCCGATCTCGTCGTAATAGTGCAGGGTCCGGGTGGTGACGCCGGCCAGCTTGGAAAGTTGTTTTACTGTGAGCATGGGAGCATCGTGAACTCTGACGTGGCGTGTAGGTCAAGCGTAAATTATATAAAAAAAGTCCTTGAACTCTTCCGTAAACAAGTTAAGATATATCTTAATAAGTTATATCTTAACTTGTTATATCGTAAGGAGTTTAAAAATGTTTAGATTTTTACATCACCAACACCGCCATCACGCCATGCATGGCGACCATCACCACCATCGCGGCGGCGGCGGACGCGGCCGTGGACCGAAAATGTTCGACGCCGGCGCCATGCGCTATGTCGTGCTGCACCTGATCGCTGAAAAGCCGCGCCACGGTTATGAACTCATCAAGGAGCTCGAACAGCTTTCCGGCGGCGGCTATACGCCCAGCCCGGGCGCCATCTATCCGTTGCTGTCCCTGCTGCTCGATATGGGCCATGTCTCGGCCATGGCTGATGGCAACAAGAAGCTGCACACCATCACGCCCGAAGGCGAGGCTTTCCTGGCCGAGAACCGCCAGTTCGTCGACGTCATCCTGGCGCGCCTGGGCGAGCCGTCCGAGGGCCGCGTCGATCTGCGCATGATGATGCATGAGCTGAAGGCCGCCGTGATCGACAAAGCCCATGGCCCCGGCGCCAGCGACCAGCGCGCCGCGCAGATCCGCGCCATCCTGCAGCGCGCGGTCAGCGAAGTGAATCAACTGGACTAATCCTACATCACATGACAACAATAACCATCCCACTGCCGCCGGCGCGCGAGCGTATCGTGCTCTGGCTGTTGGCGCTGACCCAGTTCACCGTCATCATGGACTTCATGGTGATGATGCCGCTGGCGCCGCAGCTGATGCGCGCCTTTGCCATCGAGCCGGCCGCCGTGTCGGGCGCGGTGTCGGCCTACGCCTGGTGCGCCGGCCTGTCCGGCCTGCTGGCCTCCATGTATATCGACCGCTACGACCGCAAGCGCCTGCTGCTGGCGATGTTCGCGTTGTTCACCTTGTCGAACCTGGCCTGCGCGCTGGCGCCCAACTTCCACCTGCTGGTGCTGTCGCGCGCCTTTGCCGGCCTGACCGGCGGCGTGCTGGCCTCCATCATCATGGCCATCATCGGCGACCTGATCCCGCCCGACCGTCGCGGCGCGGCCACCGGCATCGTGATGACTTCGTTCAGCCTGGCCGCCGTGGCCGGCGTGCCGACCGGCGTGATGCTGGCCGCGCACTTCGGCTGGGCCTCGCCGTTCTATCTGCTGGTGGTGTTTTCGCTGCTGATCTGGTTCGCCGCCTGGCGCGTGCTGCCGGCGCTGGACGGCCATCTGACGCGCCGCGTGCCGCTGTCCGAGGTGCTGCCCAATCTGATCGGCCTGTACCGCGTGCGCGGCCACCTGAAAGCCTTCCTGCTGTCGGGCGTGAATATGTTGACGGGCATGCTGGTGATTCCCTTTATCTCGCCGGTGCTGGTGGAGAATATCGGCGTGCAGCCGGCGGAGATCACCTTTGTCTACCTGGCCGGCGGCGTGGCCACGCTGTTCAGCGCGCGCAGGATAGGCAAATGGTCGGACCGGGCCGGCGCCCAGCGGGTGTACCGTTATATCGCGCTGTTCTCGATCCTGCCGATCATGTTCATGACGCACATGCCGGCGATCCCGCTGGTGGCGGTGATCCTGTTCTTCCCGTTCTTCATGATGGCTCTGTCGGGCCGCAACATTCCGATGCAGGCCTTGATGACGACGGTGCCGGAGCCGGCCAAGCGCGGCGCCTTCCTCAGCTCTAACTCGGCGATCCAGCAAGTGGGCAGCGGCGTCGGCGCGCTGTTGGGGGGATTGATGCTGCACACCGATGCGGCCGGCCATATCGTCGGCTACGGTCTGAACGGCTGGATCGCAGCCGGCCTGACCTTGTTCTCGGTGTGGTGGATAGGGCAGGTGGGCGCAGCCGCCAAGGCCGCGCCGCAGGCGGAGCGGAAACTCGCTTAGCCGTCGATGCTGGTGCGCTTGGCGGGGTGTTTTTCACGGCGCCAGCGCGCCAGGCTGATGACTTCGTCGGTGCTGGCGTCTTCCACCAGGATTTCTTCGTCGCTCGACGAGACCAGGAAGCTCTCCCATCGCTGCGCCGCATCGCTGCTGTTTTCCACAAAGCTGAACTGCCAGTAGTTCTTGCCGTTCAGCTTGCGCGGGGCCGGATCGTACTCGATCAGCGCCCCGTGCGATTTGCCACCCGAATTCTTCTCCACGATGGCCGACCACGCTTGCAGTTCCGGCAGCGCCATCAGCGCCGCCGCGGCCTGTTCCTTGCTGCGCACATGCTGGACTTCGGCCGAGGCCGACGGCGCCACATTGACGGCCGCGCGCGGCGCTGCCGTCGCGCTGGCGGACGCCGACGCCGAGGCCGAACCGCTGGCGCTGGCCGGCAGCTTGGCTATCGCCGGCATGACCTGGGATTCGGCCGGCTTGATGGCGGCGAAATAGACACCCCCGCCCAACAGCAACGCACCGGCGACGGCGCTTGCAATGAACAGATTTCGGGTGGACGGGGTGCGAGATGCCATATACGTGAATGCCTGGATTGTTGGTTGCGGTCATACTAAACCAAAGGCATCCAAGGGGCAACTTTTACCGGCCTGAACAGGCCTTGGCTATACTATTTTGATATTACTCCCGCGAGATAATTCATTGGAGGCGGGCCGGTCTTTTTCGTACCATGGCGGCAGCGTCGTAAAAGGGATCGCATAGTGGAAAAAAATATACTGGGCATAGACTGGGGCACGAGCAACCGTCGGGCCTATCTGGTCGATCAACACGGCGCCTGCCTGGCCGAACACGAGGATGACCAGGGCATGCTGGCGGTCGGCGGACGCGAGCGCTTCGGCGATTCGCTGGCCGGCCTGCTCGACGCCATGGGCATAGACGGCCAGGTGCCGGTGATCATGTCCGGCATGGTCGGCAGCGCCTCCGGCTGGCAGGAAGTCGCCTACCTCGACAGCGCCGTGCCCTTGCGGCGCCTGCCGCAGCACCTGGCGCCGGTGAGCGACGCCGACTGGGCCGGCCGCTGCCGCATCGTGCCCGGCTATTGCTACCGCAACGGCGTCACCGTCGACGTCATGCGCGGCGAGGAGACCCAGCTGCTGGGCGCGGTGGCGCTCGGCCATCGCGATGGCTGGCTGGTGCTGCCCGGTACCCACAGCAAATGGGTGCTGCTGCGCGACGGCGTGATCCAGTCGCTGTCGACCTACATGACCGGCGAGCTGTTCGCCATGCTGTCGGCGCGCGGCACCCTGTCGTCCATGATGGGCGGCGACGCCTCGGATGCGGAGGGTTACGCCATCGGCCTGCGGCAGGCCGTCCTCAACGAACCACTATCGAATACCCTGTTCCGCGTGCGTGCCGGCGTGGTCTCGCGCAGCGCGCCGCAGGCGCAGGCGCCGGCCGTGGTCAGCGGCTTGCTGATCGGCGCCGAATTCGCCGCCGCCACCCGCGCGCTGGCCGAGGGCGGTGGCGCGGCCGGCATCACCGTCATCGGCTCGACCGCGTTGGCGGCCCGCTACGCCGTGGCCGCCGGCCACTTCGGCTTGCAGTGCGACGTGCTCGATCCGCATCGCGTGTATTGCGCCGCGATTTCCCAATTCCATCACCAGGCTTGAACATGACTCCATCCCACCCCACCGTACCACTGGTCGCCATCCTGCGCGGCCTGCAACCCGAGGAGGCGGTCGCGGTCGGCAAGGTGCTGCACCAGGCCGGCTTCCGCGCGCTGGAAGTGCCGCTCAACCGTCCCGGCGCCATCGAATGCATCGCCGCGCTGGTCAAGGAACAGCTGCCCGATACGCTGGTCGGCGGCGGCACCATGCTCAACGTCGGCCACGTCGAGGCCGTGTACGAAGCGGGCGGACGCCTGCTGGTTTCGCCGAACTGCAATCCGGCCGTGATCCGCCGAGCGGCCGAGCTGGGCATGTACTGCGCGCCCGGCGTCGCCACGCCGACCGAAGCGTTTGCCGCGCTCGACGCCGGCGCCCATGCGCTCAAACTGTTCCCGGCCGATATGGTCGGCCACAACGGCCTGAAGGCGTTCAACAGCGTGGTGCCCGCCGGCACGCCGATGTGGCCGGTCGGCGGCATCACGCCGGACAATATGGAAGGCTGGGTGCGCGCTGGCGCCACCGGCTTCGGCATCGGCGGCCAGTTGTACACGCCGGGCGTCGGCCTGGAGGAACTGGGGCAGCGGGCAGCGGCCTACGTGAGCAAATGGCGCGCTTTGACCGCTTAAGCTTTATGATGGCGGATTCGACACTCGGAGTAAAACTGATGAGCAAGCATGACGTGCAATGTATCTGGGAAGCCGGCGCGCAGCTGGGCGAAGGCCCGCTGTGGGTGGCGGAGCAAAACCGCCTGTATTTCGTCGACCTGAAAAACCAGATCTTGCACGCGCTGGATGTGGACGGCGGCCAGCGCCACAGCTGGACCATGCCCGACTACATCTGCTGGCTGGTCGCGCGCCGCGACGGCGACGGCTTCATGGCCGGCCTGCGCGACGGCATCGCTCGCGTGTGGCTGGAGCCGGAACTGCGCATCGAATACCTGGCGCGTCCGTTCCCGGCCGGCAGCGGCCTGCGCATGAACGACGCCAAGGCCGACAGCGCCGGCCGCATCTGGGCCGGTTCCATGCACAACACCGACTACGCGCAGGCCATCGGCCTGCTGTTCCGTCTGGATACCGACCTGTCGCTGACGGTGGCCGACGAGGGCTACCACATCTGCAACGGCCCAGCCTTCAGCCGGGACGGCGCCACCATGTACCACACCGACAGCCTTGAAGGCCGCACCTATGCCTATCCGCTGGCGGTCGACGGCACGCTGGGCGCGCCGCGCATGTGGCGCCAGTTCGGCGACGGCGAAGGTTCGCCGGACGGCATGACGGTCGACAGCGAAGGCTGCGTCTGGATCGCGCAGTGGGGCGGCGGCCGCGTCTGCCGCTACTCGGCCGACGGCGAACTGCTGGACACCATCCATGTGCCGGTGCGCAATCCGGCCTCGTGCACCTTCGGCGGCGCCGACCTGAAGACGCTGTTCATCACCACCGCGCGCGAGGACAACACGCCCGAGCAGTTGCAGGAGTTCCCGCTGACCGGCGCCTTGTTCGCCGTGCGGCTGGACGTGGCCGGCGTGCCGGCCGCGCGCTTCGGCTAGCGGCGGCACTCATCGTTATCCGTTTTTTAGAGATGCCGCGCGACGCGGCGGGGGGAGGTGCGCACACGTGGTCGGCAGTGAGTGTCATTCAAACTATAAAAAACTGGAGACAAAAATAATGAAGCTCAAGCATTTGCTGTTCGCGTTCTGCGGCCTGGCGTTCAGCCTGGGCGCGCAGTGCGCCACCTTCGCCAACGGCGCCGATGTCGGCTGGGTCAGCCAGCAGGAGTCCAGCGGCTATTCGTTCTACAACAGCAGCGGCGTCAAGACCGATCCGTTTGTGCTGCTGAAGAACTTGCAGGTGAACTCGATCCGGCTGCGCGTGTGGGTCAACCCCAGCGGCGGCTGGAACAACGGCGCCGACGTGCTGTACAAAGCCAAGCGCGCCGCCGCCCAAGGCCAGCGCATCCTGATCGACTTCCACTACAGCGACGGCTGGGCCGACCCCGGCCAGCAGACCAAGCCCGCCGCCTGGGCCAGCCACACGCTGGCGCAGCTCAACAACGACGTCTACAGCCACACGCAGGGGATCCTCAGCTACCTGAAGACCAATGGCATCACGGTCGAGTGGGTACAGGTCGGCAACGAGATCAACAGCGGCATGCTGTGGCCGGAAGGGAAGACCACCAGCTTCGCCAACCTGGCCGGGCTGATCAACAGCGGCTACAACGCCACCAAGGCGGTCTATCCCGACGCCAAGGTGATCCTGCACCTGGCCAACGGCTATGACAACGCCGTGTTCCGCTGGTTCTTCGATGGTGTGAAGGGCGCGGGCGCCAAGTGGGACGTGATCGGCATGTCGCACTATCCGCCGGCGTCGGACTGGGCCAACTACAACAACAAGATCTCGACCAATATGTGGGACATGGTGTCGCGCTACGCCAAGCCGGTGATGGTGACGGAAGTGGGCCTGGACTGGACCCAGGCCGCCACCAGCAAAGCCATGCTGGCCGATCTGCTGAGCAAGACCAAGGCGCTGGGCTCGAACGGGCTGGGCGTGTTCTACTGGGAGCCGCAGGCGTATCCGGGCTGGCAGGGCTATACGATGGGCGCGCTCGACGCGAGCGGCAAGTTCACCATCGCGCTGGATCCGTTTTAAACCGTGAGGGCAGGGAGGGGCGGGCTCCTCCCTGTTAGAATCCGGGATTCGTTTTTTATGGTCCCATCATGCAGAAGCCAGTCATCCGTTATTTACACCTCACCCCGGACAGCGATCTTCCCGCGCTGGAAGGCCTGTCGCACTTCAAAGCCGTGGTGGTGGTCGAGGCCGACGTGGCGGAGATGACGATGTGGGAAACCAGCCGCTGGCTGGTGGAGTCCGGCTGTGCGCTGGCGCTTGTGTGGGGCAAGGAATGCGAAGCCTGGCGCGAAGCGATCGAAGACGCCAGCCTGGAAGCGGTCAACTACGAAGACGTGCCGGACGAACAGCTGCTGATCACCACCGCGCACGAGGACGAGGAACTGAGCGAAGCGTTCTGGTACGCCAGGCACCGCGCCGCGCACCCCGCGCACGAACTGCGCGAGACGCTGATCGTGCACATCGCCGACACCCCGCGCCGCGAGGAGCTGGAAGCGGAGTATCGCGACGCCTGAACAGGCGAGCACACCTTTGAGTGCGATCAGGCCGTACCGCCGCACCGCATGCTACACCTGCCATCGAGGCGTTGTGGAGCTTGATGGAGGAGGCGGCGGAATGAACAACAAAAGTATCTATTACTCTTGCTCGACTTGGATCGCGTATGAAATCAGCCAGTATTTCTACGGCGAGATTCACTATGCCTGGTGTACGCCTTACTTCGACCCGCAGTCGAGACTGAACCCGTATAACTCAGTACCGCCAAGCTCAAACCCACGTATGCTGTATTGGGGTCTTATGAAGGATGTGGATGCGTTGGATCTGCATTCATCCAGAGTAGACAACGTCCGGGCTGGTATTCAGCGTGGCGCTTTTAGTCGGTTAAATGAAGGTATGATTGGTACGTCTCAGTACAGGGAAATTCTCAAGCTGATACGGCGGGCTCATCCCGCCAATTTTAAACCCCTTATGCTGGTGATCCCGGCGGCGCCGGTAGCTGCTTTGCTTAAGTCGGTATCGGTGACACAGCGGGCTAGCCTTTTCTCTGAGGAGTACATCATCAAGAAATTGCCAAGAAGTCTCTTTGATGCGATTGAGCTATGAATCGGAGCGAGTCATGGACATTCTTACCTATGTTGAATGCGTACCTGAAGATACCGCCTTTTCTGTGATTTATTATTGCATTCGAGCTTTGGATCAAGCAGGCTTACCCGAAGAGCAGCAGCGCGATATCTTTTTCGATGGGTCATCCAATCCTGCTACGCCGGAAGGCATCGTGCTTACCAAGACTATTTTGGCCGCTATCGAAGAAGCGGAGCATAAGCGCATTGATGATCTGGACCGGACGACAGCCGAAGTCTACATCCGAAATGCCGCCAATGCGATGGATACACTGATCGACCGGATGGCGGGATGCGACGAGGCCAGGGGCGAAGAACTATTGCGGAAAATGGAAGCCGCATCGCTGATCTCGTTGTAGCCTCCGCCGCCGACTTGTTTATTGCTTGACCAGCTCGACCCGGCGATTCTTCTCGCGTCCGGCATCGGCATCGTTCGAGGCCGCCGGCGCGTACGAGGCCACGCCCTTGGCGCTCAGCCGCTTGGCGTCGACCTTGTAGTCCGCCGCCAGCACCTTGATCACCGACTCCGCCCGCTTCTGCGACAGCTCCAGGTTGTGCGCCAGCGCGCCCTGGCTGTCGGTATGGCCGACCACGTACAGCTTCAGCTTGCCATCCTGCTGCAGCAGCTTGGCCATCTCGGCCAGCGCGGCCTTGGACTCCAGCTTGACGTCGGTCTTGTCGGTGTCGAAGAAGACGCCGTACACGGCCACCTTGCCGTCGGCCGCGATGCCCTTGGCCATGTCGGCCGCGTTCAGGTTGACCGACACCTTGCCGCCTTCCATCGCCTTGGCCTCGACGATCTCGACGTAGATACCGCCCAGCTTGTCCTGCACCGGCGCCACCGAATACACACCCACGTGGACCAGCGAGCCGTCCGGGCGCGTGCCCTTGGCCAGCAGGTAGCGCTCGTCGTCGCGGCCGTAGTTGAACGGATCCCAGCTGGCCTCTGCACCCTGGATGAAATGATCGCCGACGCGTTTTTCGAGGAAGAATTCGCCGAAGCCCTTGCCGCAGGTTTCCTTGGCGCAGGCGAACACGGTTTTCAGGCCGGCCTTTTCCAGCGCCGCCTGGTAGTTGCGCATCACCTCCAGCGCCGAGCGTTCAGGCGGGAAGTTGTAGGCCATGCGGGTGTATTTGCCTTCCAACAGCAGCGAGCTGTCGAACGCCATCTGGCCGCCCTTGTTCTCGCCGCGCTTACCGGCTGGCAGCATCACCTCGTCGAATTCCTTGATACCGTAGCCGACCATCTTCGACCCTTCAAAGCGCGACAGCAGCGGATGATCCTTGCCGCCTTTGACGGTATCCTGCGCCGGCATCTTCTGGGCATGGGCAAGGCCGGCACACAGCAGCAATGGAAGAAGGCGATAAGCACGCATGGCGGTCCCGTCTAAGGAAAGTTGAGGAACGTCGATTGTAGGCAGGGATTGTCTTTAGATCAATCTTAACTTTTCAATCGTGCCGGCCCCGCCGGACAATCTCATCGTTTGGTCGTGGGGATGGGATCTGTAGTCGCCCGATATCAGCGATACTCTTTGGTATGCCATATCCTCAGAATGTAGATCGAGGAATTGTTGATCTCGTAAACTGGCGGGAAGTCGCTTACGCAGCCCCATCTCTAAACTAGATAGTGCTTGTTGTTCAGCGATTGGATAAAAGCGGTACACATACCAAGCATAGAGATAAATGTTTTTCGCAGTTTCATACTGTATGACAACGTCCTTTGGTACATCCGGGCAGAGCTGGAATTTAGCGATATCGGCGTAATGGTCCGGTAACGTAGCATCTCTTAAACCATGCTCGTCATATCGCGAATAGACAGTGTGCCTTGCGTCAGGCACATTGATCTCTTCTAGCCTTTTGAGTAAGTCTGCGGTCGAAATGTCGTCGTTCATTGAGCTTGTTTGTGAGACTAAGAAAGGCTTTCGGCCAGCCGATAGTATCGCCCTCATGTAAAAAAGCCAGCTTCCGAAGAAGCTGGCTTTTCTGTACAGCGAGGCTTATGCCGGCAATTACATCATGCCGTCCATGCCGCCCATGCCGCCCATACCACCCATGCCGCCCATGCCGCCACCAGCTTTGTCTTCGCTGATTTCAGCGATCATGCAGTCGGTGGTCAGCATCAGGCCAGCGATCGATGCTGCGTTTTGCAGTGCCGAACGGGTGACTTTGGCTGGATCCAGAACGCCCATTTCGACCATGTCGCCGTAGGTGCCGTTGGCGGCGTTGTAACCGTAGTTACCTTTGCCAGCCAGAACCGCTGCAACCACCACCGAAGCTTCTTCGCCGGCGTTTTGCACGATCATGCGCAGTGGCTCTTCCATGGCGCGCAGAACGATCTTGATACCTGCGTCCTGGTCCGGGTTGTCGCCTTTGACGGTGATCGAAGCGCGAGCGCGCAGCAGGGCTACGCCGCCGCCAGGAACGATGCCTTCTTCCACGGCAGCGCGGGTTGCGTGCAGTGCATCTTCAACGCGGGCTTTCTTTTCTTTCATTTCAACTTCGGTGGCAGCACCGACTTTGATCACCGCAACGCCGCCGGCCAGCTTGGCCACGCGCTCTTGCAGTTTTTCACGGTCGTAGTCCGAGGTCGCTTCTTCGATTTGCACGCGGATTTGCTTGACGCGGCCTTCGATCGATTCAGCCTGGCCAGCACCGTCGATGACGATGGTGTTTTCCTTGCCGATTTCGATGCGCTTGGCTTGGCCCAGCTCTTCCAGCGTGATTTTTTCCAGGGTCATGCCGACTTCTTCAGCAACCACTTGACCGCCGGTCAGGATTGCGATGTCTTCCAGCATGGCCTTGCGACGGTCGCCGAAGCCTGGGGCTTTGACTGCGCAGGTTTTCAGGATGCCGCGGATGTTGTTCACCACCAGGGTTGCCAGTGCTTCGCCTTCGATGTCTTCGGCGATGATCAGCAGTGGACGGCCGGCTTTAGCGACTTGTTCCAGTACCGGCAGCAGATCGCGGATGTTCGAGATCTTCTTGTCGCACAGCAGGACGAATGGATTGTCCAGGATGGCGACTTGCTTTTCCTGGTTGTTGATGAAGTATGGCGACAGGTAGCCGCGGTCGAACTGCATACCTTCAACGATGTCCAGCTCGTCGTTCAGCGACTTGCCGTCTTCCACGGTGATGACGCCTTCTTTGCCGACTTTTTCCATCGCTTCAGCGATACGCTCGCCGATCGAGTAGTCCGAGTTGGCCGAGATCGCGCCGACCTGGGCGATTTCCTTGGTGGTGGTGCAAGGACGGGCCAGGATGGCGATCTGCTCGACGGTGGCAGCAACTGCCTTGTCGATGCCGCGCTTCAGGTCCATCGGGTTCATGCCGGCGGCAACGAACTTCATGCCTTCGCGCACGATGGCTTGTGCCAGCACGGTCGCGGTGGTGGTGCCGTCGCCGGCGTTGTCGCTGGTGCGGGAAGCAACTTCCTTGACCATCTGCGCGCCCATGTTCTGCAGCTTGTCTTTCAGTTCGACTTCTTTAGCGACCGATACGCCGTCCTTGGTGACGGTAGGTGCGCCGAACGAACGTTCCAGCACCACGTTGCGGCCTTTAGGGCCCAGGGTGACTTTGACTGCGTTAGCCAGGATGTTGACGCCTTCAACCATTTTGGCGCGCGCTGCGTCGCCGAAAATTACTTCTTTAGCTGCCATGTTGTTTCTCCAGAATTAGGTGAGTACGATTGCAAACGTGCGTGTCAATTACTTGACGACGATCGCCATGATGTCTTCTTCGCGCATGACCATCAGTTCCTGACCGTCGACTTTGACGGTTTGGCCGGCGTATTTGCCGAACAGGACGCGGTCGCCTACCTTGACATCCAGCGGACGGACTTTGCCATCTTCCAGAATCTTGCCATTGCCGACGGCGAGTACTTCGCCTTGATCCGGTTTTTCAGCAGCCGCATCAGGGATGATCAGGCCGGACGCAGTTTTGGTTTCCTGGTCGAGGCGTTTGACGATTACGCGATCGTTCAAAGGGCGAAGGTTCATACAAAACTCCTTAAATTAACAATGGGACAGTTTGTTGCCACACCAACAGGGTTGCTGAGGCGGAAAGTTTGGCCGAGAGCGCTGTTAGCACTCCCTTGGAACGAGTGCCAATTATAGGGACGACCCTGCCGTATTTCAAGGCGCAAGGTTGGTGTGTGCGCAAATAAGCGCAAAAATGCTGCAGATATGTACCTTAAATGGAATGTTTGTTTATTTACTATCGAAGTTGACAACGTTTATCCAAGCTCCTACTATTGCTACGTTGCAAACAGTGGGAGCGCTATCCGCGATGAACGTCGACCAATTCCTGGGCGAGATCCTGCGTTATTTCGTCGTCCTGCTGATGCTGGCCGCCGCAACTGCCAAGTTGCGCGACATGGCCGGCTTCCGCGACAATCTGGCCAGCCTGTTCGGCATGGGCCCGGCGTTGCGCGCGCTGGTGGCGCCGGCGATACCGGTGACGGAGCTGGCGGTGGCCGCGCTGCTGCTCGGCGGCCCGGCGCGCGTCGGCATGCTGGCCGCGCTGCTGATGTTGTGCGGCTTCACGGCGCTGGTCGGGTACAAGTTTTATACGCAAAGCGTGGTCCGCTGCAGCTGTTTCGGCGAGGCGGAGCGCTCGCTGTCCGGCCTGGACCTGCTGCGCAATGGGCTGGTCATCGCGGCGATAGCCGCTGGCCTGATGCTGCCGGCCGGGAAGGCGCTGCCGCTGCACGTCGCGCTGCTGGCGGCGTCGCTGGGCTTGCTCGCGTGCGTGATCGCGGTTCATTTCCATGAAATCGTCCACTTGTTGAGCCCCAGCGATGGATAGCCAGATTCTCTACCTTACGCTGGCGTTGCTGGCCTGCGGCCTGGCACTGAATCTCAAGTTGACGCTGTCAGTGCTGCAAACGAGCCGGCGCGAGCGCGAGACGCCCGAGCCGCTGCGGCCAGGCGAGCCGGTGCCTGAGGTGGCGGCGCGTGACTTGGGCGTCGGCGCAACGCATCGCCTGGGCGCTAGCGGCCAGGCGGCGGCGCTGCTGTTCCTGTCGAGCAAATGCCCCAAGTGCCGCACCAAGCTGGCCGAGATCGGCCAGATGCTGGCGCCGGCCGAGCAGGCTGGGTTGGCGATCTGGATCGTCAGCTATGAGCCGGCTTGGCGCCTGCGCCAGTTCCTGGGCGGCGCCTTGCCGCTGTCGCGGGTGCTGCGGGTGACGCGGCGCGATTACCGCTTGCTGAACGCTATGCAGGCCTCGCCGGCCTACCTGATGGTTGGCCATGACGGCGTGCTGGAAGCGTCCGGCATGATCGGTGACGGCAACTGGCAGGACTTGTGCGCCCAGCTGGCCGACAGCGCCGAGGCGCCGCTGCCGGCTTGACGGCGTTCGCTGCGAGCGCTCAGGCGGCCGGCAATGTCAGCCGGAAGCGCACCTGGCCCGGTTCCGCCTCGGCCAGCGCCAGGCTGCCGCCGTGGGCCACGGCGATGTCGCGCGCCAGCGACAGGCCCAGCCCGACACCCGGCACGCGGCGCTGGTGGGCCTGGTCGGCGCGGTAGAAGCGGTCGAACAGCCGGTGCCGGTGCTCGGGCGCGATGCCGTGTGATGCATTGCTGACGTCGATGCGCCATTGCTCGCCCTTGCGCCGGGCCGACAGCGCGACCCAGCCGCCCGGCAAGCCGTATTTGATGGCGTTGCTGACCAGGTTTTGCAACACCTGGCACAGCAGCTCGGCGTCGCCGCGCACGGCGATGTGTTCGGGCAGGGCCAGGCGCACCGGGCGTTCGTCGTCGAGCAGGCCGATGTCCTCGGCCAGTTCGTCCAGCGTCGGGCGCAGGTCGACCGGGCACATGGGAATGGCCAGCTGGCCGGCGTCGGCCCGCGCCAGCAGCAGCAGCTTGCGCACGATGCTGTCGAGCCGCCGCACTTCGTCGAGCATATTGGCCAGGCCCTGTTCCAGCACAGGATCCGCTGCGGCGCCGGCCTGGGCGAAGCTGCGTTCCAGCTCGCCCTGGAGGATGGTCAGCGGCGTCCTCAGCTCATGGGCGGCGTCGCCGGAGAAGCGCGCCGCCTGCAGGAAGCTGCGCTGCAAGCGGTCCAGCATGGCGTTGAACACGCTGACCATCTGGGCGAATTCCAGGTCTTCCTCGGCGGCCGAGACCCGCTGGTCCAGCTCGCTCGCGGTGAGCCGCACCATGACGCCGGTCAGGTGCTCCACCGGCCGCATCGCGCGTCCGGCCAGATACCAGGCCAACGCGCCCATGGCCACGGCCAGCACGCCGATGGCGGCCCCGAAACGCACCAGGCTGGCGCGCACCTGGGCGTCCGACAGGCTGCGGTTGACCGCCACCCAGATCGTGACGGAGCCGTGCACGGCGCTGCCGATGCGCCAGCTCTGGCCGCCGCCTTCGACGGTATGCAGGCCGGGGCCGCGCGGCAGCGGGGCGTCGCCGAACACGCGCTGCCAGGCCGGGCTGCGATACAGCGGGCCGTGGCCGGCGTCCTCCACCAGCAGCAGGGCGTGGGCCAGCGGCGCGCTGTCGGGCGGGGCGAAGCCGCCGAAGCTGGCGTTGAGTTGGGCGTCCGTGGCTGGCCACAGCGCTTGCGGCGTGGCCTGGAAGCCGGGCCCGGCCAGGTGGGCAGACAGCATGTGGTCGATGATGGCGGCACGGCGCTGGATGATGGTGTAGCTGGCCATGGCGTACAGCAGCAGGATGGCGGCCAGCGCGGTGAGGGTGGAGCCGAGGGCGATGCGCAGCCGGAACGAGCGCAGGCGCGGCCAGCGCGCCCTCACGCCGGGCCGTCCGGCTTGCGCAGCCGGTAGCCGACGCCGCGCACGGCCTCGATGGCCACGCTGTCGGGCAGCTCCAGCTTCTTGCGCAGGCGCTGGATGCAGACGTCCACCATATTGGTCTGCGGCTCGAAATCGTAGCCCCACACGTGCTCCAGGATCTGGGTGCGGGTATACACCCGGCCCGGCGAGCGCATCAGGTATTCCAGCAGGTTGATTTCGCGCGCGGTCAGCTCGACGGCGCGGCCGTCGACCTCGGCCACCCGGCTCAGGCGGTCCAGCCGCAGCGGGCCCAGGGTCAGCACGTTTTGCCGCTCGCCGCTCACGCGCCGCAGCAGGGCGTGGATGCGCGCCACCAGCTCCTCCACGTAGAAGGGCTTGGCCAGGTAATCGTCGGCACCCAAGTTGAGGCCGGTCAGGCGATCGTCCAGTTCGTTGCGGGCGGTCAGCAGGATGACGGGCATGTTGCGCCCCTTGCGCCGCATGGCCTTGAGGATGGACAGGCCGTCGCGGCCCGGCACCATCACGTCCAGCAACACCACGTCGTAGTCGCGCGCCAGCGCGTAATCATAGCCAAGGTTGCCATCTTCGCAATGGTCGACCAGGAAGCCGTGTTCGCGCAGGCCGGCGCACACAAAACTGGCGATGCGTTGTTCATCTTCTACTAAAAGCGCTCTCATGGCGGCATTGTCGACGCTGCCCCGGCCGCCGTCAATCCTGGCGTTTGATTACAACTTTGTAATCGTTCTGTTTGCCAAGCTGTCATTTTCCCTTGATTTAATGCAAGCGTACCAAACCATAACAAGGGGTAAAGATGAGTATCGGCAGCTGGTTCAAGAAACACGTAGAGAAGCCCATCGTCAGCGTGGTCGACAAGGTCGGCGACACCATCAAGGACATCGGCGGCGACCTGAACGGCATCGGCGATGCGTTCGACGTGGTGGGCGACGACATCGCCGCGGCCGCCAAGAAGATCAGCGAGCTGGGCTACACCAAGAAGAGTCTGGGCAACGGCGACAACAATTACACGGCCAGCTCGCTGGGCGCCAACATCATTCATGGCGATGGCGGCAACGACACCATCACCGTCACGGCCGGCGCCTACAACAACCTGTACGGCGACGACGGCAACGACACCATCATCGTGCGGGTGGGCGGCTACAACCGCATCGACGGCGGCAACGGCGACGACAATATCCGCGTCGACGTCGGCGTCTACAACAAGATCAGCGGCGGCGCCGGTAACGACACGGTCACCGTGGCGGCCGGCGCGGCGGCCGACGTCGACCTGGGCGACGGCAACAATAACTTGTCGATCAACAGCGCCTACAACGAGATCACCGCCGGCAACGGCAACGACCGCGTGACGGCCAACGGCGGCTGGAACAAGATCGACGTCGACGGCGGCGACAACACCATCACCGCCAACGGCGGCGCCAACACCATCAGCACCGACGGCGGCAACGACAACATCACCGTCAACGGCGGCGCCAACAAGGTCAACGCGGGCGACGGCTGGAACGTCATCAACGCCGGCGGCGCGTCCAACGTCATCAACACCGGCAAGGACGCCGACACCGTCACGGCCGACGGCGCCAGCAACGTCATCAACACCGGCGGCGGCGACGACCGTATCAGCGTCAAGGCGGCCAGCAACGTGATCGACGCCGGCGAGGGCACCAACACGGTGACGGCCGACGGCGGCAACAACCACATCACGGCCGGCGCCGGCGACGACACCATCAAGGCCAACGGCGGCGCCAACGAAGTCAAGGCCGGCAACGGCAACAACAACGTCACGCTGAACGGCGCGGCCAATGTGCTGACCTCGGGCACGGAGGCGGACACGGTCACGGCCGCCGGTGGCGCCAACGTCATCAGCACCGGCGCCGGCAACGACAAGATCCAGGCGGTCGGAGGCGCCAACGTCATCAACGCCGGCAGCGGCAACGACGCGGTGGTCGCGCTGGGCGGCGCCAACGGCGTCACCGCCAGCGACGGCAAGGACAACATCGTCGTCGCCGGCGGCGCCAACGTGGTGATCGACGACGGCGGCGGCAGCAACATCGTGCTGGGCGGCCTGCTCAACATCGCCTACACCGGCGGCGCCGGCAACAAGGTGGCCGCGCTGGGCGACAGCAACGCGCTGGTCAGCAACCAGGGCGGCAACATCGACGTGGCGGTGGGCGTGAACAACGTGCTGCTGGCCAACGGCAGCGGCAACACGCTGGTCGGCGTGGGCGGCGCCAACCTGGTGGCCACCACCGTCGGCGGCGACACCGTGGTCGCGCTGGGCGGCGCCAACGTCGTGCTGACCGAACTGGGCGGCATGGTCAAGGCCGCCACCGGCGGCCTGGCCAAGGTCTTGGCCGACGCCGTGCCGAGCAAGGCGGCCGCCACCGCCATCAACAACGCCAGTGCCAAGCTCGCTTCCGCCCTCAACAGCGGCGCCGGCAACGACACCGTGGTGGCCGTGGGCGGCAACAACGTCATCTACACCGGCGCCGGCAAGGACGTGGTCACGGCGGCCGGCGGCAACAACATCGTGCTGGCCAACGGCGGCGACAACATCACCACCGCGCTGGGCGGCAACAACATCGTCGTCAACACGGCCGGCAACAACGTGGTGACGGCGGCCGGCTCGGTCAACGTCATCGTCACGGGCCTGGGCGACGGCCTGGCCGACGTCACCGCCAAGCTGGGCAGCGTGGCCGGCGGCGCCACCAAGGCCGTCGCTTCCTTCATCGGCAGCAACGTGGCGCATGGCGACGGCAACGACGTGGTCAGCGCCATCGGTTCCACCAACGTGGTCTACACCGGCGGCGGCAACGATGTCGTCACCGGCATCGGCGCCAACAACGTGGTCTGGAGCGGCAGCGGCAACGACACGGTCACCGTGTTCGGCGCGCGCAACGTGGTGTGGGGCGACGCCGGCGCGGACACGATCACGGCCGTGGGCGCCAACAACCTGCTGGCCAGCGGCAACTACGCCGAGATCGGCGCGACCGCCGTCGGCCTGGTCGATTCGCTGACCTCCGGCGTGGCCGCCACCGACCTGGTGGCGAAGGCCGGCCTGTCGGGCCTGGCGTCCAGCCAGAGCGGCCACGACGTGATGACGGCGTTCGGCAAGAACAACGTGCTGGTCGGCGGCAGCGCCGACACCGTCGCCACCGCGTTGGGCGTGAACAACCTGGTGCTGACCGGCGCCGGCAACGACGTGGTCAGCGCCATCGGCAGCAAGTCCGGCATCGTCACCGGCGCCGGCAACGACGTTGTCACCGTGGTCGGCACCTACAACGTGGTGTCGGCCGGCGAGGGCAACAACGTCGTGACCGCGCTGGGCAAGGGCAACCTGATCGAAGGCGGCAGCGGCGACGACGTGCTCACCGCGCTGGCCTTCGGCACGGCGGCCAAGTCGGTCAACGTCAACGGCAACCTGATCGTGGCCGGCGACGGCAACAACGTCGAAACCGTGGTCGGCAAGGACAACGCCGTCATCGGCGGCAGCGGCAAGGACGTGCTGGTGATGGTCAGCTACGGCGGCGGCAACACCAGCACCACCACCAACGAAGCCGAAGGCACGAACCAGACCACCACCAGCACCACCAAGGGCAGCACCCAGTTCAACCTGGCCTGGACCGGCGCCGGCAACGACACGGCCGTGGTCTACGGCGACCACAACGTGGTGCTGGCCGACTCGGGCGACGACTTCCTGGTCGTGCTCAACAGCGGCAGCAAGCTGAGCTACTCCAGCACGACCACCGAGGCGGTGGAAGGCTCGGACTCGGCGCAGACCACCAGCTCGACCAAGGTCAGCATCGACACCGGCATGAACTTCGTGCACGCCGGCGACGGCAACGACACCCTGATCCTGGCCGGCACCACCACCATCGGCATGGGCGGCAACGGCAACGACCTGATCGTTTCGTCAGGCCAGAACAACATCGCCCTGGGCGGCGCCGGCAACGACACCATCATCGGCCTGGCCGAGATCACCGTGTTCAACGCGGCCGAAGCCATCGTCGAAAACGACTACGAGTCGGCCGGCGACTGGGTCGGCGCGGCGATGAACGCCAACTTCATCCGCTCGCAGTACGGCGCGCTGGCCAAGGGCGACCTGGGCAAGCTCAACCTGGTGGGCAATGTGATCATGGGCGGCGACGGCGACGACACCATCTTCGCCACCAATGCCGGCACCTACGTCGGCGGCGGCAACGGCAACGACACCATGATGGGCCTGGGCTGGGGCGTGATCGACCACCTGCTGGTGGGCAAGGCCAACGCCCTGAACGCGGCCTGGAGCGATGCGGGCAAGGGCTTCGACGCCATCACCAAGTACCTGAACACCACCTTCACCGATGAGATCAGCAAGGGTTGGGCCGGCGTGGCCGACAGCATCAAGGCCGAGTTGGCCAAGGCGACCGCCAGCGGCGGCAAGCTGGCCGACGGCCTCAATTCCGTCGGCAACGATGCGCTGGCCGGCATCGCCAGCACCACCGGCCTGTCCACTTCCGGCATCGACGTCGCCTCGCCGCTCAAGTCCGCGCTGGACACAGGCAAGAGCGGCCTGACCACGGCGGTGAACGGCATCAGCAGCGGCGTCAACTACGTGGCCGACGCCGACGTCGGCACGGCGCTGGCCGATGCCACGGACTGGATGGGCAGCGCGCTGAAGACGGCCTCCAACGCCAGCGGCGACGGCGTGAACTGGCTGGGAAAATACCTGGGCGTCAACCTGCACCTGAGCGACTTCCACGGCGCCGACTTCTTCATCGCCAGCATGTTGGCCTACACCTTGGGCTACAAGTATGCCGGCAACAACCGCCTATTCGGCGGCGCCGGCGACGACACCCTGTACAGCGGCATGGGCAACGACGCCCTGTACGGCGGCGCGGGCAAGGACACGTATGTGATGTCCATGGGCGACGGCAAGGATACGGTGCATGAAGTGGCTGGCGGCAACGACATCCTCAAGTTCACCGGCAACAAGCTGTTCAGCAGCGTCACCATCGCCGCCGATCACGTCAAGGCGAACATCGACGGCTCCGACCTGATCATCAACTATGTCGACGGCGGCAAGTCGTACGCGCAGTTCACGGTGTCCGATTATGCCAAGGTCAACATCAGCGAGGTGGACCTGGTCGATGCCAGCGGCAAGCAGGTGGCGGCGATCAACTTCAACGATCTGGTGGCGCACGCCGACCACGGCAGCAGCCCGTACGATATGGCTGCCACGTGGACGGTGGACCGCATGCACACCTTTGTCGATCTGCTGACCGCGTCCATCACGGGCGGCAGCACCGGCGTGCAGTTGGTGGGCGTGGCGAGCTAAGCGCCACGCGGTATGGACGGTTGAGGACTAGCGGCGCTCGCCGCGGGTCTTCAACTGGTCCAGCAGCACCGCGGCGAGCAGGATCACGCCGCGCATCAGATACTGGTAGAAGGCGTCGACGTCGAGCAGGTTCATGACGTTTTCCACCGTCCCCATGATCAGCACACCGATCAACACGCCGAACATGCGCGCTTTGCCGCCCTGGAGCGACACACCACCCAGCACGCAGGCCGAAATCACATCCAGTTCAAACCCCTGCGCCGCATTCGGCTGGCCGCTGGTGATGCGCGAGGCCAGGATCAGGCCCGCCATCGCGGTGACCAGGCCTTGCAGCAGGAAGATCCACACGCGCAGTCGCTCGACGCGCACGCCGGCCAGGCGTGCCGCTTCCGGATTGCCGCCGATGGCCAGCGTGTTGCGGCCGAAGACGGTCTGGTTCAGCAGCACGCCGAACACCAGGAAGCAGCAGGCGCACACCAGCACCGGCAGCGGCAGGCCGAAGATGCGGGTATCGCCGAAGTTGATGAAGGCGTCGTTGCTGATGCCGACCGCCTGGCCCTTGGAGACGATGAAGGCCAGGCCGCGCACCATCAGCATGGTGGCCAGCGTGGCGATCAGCGCGTTCACGCGCAGGTAGGCGATCAGCACGCCGTTCAAGGCGCCGATCAGCGCGCCGGCAACCAGGCCCGCGCCCACCGCCAGCAGCACGCTGCCGCTTTGTTCCAGCACGATGGCGCCCAGCACGCCGGAGAAGGCGATGGTGGAGCCGACCGACAGATCGAAATCGCGCGAGGCGAGGCACAGCATCATGGTGCAGGCGACCATGCCGATCTGCGCCACCGACAGCATCAGGCCGACCACATTGGTCAGCGAGTAGAAGTTCTCGACGGTGACTGCCAACACCGCGAACAGCACCACGTAGGCCAGCGGCATGCTGTATTCAACCAGCCATTGGCGCTGGGCCTGGGACACCGCAGGCTTGGCGGCGGGATTCAATTGCGAGACGTTCATGCGATGCTCCGGGTGGGAAGTGCGGGCGTTTCAATGTGGGGGGCGGCGGGGGCGGGGGCGATCGAGTCGGGCAGCGCCAGGCGCAGCACTTCGGTTTCACTGGCGTCGGCGCGCGACAGTTCGCCGCAGATTTCGCCTTCGCGCATGACGATCACGCGGTCCGAGATGCCCAGCACTTCCGGCAGCTCGCTCGACACCACGATGACACAGCAGCCGCGCTCCGCGACTTCGTGAATGATGCGGTAGATATCGTTCTTGGCGCCGACGTCGATGCCGCGCGTCGGTTCGTCGAGGATCAGCACCTTGAGGCCGGGTTCGGCCAGCCAGCGCGCCAGGATCACCTTCTGCTGGTTGCCGCCGGAGAGCAGGCGGATCTCCTGCTGGCGGTTGGGCGTCTTGATGCGCAGGCGGGCGATGAACTCCTCGGCCAGCGCCGCTTCGCGCTTGTGGCGCAGGAACAGGCCGCCCAGCAGGTCGTGGCGGCACACGCTGATGTTGATGTTCTCCGCCACCGAGGCGGTGGCCAGGATGCCTTGTTCCTTGCGGTCCTCCGGGCACAGCACGATGCCGGCCGCGATCGCGGCGGACGGCCCGGAGGTCGACACGGTCACGCCGTCGAGCACCACGCTGCCGGCGCTGCGCGCGTCGGCGTTGTACAGGAGGCGCATCAATTCGCTGCGGCCGGCGCCGACCAGGCCAAAGAAGCCCAGCACCTCGCCGCCGCGCACGGAAAAGCTCTGCGGGCCTTTCACGTGTTTGCCGTTCAGGCCTTGTATCTTCAGGCGTTCTTCGCCGAGCGGGCGGGTACGATAGTCGTAGATGTCGCTCAGTTCACGGCCCACCATGTCGCTGATCAGGCGCTCGCGCGGCACGTCGGCCATCACGTTGTGGGTGACGATCTTGCGGCCGTCGCGGAAGATGGTGCAGGCGTCGCACAGCGCGTACAGCTCTTCCAGTCGGTGCGAGATGTAGATCAGCGTGCGGCCGTCGGCGCGCAATTCCTTCACGAGGCGGAACAGGATCTCGGTTTCGCGGTGCGACAGGCTGGAGGTCGGCTCGTCGAAGGCGATGACCTGGGCGTCCTGCATGATGGCTTTGCAGATCTCGACCATCTGGCGCTGCGCGATCGACAGGTCGGCCAGCTTGGCGTCCGGCGCCAGGTCGACGCCGATGGCGGCCAGCTTCTCGGCCACCATCTTGTGGGCCTTGGGCTTGTCCAGCAGGCCGAAACGGGTGGGCATGCGGCCCAACAGAATATTCTCCGCCACGGTCAGTTCGGGAACGTATTGCAGCTCCTGGTGGATCACGGCGATGCCGGCGCCAATCGCGTCCTTGGCGCTGGTGAAGCGGCACTCCTTGCCGTCGACCAGCAGGCGGCCGCCATCCGGCTTGTACTGGCCGCCGAGGATCTTCAGCAGCGTGGACTTGCCGGCGCCGTTTTCGCCCAGCAGGCCGTGGACCTGGCCGGCGTGCGCGGCGAAGCTGACGCCATTGAGCGCCTTCACGCCGGGGAAGACCTTGCTGACCTGGTCAAATTGCAGGTACGCGGTCATGTCACTGACCCATTTGCTTGCGTACGTCGGCCTGGTTGGCGCGGGTCATCAGCATGCCCTTGGTTAGCACTTCCGCCGGTGGCACGCCTTTGCCGGTGATCCAGTTGTACATATTGACCGAGGTCTGGTAGCCATGCTCCTTGGCGCTGATCATTACCGAGCCATGGAAGCCCGTTGGCGCCGGCTTGTTCAATTCGTTTTCAGCGGCCTTGGCGCCGCCGATGCCGACGCCGACCATGTTGTCCGCCTTGATGCCGCGGCCTTCGGCGGCGCGCACCGCGCCCAGTACCGCTTCGTCATTCAGGCCGACCGCCACCCAATGCTTGAAGCGGGCGTTCTTGGTCAGTGCGATGTTGGCGGCGTTGAAGGCGCTTTCGGTATCGGTCTTGGATTGCGGCGCGTCGACGATGTTCGCCACCGGGAAGCCGGCGGCTTTCAGCGCATCGACCGCGCCCATCGTGCGTTCCTTGGCGGTTGGCAGCTGGTCGTAGGCGACGCGGATCGCGCCGACTTCGGCCATATTCCACTTGCGCGCCTTGATCTCGGCGGCGATGCCTTCGCCCACCTGCTTGCCGATGGCGTAGCCGGAGATGCCCATGTGCGGAATCGAGGCGATAGGTTTGCCGCTGCCGTCGACCAGGCGGTCGTCGACCGAGATCACTTTCATGTTGTTGCGCTTGGCGGCGCGTTCGACGGCGGTGCCCAGCTTGACGTCCGGCGCGCAGATGACGAAGCCCTGCGCCTTTTGCGCGGCCAGGTTGTCGATCGCGGCGATCATCTTCTCGCCGTTAGGCACGCCGATCTTCACCAAGGCGAAACCCTTCTCTTTTGCCGCCTGTTCGGCGTAGCGCCATTCGTCCTGGAACCAGGGCTCCTCGGCCTGTTTGACCAGGAAGCCGATCTTGACCGGTTCGGCGGCGTGGGCTGCGGCCATCAGACATAAGGTTACTGCGGCGAGTAGGGTACGTTTCATGGTGGGTCTCCAGTGTTTATATTTTTTTGATTATGGGGTAACGCGCAGCTGATACACGGGTATCACGCTGACGCTGCGGACGGTGGCTATTTGGCTCTTGCCGGCAAAGTCGGGCCTTGCCTCTTTGGGCACGTAGATCGGGGCGTCGGCGCGCAGCGGCAGCACGGAGACGGTCAGCGGCTGGTCGAGCAGGGCGCTGGCCTGGCGCAGGCCGAATTGCCATAGGTAGCCGCTGTAGTACCAGTCGTCCAGCATGCGGGTGCCCGAGTAGAGGCGGCCGATGTCGCCGACGAAGTCGATTTGCAGCAGGGCATCGTCCAGTCCGCGCAGCTGTTCGCGCGAGACGTTGATCTGCCAGGCGCCTGCGGCCTTGAAGTTTTCCGGCAGCGGCTGCACGGCGGCTTTCGCGCCGCCACCGATGACGATCGGCGGCGCTTCTTGCGCCGCGCGCGTCGGCGTGACCGTTGCCTTCAGATCGCGCACTGGCAGTTCGGTTTCGAAGGTTTGGAAGATGCCGTCGTTGCCGGCGGCGCGCAGGGCGACATTCGCGTTCGTGGCGGCTCCGGCGGTGGTCCAGGCCTGGGTCGTGGTGCTTGCCTTTGGCTTGCCGCTTAACGCAGGGTAGACAGCAAAGCGGAACTTGTTGCTGCCTGCCGAACGCATTTGCAGCGCGCCGTCGGCGATGTAGGCTTGCTGGCCGCTCAGCGCCAGACGGCGCTGGCCGCCCAGCTCCGCCACGCTCAGTTGCTGCGATTGTTCGGCCGTCAGTACGACGATGGTCAATGGTCGCTTGCCGGCGCGCTGCACGGTCAGCGCCGCGCCGGCGCCTGGCTGCACGCCGCGTAGCAGCGCGCGGCTACCAGTGACGGCAAGCTGCCCGCTGCCCGCGTGGATCTGCGGCGCGAGCGCGGCGTCGAACGCCAGCTCCACCGGCACGCCGGCGCTGGCGCCGAACACCGCCACCACACCGGCCTTGCCCTGGTCGAGCAAGGCCAATGGCTGCGCCGTGGCGTAGGCGAGGTTGACGCCGTCGAGATCAAGGTTCAACGGCCAGATGAAGTAAGCGCCATCGGCGATATCGACCGGCGTGGCTGGCAATGTGATCGTCTGGCCGGGCAGCTTGACCGAGAACTGGGTGGCCTGCTGCGCCGCCATCGGGTACTGGCGCACATGGTTGTTCACGAACAGGAAGCCGCGATCGCCCTCGCTGCGCACGGCGAAGCGCGCCGTCTTCAGGTCGTCCGGCGTGGCGGGCGACGCATCCGGCTTACGCACCGTCATCGGCGCCAGGCGCGAGCCGAAATCGTGCAGGAACAAATGGAAGGGACGCAGCTTCTCCAGCACCTTGCGCTGCTGGCCATCCGGCCCAAGCGGAGCCTGGAAGTCGTAGCTGATCATGGTGGTGTCGTTGTAGCCGCCGCTGAGGGTACTCTCCTCCATCGAGGTGCCGCCCAGGCCAGTCGGATTGCGGCCGCCATGGAACATGTAGTAGCCCATCAGGTTCACGCCGGAACCCAGCTGCACCGGCAGCATCGACGCGATATCGTCCGCCGACACCACCGTGCGGCGGCGGTACATGAACGGCAAACCGGCGCCATATTCGGCGCCGAGGAAAGGTGTCACGTCCTTGTCCGTCTCCGCAGTTCCGGGCGCATGGGCGGCGGTCTGCGCACCCAGGTCGCCGCTGACGCGCGTGTCGAAGCGGAATGCGTAGGTCTCTTTCGGCGGCAGCTCCCTGGTGCTGGTGCCCCAGGGCTCGTCGGGATAGCCGCCGAACACCGGCGTCACTTCGCCCGTTGGATAGATGGTGCCGTCCCAGCCGGTGACGGTGTAGTAGGGCACATCCATGCCCGCCTTCAGCGCCAGCTTCTTCAGCGCGGCGATGTGCGCGGCGCCCTGGCCGGGACCATCGATGTTGTATTCGTTTTCCAGCTGGATGCCGATCACGCGGCCGCCATCCTTCCACAACTGGCCCTTGAGCTGCGCGCCGATCTGCGCGTACAGCTTCTCCACCAAGGCCATGTATTGCGGATCGTTGGAGCGGGTCGGCATGGCGTTGACCACCCAATCCGGCACGCCGCCGTAGCGCACTTCCGCATGCGCCCACGGGCCCACGCGCACCACCACATCCAGCCCGGCCTTGGCGGCCAGCTGCACGTAGCGGCGCAGGTCGCGGTTGCCCTGCCAGTCGAATTTTCCCGCCACTTCTTCGTGGTGGTTCCACATCACATAGCTGGTGACGATGTCGATGCCGGCGGCTTTCATCTTGCGCAGCTCCGCTTCCCATTGCGAGGCGGGTGTGCGACTGTAGTGGAACTCGCCCATCACCGGTAGCCACGGCGCGCCGTTGCGGGTCAGGTAGCGCGCATTGGCGCCAAGCTTGTCGCCGTTGGGCGCGACGGAACTGCCCATGTGCAGCGCTGCCGCTTTTGGCGCAGGCGTGGCCGCGCTGGCGTCGATGGACAACATCGTATCGGCGCTGGCGGCGCCCGCCAGGACGCCCGCGATCAGCGCGGCGCCCGAATGGCGGCGTAACAAAAATGGCATGTGATCTCTCGTTTCTTTATTCGCTTACCATTCGGCGACGCTGCCGTCGGCATGACGCCATACCGGGTTGCGCCAGTCCGGCGCATTTTTGCTGGCGGCGATCACGCGTTCTTCATCGACGTCCACGCCCAGGCCAGGTTTGCTCAGCGGTTTCATGTAGCCGTCGGTGATGCGGAAGTCTTCCTTGTTGAGGACATAGTCGAGCAGCTCGCCGCCCTTGTTGTAATGAATGCCCATGCTCTGCTCCTGCAGCACCGCGTTGTAGGACACGAAGTCCACGCTCAGGCAGGCCGCCAGCGCGACAGGGCCGAGCGGGCAGTGCGGCGCCAGTGCGATGTCGTAGGCTTCCGCCATCGAGGCGATCTTCAGGCACTCGGTGATGCCGCCCGCGTGCGACAGGTCCGGCTGCACGATGGACAGGCCACCGGCATGGAACACGTTCTTGAATTCGAAGCGCGAGTACATGCGCTCACCGGCCGCCAGCGGAATCGAAGTGGTTTCGGCCAGGCGCGGATAATACTCGGCCTGTTCGGCCAGCACCGGCTCTTCGACGAACAGCGGGCGATACGGCTCCAGCTCGCGCAGCAGTACCTTGGCCATCGGCGCGGCCACGCGGCCGTGGAAGTCCAGGCCGAATTCGATGCTGTTGCCGAAGGCGGCGCGGATCTCGGCCACGCGCTCGACCGCCTTGTCGACGGCGGCGGCGGTGTCCAGCATGCCCAGTTCCTCGGTGGCGTTCATCTTGAAGGTGTCGAAGCCGCCTTCGCGCAGCTTGCTGATGTGCTCAATGATGTCGGAAGGACGGTCGCCACCCACCCAGCTGTACATCTTCATGCGGTCGCGTACCAGGCCGCCCAGCAGCTCGTAGACCGGCTTGCCCATGACCTTGCCCTTGATGTCCCACAGCGCCTGGTCGATGCCGGCGATGGCGCTCATCGTGATCGCGCCGCCGCGATAGAAGCCGGCGCGGTACATGGTTTGCCACAGATCGTTGATGCGGGCAGGGTCCTGGCCGATCAGGTACGGTTCCATTTCCTGCACCGCCGTCTCCACGGTGCGCGCACGGCCTTCGATGACCGGTTCGCCCCAGCCGACGACCCCTTCATCGGTTTCGATCTTGAGCAGCATCCAGCGCGGTGGTACACGGTAGGTCGTCAGTTTGATGATTTTCATAGGTGTGGAGAGTGAGTTCGGGAACAGCGTCCAGTCTAAGCCTGCGCGCTAGACTGGAAATATGATTAATTCGTAAGTAGGCATATCAATATCGCATAGCTAGGGCGGGGCCTCGCCGGTATTCGAAATCGGCATGGCAGCGGGCGATTTATTCATGTCTGCCAGGAGAAGGAGGCGCTTAGACTGGCGCGGTCAAGTCATCTATCCGGAGCCCCCGCAGCATGAGCCAATTCAGTACGCCACTCGCCACTACGCCCGCTGCCAGCTTCGGAGTCATGCTGGTACGCGTCGGCCAGGCCGGATGCGCGCTGCGCTGGGACGCCCAGGCGGCCTGCTGGCGCTGGCCGGACCCGCAGGGCGGCCAGCTGTATGCCTGGCCCGCGCAGGACAGCATGCCGAGCGGCGTGCGCCTGCTGGAAAGCGCGGGGCTGATCGCCTGCTGCCGCTCCGGGCGCGTGCTGCTTGGCCTGGGCAAGCGCCTCGGCCTGGTGGAGCTGCCGGCCGCCGGCCAGTCCGGCCGCCCGCTCCAGGCGCAGGTGCTGGCGACCATCGACGCCGCCGAAGCGCGCACCGTCATCAGCGACGGACGCACCGACCGGCACGGGAACTTCGTCTTTGGTACCGCTAACACCGGCGCCGACCAGCGGCCGATCGGCAGCTTCTATCAGTATTCGACGCGCCACGGGCTGCGCCGCCTGGCCTTGCCGGTGGTGGTCGCGGCGCGCAGCATCGCCTTCAGCGTGGACGGCGCGCGCATGTACTTCGCCGACGCCACCAGGGGCGACATCATGCAATGCGTCTACGACGCGGAGCGCGCCAAGGTCAGCGATGTGCGCATGTTTGCGCCGGCGCCGGAGCGCGGTGCCGCCATCGTCGACGGCGCCGGCATGCTGTGGAGCGTGCAGGGCGGGGCGTTGGCGCAGTACGACGCCGACGGCCATCCACGCCGGCGGATCGAACTGGCGCGCGAGCCGGTGGCCAGCATGGCCTTCGGCGGCCCTGACTTGAGGCAGTTGCTGTTGCTGGGCGCACGCGGTGGCCTGTATGGACTGCCGGCTGGCGTGGCAGATGAACTGGCGCCTGGCGTGGCCGATACCCCGTTCGACGATGGCCCAGCGGCCGTCGTCGATTCCCAACGTCCGCGCCACGGTGATTGACGCTGCACCGGCGCGCCCTTATGATGGGCGATCCAGAAAATCACCTCTATGACCGATTCAAGCTCCGACCGCTTCGTCCGCTCCCACCTGAAAACCCGCCATTTGGTGTTGTTGGTCGAATTGGGCCGGCACGGATCGATTGCGCACGCAGCGCAAGCCGCCAACCTGACCCAACCCGGTGCGTCCAAATTATTGGGCGAGCTTGAACACGCGCTCGGCGTTCAGCTGTTCGAGCGCCTGTCGCGCGGTGTCGCCCCGACCTGGTACGGAAAAGTACTGATACGGCGCGCCGGCGCGGCGTTGGCGGAGATGGACGCGGCACACCAGGAAGTGATGGAGCTGTTGTCCGGCTTGCGCGGGCGCGTGGGCATAGGCACCGTACTGGCGCCGGCCACCGGCCTGGTGCCGAAGGCGATCAACCTGCTGAAGTCGCGCCACTCGCGGGTGCATGTCTCGGTCAGCATGTCGACCAGTAAAGCGCTGGTCGAACGCCTGCGCGGCGGCGAGCTCGATCTGGTGGTGGGCCGCATCCTCGACACGGAGGCCGCCGATGAACTCAATTTCGAACCGCTGACCGACGAGCCGCACCTGCTGATCGCTGGCGCCGGCCATCCGCTGGCCGGACGCACCGACCTGAAACTGGAAGACCTGATGGAGCAGTGCTGGATACTGCCGCCCGCCGGCAGCATCCTGCGCGACCGCCTGACGGCGCTATTCCTTTCGCATGGCCTGGAGCAGCCGGCGGAAACCGTCGAGACCCTCGATTTGCCCGTCGTTGCCAGTCTCCTCATGAGCAACGACATGATCGTCGCGCTGCCGGCGGACGCCGTGAAGCCGTATCTGGAAGCAGGCCTGATGACGGTGCTGCCGTTCGACCTGGGCGTCAGCATGGATTCGTTCGGCATTGTGACGCGCAAACGACACCAGCTCTCGCCTGGCGCCGATGCGATGCTGCTCGCGCTGCGCGATGCCGCAGCCGCCATCTACCCTCACTATCGCCGGCCTGTTTAGGTGTACTCAAGCGTGATATACGAACTTGGTATGGCGCGCACTCAATAAGCTATTGGAAGTGCTTCTTTCGTTTCGCTAGCATCCAGTTATTCGTCCTAGTCGTTAATCAGAGACGGAACTACACAACACTGGAGATGCACATGAAGCACAAGAAAATGAGCTGGCTCATCGCCACGCTCTTCACGTCCCCTCTGCTGGTCCAACAAGCGTTTGCCCAGGAAGCCGCAGCCGATATTCAGCAAGTGAACGTCACCGGCATCCGTGCCTCGGTGCGCAACGCCTTGGCCGCGAAGGAAGCTTCGAACAGCATCGTGGAAGTGATCTCGTCGGAAGACATCGGCAAGCTGCCCGATACCACCATCGCCGAATCGCTGGCGCGCCTGCCGGGCATGTCGTCCGGCCTGGATCGCGGCAATGCCAGCCAGATCGTCGCGCGCGGCCTGGGCCCGCGCTTCATCGGCGCCACGCTGAACGGCCGCGAGCTGGCCTCGTCGGAGCCCAACCGCGCTGTGCGTTTCGAGCAGTTCCCATCGGAGTCGCTGAGCGGCGCCACCATCTACAAGACCCAGAACGCCGAGCTGGCGGAAGGCGGTATCGCCACCTCCATCGACCTGCAAACCGTATCGCCGCTGAAGTATTCGGGCCGCCAGGTTTCGCTGAAGGCGGACGCGCTGTACTACGCGCTGGCCAAGGACATCGGCGGCGCCGACAAGACCGCGCCGCGTCTCGGTGGCGTCTACATCGACCAGTTCAACAACAAGACGCTGGGCGTGGCGCTGGCCGCCAGCTACCAGGACCAGCCTTCGCTGCAAAAGAACGTGCGCCACTGGGGCTTCAACGAAGACCATTCGGCGGACCTGAACGGCGACGGCAAGGTAGACAAGACGCCTTGGGGCTTCCAGGATGAAGTCAAACGTGGCAAGGACAAACGCACCAGCGTCCTTGGCAAGGTCGAATGGAAACCGTCCAACGATGTACTGATCACCGCCGACAGCTACTACGCCAAGGCCGCGATCCGTGAACCGGGCCTGCAGCACTGGACCGGCGACCTGGGTAACTGGGACGGCTACGAGTCGGGTAACTTCAGCAACCTCGATATCCGCAACGGCTACGTCGCCGGCGGCACGCTGAAGAACGTCGGCATGGTCACCAATGACTACCTGTGGATACAGGACACCAGTGTTGCCGCCAGCGGTATCAACGGCAAGTTCAACGTCGGCGACTGGAAGGTGGAGAGCGACCTGTCGACGTCCCACGCGATGCGCAGCAGCCAGTGGCGCGACGTGCGCCAGTTTTCGAACAACCCGACCACGATCACCTGGGACTTCACCGGTAACGAGCACCAGAGCTACAACTTCGGCATGGACACCGGCAACCCCGCCAACTTCGGCGCGGCGAGCCTGTACGTCGATACCGACGGCCATATCAAGGATCTGCTGAATGCGGTGAGCCTGAGCGCATCGCGTCCCATCGAAGGCCGCATCATCAGCCGCCTGAAGGTGGGCGTGCGCGCCACCGACCGCGAGAAGAGCTATCGCCAGACCACCTGGCAGCTCGATTCAAAGACGATTCCCGCCTCGGCCTACGAGACCGTCAACGTCAGCGGCTTCCCTTCGTACATCGCGCTGAAGGACTTCGGCGCTGCGACCTCCGCGGCCTTCGGCCCGGACGCCTTTAACCCGAACGGCCGCCCGCAGACGCAGAACGACCTGCTGTCCGGCTGGAAGGTCAAGGAGCGCAGCACGTCGGCCTTTGTACAGGGTGACCTGGACGGCGAAGCCTTCGGCAAGACCTATCGCGGCAACGTCGGCGTGCGCCTGGTGCACACCACGCAGACCGGCTACGGCATGCAGTCGCTCAACGGCGCAGCGCCGACGGCGGTGGAAGGCGGCACTTCCTACAACGAGATCCTGCCTAGCCTGAACCTGATCTTCAACATGGACGAAGCACAGGAACGCCAGGTGCGTTTCAGCGTGGCGCGCGCCATGTCGCGGGCGCCGCTGGACGAGATGCGTGCCTCGCGCAACCTGAATGTGGTGTCGGATAGCACCCAGCCGATCAGCGGCAGCGCGGGTAATCCGGAACTGAAGCCGATGATGGCCAACCAGGTCGACCTGGCCTACCAGTGGTACTTCGGCAAAGGTTCGTTGCTGTCGGCCGGCGCGTTCTACAAGAAGGTATCGCGCTACATCGCCATCACCAGCGACACCACCACCGTCAACGGCCGTCCTGCGACTCTTACCCGTTCGGTCAACGGCGACGGCGGCGACATCCGCGGCGTGGAGCTGGTGTACCAGCAGGCCTTTACTTCGCTGCCTGCGCCGTTCGACGGCCTGGGCATCGCCAGCAACTACGCCTACACCACCAGTAACATCCGCGAGAAAACGCCAAGCGTGAATCCTTATCCGATCGAAGGTCTGATGAAGAGCAACGGCGGCGTGACGCTGTGGTACGAGAAGGCAGGCTACGAGGCGCGCATCTCCGCCAACTACCACAGTGCTTTCGTGCGTAATCCGACCTGGGGCGCCGGCCAGCTGATCGAGAACGAAGCCGAAACCTATCTGACGCTGAACCTGGCCAAGCAGCTGACGCCGAACGTGCAACTGCGCTTCGGTATCGACAACCTGACCAACCAGAAGGCCGTCTATACCAGCTCGAACATCCCCGTGCAGCAGGAAGTGACCGAGTTTGGCCGCCGCTTCAACCTTGGTTTGTCGTTCAAGCTGTAATCTGTTTTTATCGTGGTTTTAGCGGAGCGGTGCGTGATGGTGCTGCTCCGTTTTTTTTATTCGGAGGCGCGGATTGAAATCGTACACATTCAACTGGCGGCGGCTTTGGTCCGCCATCCTTCTGCTGTCGGCCTGCGTGGCCGTGCAGGCCGCAACGTCGGGGCGTGAGCGGCTGTCGCTCGATCGCGGCTGGCTGTTCCACCTGGGCGATATCGTCCAGCCGCCGATCAAGGGACACGGCGAATCCTATGGCAACGCCAAGGCCGGCAATGCCGCCGGTGCTGCCGGTACTGAATACGACGATTCCGATTGGCGCCACCTGGACCTGCCGCACGACTGGGCGGTTGAAGGCCCGTTCGATCCCAATGCCAACGTCTCGCAAGGCTATCGTCCGCGCGGCATCGGCTGGTACCGGCGCTATCTGCGAGTGGAAGCGGCCGATCGCGGCCGGCACTTCGAATTGCAGTTCGACGCCATTGCCACCCACGCCACCGTTTGGGTGAACGGCAATGTGGTGAACCGCAACTGGTCCGGCTATAACTCCAGCTATATCGACATTACACCCTACCTGCGCTACGGCGATGCGATGAACACCATCGCCATCCGCGCCGATGCCGAGGCCATGGAAGGCTGGTGGTACGAGGGGGCGGGCGTGTATCGCCATGCGTGGCTGGTCAAGCGCGATCCTGTGCATATCGTGACCGACGGCGTGCATGCGACGCCGCGCGCGGGCAAGGGCAGGGACTGGACCATTCCGGTCGAGGTCACGCTGAACAACAGCGGCAAGCAGACCAGCGCAGTGACGGTGGAAGTGGCCGTGTTCGACCCGTCTGGCAAGCAGGTGGCGCGTCAGAGCTCCGCCACCCGCATCGGCGCGCTGGGTACGAACACGGTGCAAGTGCCGCTGGCTGTCGTCAATCCTGCCCTCTGGTCGCTGGAGAAAACCAATCTGTACCGCGTGACTACCCGCGTTCTTCAGGATGGCAAGGCGCTCGATGAGGTGTCGCTGAATACCGGCTTCCGCACCATACACTTCGATGCGGCGCAGGGCTTCTTCCTCAACGGTGTGCATGTGAAGTTGCAGGGCGTGTGCATCCACCAGGATCATGCGGGCGTAGGCGTGGCGGTGCCGGATTCGGTGTGGGCGTATCGCTTGCGCCGGCTGAAGGAGCTGGGCGTGAACGCGATCCGCTTCTCGCACAACGCGCCGGCGGCCGAGGTGCTGGACCTGGTCGACCGCATGGGCTTCGTCGTCATGGACGAGAACCGCAACTTCAATCCATCGCCGGACTACATGCGGCAGCTGGAGTGGATGGTCAAGCGCGACCGCCATCATCCGGGCGTGATCCTGTGGTCGGTGTTTAACGAGGAGCCGGAGCAGGCCACCGAAGTTGGCTACGAAATGGTGCGCCGCATGTCGGCCACCGTGAAAGCGCTGGACGATACCCGTCCCGTTACGGCGGCGATGAACGGCGGCTTCCTGACGGCGTTGAATGTCTCGCATGCGGTCGACGTGGTGGGCTCCAACTACCAGGTGCCCGATTACGACCGCTATCACAAGGCAAATCCAAACAAGCCGTTCACCAGTTCCGAAGACACGTCGGCCTACATGACGCGCGGCGAGTTCAAGACCGTTCGCGAAAAGAACCTGATCGCCAGTTATGACGACGATGCGGCGGAATGGGGCAATACCCATCGCGACGCATGGGAGGCGATCGCCACGCGGCCATACGTGGCGGGCGGTTTCGTCTGGACCGGCTTCGATTATCGCGGCGAGCCGACGCCGAACGAATGGCCGTCGGTCAGCTCGGTGTTCGGCATCATGGACCTGAACGGCTTCCCGAAGAACGCCTATTACATTCACCAAGTACAGTGGATCAAGGACCGTCCGCTGATCCACATCGCGCCGCACTGGAACTGGAGCGGCAGCGAGGGCAAGGACATCCGCGTGATGGTGATGGCCAACGTCGAGCGCGTGCAGCTGCTGCTGAACGGCCGCCCGCTGGGTGAGCAGAAAGCGGACCCTTACCGAATGAACAGCTTCAACGTCGCCTACGAGCCCGGCAAGCTGGAGGCGATCGGCTACAACGGCGGCAAGGAAGTCGCGCGCACTGCGGTCGAGACCACCGGCGCCGCCGTCGCGCTGGAACTGGCGCCAGACCGCGCGCAACTGGCCGGCGATGGCCGCGATGCGATGCCGATCACCGTGCGCGCGCTGGATGCGCAAGGCCGCGCGGTACCGCTGGCCGATGCGCAGGTGACGTTTGCGGTGACGGGCGGCGGCCGCTCCATCGGTCATGGCAACGGCGATCCGAATTCGCACGAGGACGAGAAGGGCGCGACGCGCCGCCTGTTCAACGGCCTGGCGCAGCTGATCGTGCAGACCAACTACGACGGCGCCGAGGCGATCAGCGTGACCGCCACCGCGCCCGGCCTGGCGCCGGCGCGCATCAGCATTCCGGTCAAGGCGACACCGGCGCAGCCATTCGTGGCGGCGGCCGAAGCGCCGCTGACCTTCGTGCGCAGCTGGCGCATCGCGCCGGACAGCGCCGAGCGTCCCGACCCGAACCAGCAGCTGGCCAGCTTCGACATGAACACCTGGGGCTGGGGTTCGCCGCCGATGATCGCGCCGGCGGCAGCGAAGTATCACCTGTACCGCGCCAGCTTCACGCCGCGCAAGGACCTGGCCGACGGCAGCGGCATGATCCGCTTCGCCGGCGTGCGCGGCAAGGCGGAGGTCTGGCTGAACGGCCAGTTGATCGGCAAGAAGGACAGCTACGCGCTGGCGGCGTTCGAGCTGCCGCTGCCGGCCGGCGCCGGCAAGCGCGAGATCAATGTGATCGTCGAGGCGGAGCCGGGGCAGGCCAGCGGCATCGAGGGCTATGTGAGTATTACGCCACGCTTGCTGGCAAAGTAGCAATTTTGGGCGGGACGTTGACAGTGAAGAAATAAATCGCGCGCTTGCCCTTCAAATATGCGGGCCGGGGGCGCGATTCGGTTGACGGCGTTCCGCGCGCTGCCTATAGTGGCGGGATGATTCCAGATTTCCAAGAACTATCCGACAAAATCGACCAGCTGGCCGAGATGACCCAGGCGCTGCGCCGGGAAAATGCACAATTGCGTCAAGCTAATGCCGCCTTGGTGGTGGAGAACATGGGCTATCAGCGCAAGTTGAGCGAGGCGACCGGCCGCGTCGAGGCCTTGCTGGAAAAAATCCCCGCGCTCGACGGCGACGCCGAAGAGGAAGAACAGCCTGAAAACGAGGACGCACGATGATACAGCTCGATGTCACCATCATGGGTTCACCGTATCGGCTGGTCGTCAAGGAAGGCGAGGAGCGCGCGCTGCGCGAGGCCGCGTCCTTCCTGGACAAGAAGATGACGGCGATCCGCGACGGCGGTAAGGTCAAGGGCAATGATCGCATCGCCGTGATGGCGGCGCTGGGCATGGCGGCGGAGTTCCTGTCGGTGAAATCGCCGGTGGGGCCGTTGTCGGAGATGTCTATACTGGATGTGCAGACGAAGATCAGCGCCATGCACAAAGTGCTCGATAGCGCGCTGACGCCGCAAGAAACCCTGTTTTAATTCGCTAAACTCCTTCCTTTGCGGCGGACAAGAGAGTAAACTTCGTTTCACCCTGCGGTGTTCGCGATTGCCATATATTCCTTGAACCATTTATGTGCACCGGTTGCGGAATTTTGTTCGATGGGCGTGAGCGTCGCTAGTCCGATGAACCCGAAATTGAACTAACTGTGACCACCTTGAACCGTTTGGTTCGGGATGCCGGCAAAGACGGCACAGGCGGGGCCTTATACTAAGAAGCGGTTGCAAGCATGTGAGTGCGCAACCGCTTTTTTTCGTCTGGAGAAAACCCATGCAATATTGGTTGATGAAATCCGAGCCTGATGAAGTCAGCATCGACGACGTGATGGCGTCGCCCGATCAGACCACGCCGTGGTTCGGCGTGCGCAACTACCAGGCGCGCAACTTCATGCGCGATGGCATGCAGAATGGAGACGGTGTGCTGTTCTACCACTCCAGTTGCCCGGAGCCCGGCATCGCCGGACTGGCGAGGGTGGTGGGCGGCGCCTATCCCGACGCCACGCAATTCGACAAGGACAGCAAGTACTACGATCCCAAGGCCACGCCGGAGCAGCCGCGCTGGATCTCGGTCGACGTGCAGGGCACGCAGAAAACGCGGCTGCTGTCGCTGGCCGAGATGCGTACCATACCGGCGTTGGAGGATATGGTGGTGCTGCAAAAAGGCAGCCGTTTGTCGATCACGCCGGTGACGGCGGCGCAGTGGAACACCATCGTCAAGCTGCTCAAGAAAGGCGCTTGATGGATATCGGCCTGGTGCTGGTCCTGCTGCTGATGGGCGCCGTGGGCGGTTTCCTGGCGGGCTTGCTGGGCATAGGCGGCGGCATGATACTGGTGCCGTTCATCACGATGATCTTCAGCGCCAAGGGCTTTCCCGAGAGCGTGAACATTCATATGGCGGTGGCGACCTCGCTGGGCGTGATCCTGTTCACGTCGATGTCGTCGGTGCGCGCGCATCACCTGCATGGCGCGGTGCTGTGGCGGGTGGCGCTGCTGCTGTCGCCGGGCATACTGCTCGGGGCGTGGTGCGGGCCCTGGATCGCCAAGCAAATGAGTCCTGCGGGGCAGGCGATTTTGTTCTGCGTGTTCCTGAGCTTCTCCGCCACGCAGATACTGTTTGGTAAAAAGGCGGTCGTTGTGGAAGGCGTTGCGCAGCGTGGCCTGCCGGGCAGCGTCGGCATGTTTGGCGCCGGCGGTGTGATTGGTTTGGTGGCGGGCTTGCTGGGTGCGGGCGGCGGCTTCCTGTCGATTCCGTTCATGACCTGGTGTAACGTCAGGATGCAGAACGCGGTGGCGACCAGCGCGGCGCTGGGTTTTCCGATCGCGCTGGCGGGCACGCTGTCGAATATCTACTATGGCTGGGGCACGCCGGAGCTGCCCGAATATTCGCTGGGCTTCATTTACCTGCCGGCGTTGCTGGTGATCGCGGCGGCCAGCGTGACACTGGCGCCGCTGGGTGCACGCACCGCGCACAAGCTGCCGGTGCAGACCCTCAAGAAAATCTTCGCGGTCGTGCTCTACGGCCTGGCCGCCTACATGCTGCGCAAGGCCTTGGCGTAGCCGTCATTCCCGCGAAAGCGGGAATCCATACTGAGCTTGTTTTGGCCGCGCATCTTGAATTCATACTCAGCATGGATTCCCGCTTTCGCGGGAATGACGCTGGGGGGCTCGATTGTCAGACCGGTGCGCGGCCCTTCTGTTTGACCGTGTAGGCCCATACCAGCATCGCCAGCGCGCCGATGATCATCGGCAGCGACAGCACCTGGCCCGAGGTGATTGGCATGCCGAGGAAGGTGGTTTCCCAGTCCGGCGTGCGGAAGTATTCGGTGAAGAATCGCGCGCAGCCATACAGCAGCGTGTAGGTTGCGCCGACCGCCAGCCGCGGACGCTCCTTGCGCGAGAACAGCCACAGGATGACGAACACCAGCAGGCCATCAATCAGCAGTTGATAGATGGGCGACGGATGGCGCAGCCCTTGCAGGAAGACGGGATTCGGATGCAGCGGGTAGGCGTTGTCTGGCCACAGCATCGCCCACGGCAGCGATTGATCGCCGACCACTCTGCCCGGCAGCTCGGCGTTGATGAAGTTACCCAGGCGGCCGGCGGCATAACCCAGCGGCACCAGCGGCGCGATGAAATCGTACACGTCCAGCAGGTTGCGGCCGCTCTTGCGCGCCCACACGGCCATGGCGATCAGCACGCCCAGGAAGCCGCCGTGGAAGGACATGCCGCCATGCCAGACCTTCAGAATTTCTATCGGATTTGAAAAGTACTTGACCGGTTCGTAAAACAGCACCTCGCCCATGCGGCCGCCGATCACTACGCCCAGCATGCCGTAGAACAGCATGTCGTCGAGGTCTTCCTTCCTCCATCCTTGCGCGGCGATGTGCGGCTGCTTGATGCGCACGCGGCCCAGCGTGATGAACATGGCGAAGGCGAGAACGTACATCAATCCGTACCAGTGGATCGCCACCGGCCCCAGTTGCAGGGCGATCGGATCGGGCATCGGGTGTATCAGCATAGGGTGTTCTTTCTCAATAATTCCAAAAAGCCGCGCAGCACCGGCGAGGCATTGTCGCGCCGCCAGGCCAGGCCGGTTTCGACCAGCGGCGTGGCGTCGCGCAGCGCCCGGTATTCTACCCCGGTCCGCATCAGGTTGGACACGGACTGCGGCACCAGCGCCATCCCCATGCCGGCCGATACCAGGCTGACGATGGTCTGCATCTGGATCGCCTGCTGGCCTATCTCCGGCGTGATGCCGGCATCGCGGAACACCGACAGGATGGCGTCGTACAGGGCCGGCGAGATCGCGCGCGGGAAGATGATCAACGGTAGCGGCGGCAGGGAGGCCAATGTCAGCTTGCCTTGCTTCTTCAGCAGGCCGGCCGGCAGGGCCAGCACCAGCGGCTCGCTCAGCACCGGCAGGTAGTCCAGTTCCAGCCTGGCCTTGTCCGGCAGCGGTGGGATCAGCAGGCCGGCGTCGATGCGGTTGTTGAGCAGATCGTCCAGTTGCAGGTCCGACGTGGCTTCCTGCAGCGTGATCTGCACTTGCGGATAGGCGGCGCGGTAGGCGCGCAGGAAGGGCGGCAGCACGCTGTAGTCGGCTGAGGAGATGAAGGCCAGCGTCAGCCTGCCTACCTCGCCGGCGGCGGCGCGCTGCACCAGCTGCGGCAGTTCCTGCGATTGCGCCAGCATGCGGCGCGCTTCCGGCAGCAGCGCCAGGCCGGCCGGCGTCAGTGCCACGCCGCGGCGGTTGCGCTCGAACAGCGAGGCGCCCAGCAGCTCCTCCAGCGCCTGTATCGTCTGCGACAGCGGCGGCTGCGTCATGTGCAGGCGCAGCGCCGCCTTGCCGAAGTGGAGTTCCTCGGCGACGGTGACGAAATAACGCAGTTGCCGCAGTTCGATGTTCATATTGTTTACTGTTGAAATTCTATTCAGTGATATTTTATACGACTCACAGAGTCGAAAATACTATATTTGACACCGGGGCAGGGGAAAGGCAATCTGTCATGCTACGACAGCGGTCTTAAGCCCGCCTTTATCACTGGAGAAACATCATGCCGCAATACCGTTCCCGCACCACCACCCACGGCCGCAACATGGCCGGCGCCCGCGCCCTGTGGCGCGCGACCGGCATGAAGGACGGCGACTTCGACAAGCCTATCGTCGCCGTGGTGAACTCGTTCACGCAGTTCGTGCCCGGCCACGTGCACCTGAAGGACCT
Source organism: Duganella sp. GW821-FHT07G03 (assembly GCF_059418605.1). Taxonomy (NCBI): domain Bacteria; kingdom Pseudomonadati; phylum Pseudomonadota; class Betaproteobacteria; order Burkholderiales; family Oxalobacteraceae; genus Duganella; species Duganella sp. GW821-FHT07G03. Next base: position 297,525 of record NZ_JBWKQE010000004.1, read on the forward strand.
GGGCCAGCTGGTGGCGCGCGAGATCGAGAAGGCCGGCGGCGTGGCCAAGGAATTCAACACCATCGCCGTCGATGACGGCATCGCCATGGGCCACGGCGGCATGCTGTACTCGCTGCCGTCGCGCGACCTGATCGCCGATTCGGTCGAGTACATGGTCAACGCCCACTGCGCCGATGCGATGGTCTGCATCTCCAACTGCGACAAGATCACGCCGGGCATGCTGATGGCCGCGATGCGCCTCAACATTCCGGTGGTATTCATCTCCGGCGGCCCGATGGAAGCGGGCAAGGTAATCAAGGTGGTCGACGGCAAGCAGAAGATCATCAAGCTCGATCTGGTCGACGCCATGATCAAGGCCGGCGACCAGTCGGTCAGCGATGCGGACGTCGCCGAGATCGAACGTTCGGCCTGTCCTACCTGCGGTTCGTGCTCCGGCATGTTCACCGCGAACTCGATGAACTGCCTGACCGAGGCGCTGGGTCTGGCCCTGCCGGGCAACGGTACCATCGTCGCCACCCACTCCGACCGCGAGCAGCTGTTCCTGCGCGCCGGCCGCTTGATCGTCGAACTGGCCAAGCGCCACTACGAGCAGGACGACTACTCGGTGCTGCCGCGCTCCATCGCCACCAAGGCCGCGTTTGAAAACGCGATGGCGCTGGATGTGTCGATGGGCGGTTCCACCAACACCGTGCTGCACTTGCTGGCCGCCGCGCATGAAGCGGAAGTGGACTTCGACATGAAGGACATCGACCGCATCTCGCGCAAAGTGCCATGCCTGTGCAAGGTCGCGCCGATGACCGACAAGTACCACATCGAAGACGTGCACCGCGCCGGCGGCATCGTGGCGATCCTGGGCGAACTGGCGCGCGCCGGTTTGCTGGACACCTCGCTGCCAACCATCCACGCGCCGACCTTGGGCGATGCGATCGAACGCAACGACATCAAGCGCAGCGACGATCCTGCCGTGCACCAGCTGTTCCGCGCCGCGCCTGGCGGCGTGCCGACGCAGACGGCGTTCTCGCAATCGGAACGCTACGATGCACTCGACACCGACCGCAGCACCGGCTGCATCCGCGACAAAGCGCACGCCTATTCGCAGGACGGCGGCCTGGCGGTCTTGTACGGCAACCTGGCGCAGAACGGCTGCATCGTGAAGACGGCCGGCGTTGATGAGAGCATCCTGAAATTCAGCGGCAAGGCGCGTGTGTTCGAGAGCCAGGACGCTGCGGTTGAAGGCATCCTTGGCGATACCGTGCATGAAGGCGATGTGGTCATCATCCGCTACGAAGGTCCGAAGGGCGGCCCTGGCATGCAGGAGATGCTGTATCCGACGTCGTACATCAAGTCCAAGGGCCTGGGCAAGGCTTGCGCGTTGCTGACCGATGGCCGCTTCTCGGGTGGTTCGTCGGGGCTGGTGATCGGCCATGCTTCGCCGGAAGCGGCGGAGGGCGGCGCGATCGGCCTGGTGGAAGAGGGCGATATGATCGATATCGATATCCCGAACCGCACCATCAACCTGCGCATCAGCGATGCTGATTTGGCGGCGCGTCGCGCGGCCATGGACGTCAAGGGCGATGCGGCGTGGAAGCCGGTCAACCGTCAGCGCTACGTGTCGCAGGCGCTGCAAGCCTACGCGGCGCTGACCACGTCGGCCGATCGCGGCGCCGTGCGCGATCTGTCGCAGATCAAGCGCTAAGCGAGCGCCGGGCTGCCACACTCCCGCTCCGCCCGGAGCGGGAGTTCTTTTTACTTCTTGTCGAAGTTTTGCTTCACGCGCGCCTTGCGGCGCTTTTCGTCTTCGTTGTGCGCCTTGCGTTTGTCCAGGCCAAGCATCGGTTCCAGGAACTCGAACCACACGAAGGCGAACACCATCAGCCCGATAATCCACCACCAGGACAGCAGGGCGAACTTCCACACTTCAAAATACCGCAGCCCGCACAGGACTAAGATCACCAAAATGATAGGCATGATGTGCTCCTCCAGTTACGTCATCTTACAAAGAAAACGGCTTTACGGGCAGCAATATTCTATTATTGGTCAACGAAGATAAGCGCTATGGCGTTTAATGTTCAATAGCAAAACACGGTAGAATTGTTGGCAGAATTGAGTAGCACTTACCTGGAGAAGACAATGAAACGTAATTTGATGATGGTTGGCATGGTAGTCGCATCGGCATTCGCGTCGCAAGCCGCTATGGCGGACGCGGGCATGGACCTGGCGAAAGCGAAGAACTGCCTGGCTTGCCACGCTGTGAGCACCAAGCTGGTCGGCCCTGCCTACAAGGATGTCGCCGCCAAGTACGCCGGTCAGAAAGACGCGGAAGCCAAGCTGGTCACCAAAGTGATGAAGGGCGGTTCCGGCGCCTGGGGCGCGATCCCGATGCCAGCCAATCCGCAAGTGACCGACGCCGAAGCGAAGACCCTGGTGAAATGGGTGCTGGCGCAGAAGTAATCAGCGCCAAAAAAGCCCCGTCTGCACTGAGCGCGATCTTGAGCGCGTTCAGGCCGACGGGGCTTTTTTTATTTATTTGATCACCGAAGTGATGGTCTTGGTGCCGTTGTTGTAGTTGTACATGGTCAGCGAGCCGTCCTTGATGTCGCCCTTGGCATCGAACTCGATCAGGCCGGTCACGCCCTGATACTTGATTTTCTGCAGGAACGGCAGGTACTTGGCTGGCTCAGCCGAATTCGCGGCCTGCATCGCGGCAGCCATCGTCATCACCGAGTCGTACACGTACGGCGCGTACAGTTGCACGTCCATGTTGTACTTCTTCTTGTAGCGCGCATGGAAATCATCCATGTTCTTTTGCAGCTCAGGCGGCACACCGCCGGCTTCGGCGCAGGTGACGACCTTGACCGCGTCGGCGCCGGCCAGCTTAGGCAGCGATTCGGTGCACAGGCCGTCGCCGCCCATGTACTTGGCCTGGATGCCCAGCGCCTTCATCTGGCGCAGCAGCGGGCCGCCTACCGAGTCCATGCCGCCGAAGAAGATCAGGTCGGGGTTCTTGCCCTTGATGGTGGTCAGGATGGCGTTGAAGTCGGTCGCCTTGTCGGTGGTGAATTCCTTGCCGACGATTTGCACGCCCGGCAGCGCCTTCTTGGCGCCCTTGATAAACTCTTCCGCCACGCCCTGGCCGTAGGCGGTGCGGTCGTCGATGACGGCGATCTTCTTCACGCCCATCTTGCCGACCGCATAGCTGCCCAGCGAGCCGCCCAGCTTGGCGTCGTTGGCGACCACGCGGAACACCGAGTTGAAGCCTTGCTGCGTATATTTGGTCTGGGTGGTGGCTGGCGAAATTTCCGGGATGCCGGCGTCGAAGTAGATCTTCGATGCGGGGATGGTGGTGCCGGAGTTCAGGTGGCCGATCACGCCGTTGACTTTGGCGTCGACCAGTTTCTGCGCGACCGCCGTGCCCTGCTTCGGATCGCCGCCGTCGTCTTCCAGCACCAGCACGAATTTGACCGGCTTGCCGCCGATCTTGATGCCTTTGGCGTTCAATTCTTCGACGGCCATCTTGGCGCCGTTTTCATTGTCCTTGCCCAGGTGCGCGGACGGACCGGAGACCGGCGCGACGTGGCCGATCTTGATCACTTCTTGCGCGCCGGCGCTGCCAGCAAAAGCCAGTGCGATGGCGAGTGGAATGAATTTGGTCTTGAACAGCATATGCATTCTCCAATGGTTGAATAAGCGACGGTGTCTCATGTGCGCCGCAGAATTTTTCTGCAAGGCCAAAAGGTACAACAAATTATTCTTAACGCAAAGGGAGATTCGCAGGGTTTCGCACTTTTAAATGGCGCTTCCAGTTTTTGAGAGGGTGCGGCGTCGGCATTTCCCGGTTTTGAGGCGGTCCTGCGCTGGAAGAGTGCGGTCCGTGCACCAAGTGGGCACGGACCGGGGAGGGGATTGTTACTTTTTGGCCTGCAGATGCGTCAGCTCTTGCGAGACGGCGCGGGCGACGATTTTCTCGATGGTGTCGTGCAGGCCGATGCGGATTTCGTTGGTCAGGCCGTGCAGGGCGTGGGTCAGGACTTCGGCCATGCAATCCTTGATGCGCTGCTCCAGCACGAAATCGACGCGCGATTGCAGCTGGTGCATGATGCGTTCGGACAGGCGATGTTCCATCATCGCCCATTCGGCATCGGTCCAGTTGTCGATGGCGTCGGCTTCCAGCTCGGCCGCCATTTCAGCGCGCTTGGACAAGGTGGTGCGGGTATCGGAAGCGGCCTCGCCGGGCAGCAGTTCATCGCCCAGCGGCTCGGCCTTCAGAACTTCCGTCAATACAGGGATACTGGCGTCAAACGATTGGGCTTGGCTCATGATTTTCCTGTGACAAAGTGGGTAAGTGGATAGTCTTGCTGCTTGTATGCGACATAGCGCTTGCGGCCTGCGGCCGCGTCATCCTCATCGGAGGAAATCACTTCGATCATGCGCTCGAATTGCGCGACCCCGGAAGGCGCGCGGCGCGACAAATTTACCAATAATTCTTTGTGTGGTAATTCTGCCTCATCGTTGTCCGTGAGAATGATTGGCGTGTGCGCGGCGAGCGCATCGCCAGCGAGCACATGGGGCAGGAAGTCGGCAGGGGAAAATGTCCACATCGCCGCGTTAAGTTCCGCCAGTTGCGCCTCATCGTCTGCCATTAGCACCACGCGTTTGTTCGCGCCCCAGGCCTTGCGCACGAGGCGGCAGGCATAGGCGATTTTGTCCGGCACGTTGGTGTGGAAATCGATGCGTGTCATAGCTGTTTGTTCTGTTCTGTAGAGGGGAAGTGCATGCAGCGAGGTGCTGCCTGATTCCAGTTTATGCGAAAATTATTTTTGGCGCTGGCACCGATGTTGCTACCGAACGCCAATGTTAGAACTGGAAACCGGGTGGCGCATTGACCGGCGGCAGGGGCTTGGCAAGCTCCTCCACGGGGCGTGCCGGTTCGGGTGCCGGCGGTGGCGGCGGCGCGGCGGAAACCGGCGCCGGGTATTGATAATTCGGTGGCAAGCGTTTTTCCAACGGATAAGCGGCGTCGCTTAACAACACATCCCAGCTGTTTTGTTCGAAGCCGGTCAGCTTGCTGCGGCCCACAAGCAACAAGGGCAGCTGGCCGTTGCCGCCGGCTTTCTTCAGCGCCAGCTGGTCGTCCACGGTGGTAACGGTTTTTTCATTGAAAGGAATGCCGCGCGCCATCAGCATGGCGCGGGCGTTGCTGCAGCCGTCGCACTGGGCCGTGGTGTATAGCGTGACCGGGCGGTTGCGCACCGCGTCGGCCAGTTCCTGCGGCAACTCCACCGAAGCTCCACCGGTGGAAAACGATTTCACTTCGACTTTTGTTTTGGTCGGCGCCGATGGCGGCGGCGGCTGGTCGCTGTAATGGGTCACGCCTTTGTCATCGACCCATTTGTACACCTGGGCGCTGGCCGTGCCGAGGCACAGCAGCGCGGCGGCGAGGACGGCCAGCCGCTTCATGATCAGGCCGCCATGCCGCTGTGACGCAGCAGCGCGTCGATGCTGGGCTCGCGGCCACGGAAGGCCGTGAACGATTCCAGCGCAGGCCGCGAGCCGCCCACCGACAGGATCTCCTGCAGGTAGCGCTTGCCGGTCGCGGTGGTGGCCTCCGGGCCCAGCGCCTTGGCTTCCTCGAACGCCGCGTAGGCGTCGGCGGACAGCACCTCGGCCCACTTGTAGCTGTAGTAGCCGGCCGCGTAGCCGCCGGAGAAGATGTGGCCGAAGGAATTCTGGAAACGGTTGAACGCCGGCGGCACGATCAGCGCGAACTTGGCGCGCACTTCGTCGATCAGTTGCTGCACGGTCTGGCCGGTGCTGGCGTCGTAGTCGTAGTGCAGGTGCATGTCCAGCAGCGAGAATTCCACCTGACGCAAGGTCTGCAGGCCGGACTGGAAATTCTTCGCGGCCAGCATCTTGTCGTACAGCGCGCGCGGCAGTGGTTCACCGGTGCTTACGTGCGAGGTCATGTGTTCCAGCACTTCCCATTCCCAGCAGAAGTTCTCCATGAATTGCGACGGCAGTTCCACCGCATCCCACTCGACGCCGGAGATGCCGGACACGCCCAGCTCGTCCACCTGGGTCAGCATGTGGTGCAGGCCGTGGCCGAATTCGTGGAACAGCGTGATCACTTCATCGTGCGTGAACAGCGATGGTTGTGCGACGCCATCGACCACTGCTGGCTCGGTGAAGTTGCAGGTCAGGTAGGCGACCGGGGTCTGGATTTTCTCTTCCTCGGCACGGCGGCCGCGGGCGTCGTCCATCCAGGCGCCGCCGCTCTTGCCGGCGCGCGCGTACAGGTCGAGGTAGAACTGGCCGATCAGCTTGCCGTTGCGCTCGATACGGTAGAAGCGCACGTCCTTGTGCCATACCGGCGCGTCGTCCGGTTTGATCTCGACCGTGAACAGGTTCTGGATCAAACGGAACAGGCCGTCGACCACTTTGTGTTCAGGGAAGTACTGCTTCACTTCCTGCGCCGAGAAGGCGTAGCGGCGCTCCTGCAGTTTCTCGGAAGCGTAGGGGATGTCCCAGGCTTTCAGTTCGGCGATGCCCAGCTCTTCCTGCGCGAATTTTTTCAGCTCGGCCAGGTCCTGCTCGGCGAACGGGCGGGCGCGCTTGGCCAGGTCTTCCAGGAAGGCGATCACCTGGTCCGGCGACTGCGCCATCTTCGGCACCAGAGAAACCTCGGCGAAGTTCTTGTAGCCCAGCAGCTTGGCTTCCTCGTCGCGCAGCTTCAGCAGCGTGACGATGTTTTGGGTGTTGTCCCAGTCTTCCTTCTTGCTGAACACATCGCCTTGCTCGGAAGCCTTGGTGGCGTTGGCGCGGTAGATGGTCTCGCGCAGTTCGCGCTTGTCGGCGAATTGCAGGATGGGGAAGTAGGACGGGAAGTGCAGCGAGAATTCGTAGCCTGCCTTGTTTTCCTTTTCGGCGGCGGCGCGCGCGGCGGCCTTGACGTCGGCGGGCAGGCCGGCCAGGTCGGCTTCGTCGGCCACCAGCAGCTTGTAGTCGTTGGTGGCGTCGAGCACGTTTTCGGAGAAGCGGGTCGACACCGACGCGTGCTCTTCCTGGATGTCGGCAAAGCGTTCTTTTTGATCGGCAGGCAGTTCGGCGCCGCCCATGCGGAAATCGCGCACGGCGTTGTCGATGATGCGCTTGCGGGCCGGCGACAGGCGGTCGAAGCCGGCCGACGCGCGCAGCGCCTTGTACTTGCCGAACAGCGCCTCGTTCTGGGCCAGCGCGGTCCAGAACTCGGTCACTTTCGGCTGGTTGTCGTTGTAGGCGGCGCGCAGCTCGGGCGTATCGACCACATTGTTCAGATGGCTGACGATGCCCCAGGCGCGGCCCAGCAGTTCGGTGGCGTTTTCCAGCGGCGTGACGAAGTTATCCCACGTCACCTGCTCGGACGGCGCTTCCAGTTGCTCGACCACGGCGCGGCTCTTGGCCAGCAGCTCGTCGATGGCCGGGGTGACGTGCTCGGGCTTGATCGCATCGAAACGCGGCAGGCCGCTAAAGTCCAGCAGGGGATTTTGATCAGTCATCTTGAGTCCAATAAGTTCGATACGGTTGTATTAAGTGCGCTCGGCCGCTTCGACGGTGTTCATCAGCAGCATGGTGATGGTCATCGGGCCCACGCCGCCTGGTACTGGCGTGATGTGCGATGCCACTTCCTTGATGCCGGCGAAATCGACGTCGCCGCACAGCTTGCCCGCTTCGTCGCGGTTGATGCCGACGTCGATCACGATCGCGCCCAGCTTCACCATATCAGCGGTCAGCGTATTGCGGCGGCCGGTTGCGGCCACAACGATGTCGGCCTGGCGGGTGTACAGGCCCAGGTCCGGCGTCGCACTATGACAGATGGTGACGGTGGCGTTGGCTTGCAAGAGCAGCAGCGCCATCGGCTTGCCGACGGTGTTGCTGCGGCCGATGACCACCGCGTGCTTGCCGCGCAGGTTGACGCCGGTGCTTTCGATCAGCTTCATGCAGCCGTATGGCGTGCACGGACGGAAGCCGTCCAGGCCGGCCATCAGTTCGCCGGCGCTCAGCACCGAGTAGCCGTCCACGTCTTTCTTGGTGGAGATCGCCTCGATGACCTTGTGCGGGTCGATGTGCTTGGGCAGCGGCATTTGCACCAGGATGCCGTGGATGGCCGGATCGGCGTTCAGCGCGGCGATGCGTTCCAGCAGCGCGGCTTCGCTCAGGTCGGCGGGATATTGCTCCTTGAGCGAGTAGAAACCGGCATCCTCGCAACCCTTGACTTTGTTGCGCACATACACGTGGCTGGCCGGGTCGTCGCCGACGATGATCACGGCCAGGCCGGGCTGTTTGCCTAGTGCGGTGAGGGCGGCAGCACGTGCAGCAATTTCCGCGCGCAGTTTTTGGGAGAGGGCGATTCCGTCGATCAGTTGAGCAGGCATGATTTAACCAGGTTGGAGAGGAAAGCAGGATTATAAAGCGGCGGCGCGCCCCGCGCCTCGTTTCCGGCGCTTTAGTCATGCTGCGGCGCACAAGATTCCCATGGGATGATTTCATAATATGAAATGACGTATCGTAATTTGAAAAAGCCTAAAAGTGCTGTTAGAATCGCACACGGCATTGAAGTATTGGTAAATAATTAGCAGCTAAGCAGCGTTCCGTCAGCACTCAAACTCAGGAGACTTAATACATGTCAGCTCAACTTGACCAGGTAACGGCACACACCGACCCTGATTCGCAAGAAACCAAAGAATGGTTGGACGCACTGGCCGCAGTGCTGGAACAAGAGGGCCCTGAACGTGCTCACTACCTGATGGAACGCCTGATCGACCTGGCCCGCCAAAGCGGCTCGGATATCCCGTTCTCCGCCAATACCGCTTACGTCAACACCATCCCGGCCCACCTCGAAACCCACTGCCCAGGCAATCTGGAATACGAAGAGAAGCTGCGTTCGTGGATGCGCTGGAACGCCATGGCGATGGTCGTCAAGGCCAACCGCGTCGACGGCGACCTCGGTGGCCACCTGTCCTCGTTCGCCTCGCTGGCTAATATGCTGGGCATCGGCTTCAACCACTTCTGGAAAGCGCCGAGCGAAAACCACGGCGGCGACCTGCTGTACATCCAGGGCCACTCCTCGCCTGGCGTGTACGCCCGCGCCTTCCTCGAAGGCCGCCTGAGCGAAGAGCAGCTGACCCATTACCGTCGCGAAGTCGACGGCAAGGGCCTGTCCTCGTATCCGCACCCTAAACTGATGCCGGACTTCTGGCAGTTCCCGACCGTGTCGATGGGCCTGGGCCCGTTGATGGCGATCTACCAGGCGCGCTTCCTGAAGTACCTGCACGCGCGCTCGATCGCCGACACCACCGACCGCAAGGTCTGGGCATTCTGCGGCGACGGCGAGATGGACGAGCCGGAATCGCTGGGCGCCATCGGCATGGCCGCGCGCGAGAACCTGGACAACCTGGTCATCGTCGTCAACTGCAACCTGCAACGCCTGGACGGTCCGGTGCGCGGCAACGGCAAGATCATTCAAGAGCTGGAAGCGGACTTCCGCGGCGCCGGCTGGAACGTCGTCAAAGTCATCTGGGGCCCGGGTTGGGACGCGCTGCTGAAGCAGGACAAAGACGGCATCCTGCGCAAAGTGATGATGGAAACCATCGACGGCGAATACCAGAACTACAAGGCCAAGGACGGCGCCTACGTGCGCAAGCATTTCTTCGGCAAGCATCCAAAGCTGCTGGAGATGGTCGCCAACATGACCGACGACGACATCTGGCGCCTGACCCGCGGCGGCCACGATCCGCACAAGATCTACGCCGCCTTCAAGGTCGCACAGGAACACAAAGGCCAACCGACCGTCCTGCTGGTGAAAACCATCAAGGGCTTCGGCATGGGCAAGCACGGCGAAGCGCGCAACACCGCGCACAACACCAAGAAGCTGACCGACGAAGCCGTGCGCGAAATGCGCGACCGCTACTCGATCCCGATTCCGGACGACCAGCTGGCCGACATCCCGTTCTACAAGCCTGCCGACGACGCGCCGGAAATCAAGTACCTGCACGAGCGCCGCGCAGCGCTGGGCGGCTACCTGCCGGCCCGCCGCATGCAAGCCGACGAGAAGCTGGTTGTGCCGCCGCTGAGCGCCTTCCAGAACGTGCTGGATGCGACCGCCGAAGGCCGTGAAGTATCGAGCACCCAGACCTACGTGCGTATCCTGACCACGCTGCTGAAAGATCCTAGCCTGGGCCAGCGTATCGTGCCGGTGCTGGTCGACGAGTCGCGCACCTTCGGTATGGAAGGCCTGTTCCGCCAGGTTGGTATCTTCAACCAGCAAGGCCAGTTGTATGAGCCGGTCGACAAAGACCAGGTCATGTACTACCGCGAAGACAAGGCCGGCCAGATCCTGCAAGAGGGTATCAACGAAGCCGGTGGCATGAGCTCGTGGATCGCCGCGGCGACCTCGTACTCGACCAACAACCGCGTGATGATCCCGTTCTACACGTACTACTCGATGTTCGGCATGCAGCGTATCGGCGATCTGGTATGGGCCGCCGCCGACATGCGCTCCCGTGGCTTCCTGATGGGCGGCACCGCCGGCCGCACGACGCTGAACGGCGAAGGTCTGCAGCACGAAGATGGTCACAGCCACCTGTTCGCAGCGGCTGTACCGAACTGCATGCCTTACGATCCGACCTTCGGTCACGAAATCGCCGTGATCATCCAGGATGGCCTGCGCCGCATGGTGGAAGAACAGGAAGACGTGTTCTACTACATCACCATCATGAACGAGAACTACCCGCACCCAGGCATCAAGCCTGGCCAGGAAGCAGGCATCCTGAAGGGCATGTACCTGCTGCAGGAAGGCGACAAGAAAGCCAAGCAGCGCGTGCAGCTGATCGGCTCCGGCACCATCCTGCGCGAATCGATCTTCGCCCAGGAACTGCTGAAGAACGACTGGAACATCGCCGCCGACGTGTGGTCCGCTCCGTCGCTGACGCTGGTGGCCCGCGATGGCCAGGACGCAGAGCGCTGGAACCTGGTCAACCCGACCAAGGAACAACGCGTGCCGTACGTGACGCAGATTCTGAAGGATACGAGCGGCCCTATCGTCGCGACGACCGATTACATGCGTGCGTTTGCTGAACAGATCCGCGCCTTCATCCCGAAAGACCGCACCTACCGCGTGCTGGGCACCGATGGTTTCGGCCGTTCGGACACCCGCGCCGCGCTGCGTGAATTCTTCGAAGTGAACCGTTACTACATCACGGTCGCCGCGCTGAAATCGCTGGCGGAAGAAGGCAAGATCGACGCGAAGGTGGTGGAGCAGGCAGTCGTCAAGTACGGCCTGAACGCCAACAAGCCAAATCCGGTGACCCAATAATTAGAACGGAGCAGACGCTATGAGCATTGTGGAAGTTAATGTCCCGGATATCGGTGATTTCAAGGAAGTTGAAATCATCGAGTTGATGATCAAAGTAGGCGATACGATTAAAGTAGACCAGTCGCTGATCACCGTTGAATCGGATAAGGCCAGCATGGAGATTCCTTCGTCCGCCGCTGGTGTGGTCAAGGAAATCAAGGTCAAGGTCGGCGACAAGGTGGCTATGGGTTCGCTGCTGCTGTTGTTGGAAGCTGATGGAGCCGCCGCTGCTCCGGCAGCTGCCGCAGCTGCACCAGCCGCCGCGGCTCCAGCACCGGCGCCTGCCGCTGCTGCCGCGCCGGCACCTGCACCAGCTCCCGCAGCTTCGGCCGGTCCGGTCGAAGTCAAGGTGCCGGACATCGGCGACTTCAAGGAAGTTGAAGTCATCGAAGTGATGGTCAAGGTTGGCGACACGATCAAGGTCGATCAGTCGCTGCTGACCGTTGAATCGGACAAGGCCAGCATGGAAATCCCTTCGTCGCACGCTGGTGTGGTGAAGGAAGTGAAGATCAAGGTTGGCGACAAGGTTGCCATGGGTACCGTCGTGCTGGTGGTTGAAGCTACGGGCGGTGCTGCCGCTCCGGCTCCTGCCGCCGCCGCACCTGCTGCTGCCGCTGCTCCAGCCGCCGCTGCCGCTGCGCCTTCGCCGGCGCCTGCTGCTCCTGCCGCCGTTGCGGCCGCGTCGCAAGGCTCGGTCCAAACCGGCAAGCTGGCGCACGCATCGCCGTCGATCCGCAAGTTCGCCCGCGAACTGGGCGTGGATCTGGGCAAGGTGCCTGGTTCCGGTCCTAAAGGCCGCATCACCCAACTGGACGTGCAGAACTACGTCAAGGGCGTGATGGCTGGTACCACCGCAGCACCTGCCGGCGCATCTGCGCCAGCTGGCGGCAACGGCGGCATGAGCGTGCTGCCATGGCCGGTGATCGACTTCAGCAAATTCGGCCCGACCGAACTGCTGCCACTGTCGCGCATCAAGAAAATCAGCGGTCCTAACCTGCACCGCAACTGGGTCATGATCCCGCACGTCACGCAGTTCGACGATGCCGACATCACCGACCTGGAAGCGTTCCGCGTCGAGACCAACAACGCCAATGCCAAGAACAAGGACGCGGCCAAGCTGACCATGCTGGCCTTCGTCATCAAGGCTGCGGTCGCCGCGCTGAAGAAATTCCCGGCATTTAACGCGTCGCTGGATGAGAAGGGTGAAAACCTGATCCTCAAGCAGTACTACAACATCGGCTTCGCGGCCGACACGCCGAACGGCCTGGTGGTACCAGTGATCAAAGGCGCGGACCAGAAATCGGTCTCGCAGATCGCTCGCGAAATGACCGAGCTGTCGCTGCAAGCGCGCGAAGGCAAGCTGAAACCGACCGACATGCAAGGCGCCAGCTTCACCATCTCGTCGCTGGGCGGCATCGGCGGCACGCACTTCACGCCTATCGTCAACGCGCCGGAAGTGGCGATCCTTGGCCTGTCCAAGGCGTCGATCAAGCCGGTGTGGGATGGCAAGGCATTCCAGCCTCGCCTGATGATGGGTACCTCGCTGTCCTACGACCACCGCGTGGTCGACGGCGCGATGGGTGCTCGCTTCTCCGTGTACCTGAGCGAAGTGCTCGGCGACATGCGCAAAATTCTGCTGTAAGGAGCGACTATGAGCACAGAAGTGAAAGTGCCGAACATCGGCGACTTCGCAGAAGTTGAAGTGATCGAGGTGATGGTCAAGGTTGGCGATACGATCAAGGCCGACCAGTCGCTGATCACCGTTGAGTCGGACAAGGCCAGCATGGAGGTTCCATCCTCGCACGCCGGCGTGGTCAAGGAGATCAAGGTCAAGGTTGGCGACAAGGTCAAGGAAGGCTCGCTGATGCTGGTGGTGGAAGAAGCCGCCGGTTCCGCCGCTGCCGCTCCTGCCGCCGCACCGGCGCCTGCCGCCGCAGCTCCGGCTCCGGCCGCCGCACCTGCGCCAGCCGCACCGATCGCCGCACCAGCCGGTAGCAGCTTCGCCGGCAAGGTCGACATCGACTGCGACATGATGGTGCTGGGCGGCGGTCCTGGCGGTTACTCCGCCGCGTTCCGCGCTGCGGACCTGGGCATGAACACCGTGATCGTCGAGCGTTACGAAACGCTGGGCGGCGTGTGCCTGAACGTTGGTTGTATTCCATCGAAAGCGCTGCTGCACGTGGCATCCGTGATCGACGAAACCTCGCACATGTCCAACACCGGCGTCACCTTCGCCAAGCCGACCATCGACATTGACCAAGTGCGCAAGTACAAGGAAGGCGTCATCAAGAACATGACCGGCGGTCTGGCCGGCATGGCCAAGGCCCGCAAGACGCAAGTTGTCACCGGTGTTGGCCAGTTCCTGAGCGCGAACCACATCGAAGTCACTGCCGCCGACGGCACCAAGAAAGTGGTGCAGTTCAAGCAGGCTATCATCGCTGCCGGTTCGGCCGTGGTGAAGCTGCCGTTCGTGCCGGAAGATCCACGCATCGTCGATTCGACCGGTGCGCTGGAACTGCGCCAGATCCCGAAGCGCATGCTGGTCATCGGCGGCGGCATCATCGGCCTGGAAATGGCCACCGTCTACTCGACTTTCGGTGCGCGCATCGACGTGGTCGAAATGATGGACGGCTTGATGCAAGGCGCCGACCGCGATGCGGTCAAGGTCTGGCAGAAGTTCAACGAGAAGCGCTTCGACAACATCATGACCAAGACCAAAACGGTTGGCGTTGAAGCGCTGCCGGAAGGGATCAAAGTCACCTTCGAAGCGGCGGAAGCCGGCGCCGCAGCGCCAGCCCCGCAGGTCTACGATCTGGTGCTGGTCGCAGTGGGCCGCAGCCCGAACGGCAAGAAGATCGCCGCCGACAAGGCTGGCGTGATCGTGTCCGATCGCGGCTTCATCCCGGTCGACAGCCAGATGCGCACCAACGTGCCGAACATCTTCGCCATCGGCGACCTGGTGGGCCAGCCTATGCTGGCGCACAAGGCGGTGCACGAAGGCCACGTGGCGGCGGAAGCCGCAGCGGGCCAGAAGTCGCACTTCGATGTGAAGGTGATTCCATCGGTGGCCTACACCGATCCGGAAGTGGCATGGGCCGGCATCACCGAAGACGAAGCGAAAGCCAAGGGCATCAAGGTCGAGAAGGGCCACTTCCCTTGGGCCGCGAGCGGCCGCGCCGTGGCCAACGGCCGCGCCGAGGGCTTCACCAAGCTGCTGTTCGACGCTGAAACGCACCGCATCATCGGCGGCACCATCGTCGGCACGCACGCCGGCGACATGATCGGCGAGATCGCGCTGGCGATCGAGATGGGTTGCGACGGCACCGACATCGGCAAGACGATCCACCCTCACCCGACCTTGGGCGAGTCGATCGGCATGGCCGCCGAAGTGTACGAAGGCGTCTGCACCGACCTGCCTCCGCCACGCAAGCGCTAAGCAAAGCCACACCACGAAACCGGGACTTGTTCCCGGTTTTTTTATTGGTGCGCCCGGCAGGGCGCACCAACTTGGAGGTGAAAGTCCTCTGCTCGCCCGATAAGGGGAAGAATTGGCGGAAGGCAAGGGTATCGCGGGCGACCGCGAATCTGAAGGAAGCTGGAAGCAAAGCGCTGGTCTGACTTAGCGGCAGCGGTTATGCTCATCATCCGGTGTCGGCGTTAGGCCAGCTGTATCGGGGCGATACCCGGAGTCCGCGAACTATTTTGACCGCCGGAGGCTTCCGGCCGAGAAATCGTCTCGATTTCCGCTGTTGCTGTCGATTGTGCGGTACGCGAGTCTCGTGAAGCCAGCCGAGTTCTTCTATAAGCCCTCCGTATCGATAGTCGCCGGCATGGTGATCCAGATCGGCATCGGCGCCTGGTACCCTGATACAGCGCGCCTGTACGGCGGGAAGGGAGCCTCTCTATTGGCCAAGGGCGCCGTCATGCTAGCGTTGATCGTTCATGGCTTGATCGCCGCACTTGGCCCGCTGGCCGCTGCAGCCATGTTGGCGCTGCAAAGGTGAATGTGAAGTGACAGCTGCTGAGATTGAAACAGTTCAAGCGGATATTGCTATGCAGCTATAAATTATGTGAATAAATTCTTTATAAAATCATGTCGGATTGTTTTTATTATGCACATAGGGCCAGTGACTGTAATTGTTTTTGGTTCGCTGGTAACGGTAATATTCCCCTCGTCCCAGCGCAAAAGACGAGGTAGGTTTTGACGAAATACGACATCGTTTGAGCAATCCGATTCCTTAATGTATCCGAAATATTCAAGCTTTTGATTCAGATATTGCCTGTGACTTAGGTGGCTATTTGATATCGTAAATTTGGTCGGAATAACTAGAAAGACAGAAACCAACGAACCTATGCCGGTCCCGATGGCTAAACCTTCTATTGGAACTATGTTTGGGTCGCATATATAAAGTGTTGATGATAAAATAAATATGGCTAATATGGTAATTATCGACCACGATTCAAATTGCTGCCATGATTGGAAAAGAAGAAAATAACGCCAACGCGGGCGTGGATAAATTAGCGGCGATATTGTGTATTTTGATGAGGACGATGTTGTAGACATATGTTACCTCAAATATATTAATGAGTAATTGAGAGGGGGGATCCCCTCTCTTTGCCATAGGGCTAGAACTGAGTTTGGTTAGCTTATTTTTTTAGGCAACATTTGTAATAAGCATATGCGAAGCCGCCGAAAGCCACAGCGCCAACAACCGCCCCGACTGGACCGGCTGCCGCCCCAACTGAGGCATCGAACCACATCGCCCCGTAATAGCCGCCCCGTTGCGGACGGCTAACAATTCCCTGCCGAGGCTGATCTCGTCGCGCTCCAGCGCCTGTAGCCGCAGATGCTGGTCCAGCAGTTCCGCTTGTTTTTGCTGCTTGATCTCTTTGGAAACAAAGCCTTGTTCACACAACTGCGTTGCGCGCTTGAATGCGTCCTCGGCCAGTTCGACGCGGCTGTGCTGGGACATCAGCTGGTGGCCGACATTGGCCTGCTCCATCTGCAAGGCTTCGGCCTTTTTACGCAAGGCTGTCTGCTCGTCCTGCTGCACGCGTTGTGTCTGTGCCAGTTCATCGCGCAGCGATTGCTGCCGTCGAGCCACCTGCTGGCTAATGGCTTCCTGGATGTCGCTGCGGTTGATGGCTTGGCGTTCGCTGGAGACGATGTAGAGCAGGTCGCCACGATGTACGGGTTGTCCTTCGCGCACCAATTTTTGCAGCACGATGCCCGCTTGCGGCGGGTAGACTTTCACCACACCGAGGTCCGACATCAGCTGGCCGCTGACGTTGCTGTGCCTGGTGTAACTACCGAGGAGGAACAGGGCCGCGACTAGCAATGCCATCATGGCCGCGGCAGTGGTGAGGATGCGGAACGTCAGCGGCCGGATCAGGACGATCTCGCCCAGCCATTGGACTCGGGATGCGGATAAGGCCTCTTCCCGGAATAGCGATACCCGTTTCATAGCGGCTCCTGCATGTTGGGCGGATTATCTGCCTACATGATCGCCTCTATGCACAGGGGGCTATTTGTAGAACCTCAAGAAATAGTTGACTCTAGTCACTTTTTTTGCCAGCTGCCGGCACCGCAGCGCCGGGCAGCCAGACAAGCCAACATCAGTTCAGGATCCACTTGTATTGCACCACGGCCCAGACAGGGGTAGCGCTATCTTTCGACGCGGGGGTGAACTTGCAGCTGGTGCTGGCGTGCAGCGAGGCACGGTCGCGCATGCGGTCGCCGCTCGATTCGATTACTTTGGCTTCGCGCACCGAGCCATCGCTGCCTATCAGTACGGCCAGACGTCAAGAAAGGGGGGGCGGTCAGTTTGGGGAGCCCGTCAAATGGCACTTTGCCGGAACTGCCCCTGAAGCTCGCGACGAGTTTCTACATAGGGGGCTACACTTATGACGTCGCCCTGGCAGGTCCGAGGCTCGCTGCATGACGGAGAACGATATGGCATCGATACGCAAGGAAATCGACATTGACGTCCCACCGGAGCAGCTGTGGGATGCGCTACGCGACGTGGGCGCGCTGCATACTCGGCTGGTAAAGGGCTTCGTCACCGATTGCAAATTGGAGCCGGACGGCGCGGCGCGCATGGTGACCTTTGCCAACGGCATGGTGGTGCGGGAAGTGATCGTCACCGTCAGCGACGAAGACCACCGCGTGGTCTGGTCGGCGGCGGGCGGACGGCTCAGCCATCACAACGCCTCCGCACAGGTCTTCGGCGAAGGTGCGCACGGCAGCCGGCTGGTGTGGATCGCCGACCTGCTGCCCGACAGCATGGCGCCCGCCGTCGCCGCCATGATAGAGCAGGGGCTGGATGCGATGAAGCGCACCGTCGAGGCACGCTGATGGTGTCAGCACAGTTTGATCTTTAGCGCGTGAGACGATACAGCAGGATTGCGGTACGGATGGTGGCGCGTTCGATCGAGGCGATTTCCAGGTCCTCGTCGGGCGAGTGGCTGCCGTTGCCGGTCGCGCCCAGGCCATCCAGGCTGTCGAGCAGCGGGGCGACGAACTGTACGTCGCCGGCGCCGCGCTGGCCTGGCGGCAGGGGAGGGATCTCGCCCAGGCCGGCATCGCTGCTGGCTTGCGAATAGGTCTTCAGTATGGCCAGGTTGCCGGCGGTCGGCGACATCGGCGGATACGATTCGTGGAAGCTGATGCTGGCGCTGGTGCTCGGCAGATTCTGCGCGACGATGGCCTTCATCTTCGCGTGCGCGCGGTCGCGCTGTTCGTAGGTCAGGTAGCGCAAGTCGCCGTGCACGGTGGCGGTGCGCGCGATCACGTTGCCCTTGCCGGCGGCCTGGCCTTTCGAACCGGTGGCATCGAGGCTGACGTCGGTACCGCCCAAAATCAAACCGGGGCTGAAGGTCAGGTCAGGCTCGATCACCTGCTGGCGGAAGCCGTCGACAATGCGCGCCGCTTCGTACACGGCGCCATAGCCGGCGCTCTCGGTGAAGATGCCGCTGGAATGGCCTTGCTTGCCCTTCACTTCGAGATCCCACGACGACGAGGCGCGGCGGCCGATGGTGCCGGTGTCCTTGCCGCTCTTGTCGCGCACCGTGGCCTCGAAGGCCAGCGCGATGTCGCTGCGCTTTGCGGCTGCGACCATGTCGGCGCGCGAGATGTCGACCGGATCACCGGCGCTCTCCTCGTCGCCGCTGAACATGACGGTGATCGTGGTGTTATCGAGCGCGCCCACGCGCTGCAAGGCGCGCAGCGCTTCGACGATGATCACGTCGCCGCCCTTCATGTCGTTGACGCCCTGGCCGCGCACGCGGGCGCCGTCGCGCTTCCACAGCTGCACCGGGCTGTCCTTTTCAAACACGGTATCGAGATGGCCGATCAGCAGCAGGCGCTTGCCTTGCTTGCCCTCGCGCGTGGCGAGCAGGTGGCCGGCGCGCTTGACGGCGGGCGGCATGTCGATCCAGCGGGTGGTGAAACCCAGCTGGTCGAACTGTTCGCGAAACACTTTGCCGACTTCGCGCACGCCCTCATGGTTCATGGTGCCGCTGTTGATGTTCACCGAGCGCTCCAGCAGCTGCAAGCCTTGCTCCGAATGCGCCTTGACCTCGGTGACGATCTTCTGCTCGACAGGCGATAGCGCCGCGGCGCCTGCGCTACTCATTGCCAACACCAGTGCTGCGAACGCGAACGGTTTCAATGCCATGTGGACTCCGGGGTGATCAATCAAGCTTGTGCCGACGCTGGCAGTCCGAAGATGCGGTCGAAGGCCAGGCTGAAGAGAAAGGTATAAAACATAAAGAATAACACCAGCCCCAAGTCCAGCACAAAGGCTTCCCACAGCGAGATGCCCAGCCACCAGGCGAACAGCGGTACCAGGATCACTACCAGGCCGCCCTCAAAGCCCAGCGCGTGGGCGGCGCGGCGCATCCAACTGCGGCCCCGCACTGCCTGGCGCGCTTCCCAGGCTTCGAACATGCCGTTGTAGACGAAGTTCCACACCACCGCGACCAGCGACGAAGCGACGGCGGCGACGCTGGCGTGGCCGGCGTCATGCCCCATCAGCAGCACCAGCACGCTGCTGGTCAGGCCGACGGCGATCAATTCAAACAGCGATACGTAGACGACTTTGCGTTTTAATCCTTGCATGATGTTTCCTCCTTAATACGATGCAACCATTTTAATAGCAATTTTCTGATTGAAAAAGTCGACAGCTGTCAGTTTTTCTGACAGCATGGGATATGGCCTTCTCCAGCGATAACATCGCCATCTTTCTCGCCGTGCTGGATCACGGTTCTTTTTCCGCAGCGGCGCGGGCGCTGGGAAGGGTGCCGTCGGCCGTCAGCATGGCGATCGCCAACCTGGAGGCGGAACTCGATTTGCAGCTGTTCGACCGCACCTCGCGCGAGGTGCGACCCACCGAATCGGCGCGCGCATTGGAGGCGGAAGCGCGCCAGATGGCCGGCCAGCTGCGCCGCTTGCAGGCGCACGCGCTGTCGCTGCACCAGGGACTGGAGCGGCGTCTGACATTGGCCATCGCGCCCGAGCTGCTGTCGGCGCCGTGGAGCGATCCGCTGGCGCGGCTGGCGGAGGAGTTCCCGTCGTTGGAAGTGGACGTGTTGTCGGTCCCGCAGAACGACGCGCTGCGCATGCTGCACGACGGCTCGGCGCAGCTGGCGCTGATCTACGAACGGCCGCAGATCGACCAGCGCGAAAGCTTCCAGGAGCTGGGCAGCGAGGTGCTGGTGGCGGTGATCTCGCCCCAGCATCCGCAGGCGCGCGAGCGCAATGGCCAGTTCCGGCTGGAGGACTTGGTCGACATGCGCCAGATCGCCATCGTCAGCCGCGACGCGCGGATCGAGGACGAGCGGGTGCTCATCTCGCGCAAGCTGTGGCGCACCGACAGCCATCTGGCGACACTGAGCCTGGTGCGCGCCGGCGTCGGCTGGGCCTATCTGCCGCACCGGCTGGCGGCGCCGCTGCTGGATAGCGGCGAACTGCTGGGCATAGGCTTCGCGCACATGAGCAACCAGGTGCGCCTGTGGGTGGACGTGGTGTGGCTCAACGACCGTCCGCTGGGCCTGGGCGCGCAGCGCCTGATCGCGCTGATGAAGGACATCGCCGGCCTGGAGGCGCGGCCGACTTAATGCAGCCTTAATCCGCCCGCCGCACAGTAATGGAAGCTGTTATATTCGCTGTGCAGATTTTTTCATAAAGGATAACCATGCTTCGCCTGAAACTCGCTGTCGCCGCCGTCGCCTTGCTGGCCGGTTCCGCATTCGCCTCGCCCACCGCGCCGAAGAACGGCGCCGAGTACACCACCCTGAAAACGCCGCAACCGGTGCTGGCCGACGGCAAGAAGGTCGAGGTGATCGAGTTCTTCATGTACCACTGCCCGGCGTGCTACGCGCTGGAGCCGGCCATGCTGGCATGGGTGAAGAAGCAGGGCGACAGCATCGTGTTCCGTCGCATCCACCTGCCGCTGACCGGCGAGAACGATCCGGAAGCGCATATGTTCCTGACGCTGGAGGCGATGAAGCTGGAAGAGTCGCTGCACGCCAAGCTGCTGAGCACCTGGCACGTCGAGCGTCGCCGCCTGAAGAGCGATGCGGATAATGTCGATTGGGCGGTCAAGAACGGCGTCGACAAGGATAAATACCTGGCCATGTATAACTCGTTCTCGGTCATCACCAAGCTGAAAAGCGCCGGCCGCGTGGCCAGCACGTATGAAGTCAACAGCACGCCTACGCTGATCGTCAACGGCCGCTACTCGACCAATCCATCGATGGTGGACACCAGCAACCCAGGCATCCCGCGTCCGCAGCTGGACCAGGCGACCTTGCAGGTGCTGGACGCGCTGGTCGCGATGTCGCGCAAATAAGTTGGCCGCCAGCGCAGAATTTGTCAGCTGGATGCGCGAGCAATTCGCGCCGCTGGGCGCGGCCGTGTCGGATGGGGTGTTTTTCGGCGGCCGCGCGTTCAAATATCACGGCCTGCAGTTCGCGTGGGTGATCGGCAGCACGCTGTACCTGCGCGTGGGCGACGCCACCCGCGCCGAATTCGAGGCCGAAGGCGCGGCGCCGTTTTCCTATGAGACGAAGAAGGGCACGGTGCTGGTCCGAAAATACTATTCGGCGCCGGAGTTCCTGCTGGACGATCCCGAGCAGATGCTGGTCTGGGCCCGCAAGGCGATCGACGCGGCCGAGTAGACCGCCGCAGGGCGCCGGTGTGTCAGTTGACGGTGAAGCGGGTCGGGATTTCGATGCCGCCGTTGCGCGCGGCTTCAGCGTAGGCTTGCATTTCCTGGACGACGGCGTCGAGCTGTTCCTGGCCTGGGTTGGCCTGGAACATTTTGATGCGCTCGTTCATGAGCGTTACCTGCCTGCTCCAGTCTAGTCGATTCGATTTGCTCATGTCTGCTCCGTGGGTAAAAAAACAGTATAGAGCAAATGATAAAAATGCACAGCTTCTAACGCAGCACGGCGCGGAAGAACAGGTCCAGCCCTTGCGTGGCGCGGGCGCGCAGCTCGTCCACGGTGGGCGGATGATCGGTCGGGAACAGCATGCGCACCATGGTGTCGCCCATGATGCAGGCCAGTACGTGCACCGCCAGCGTCTCCACCGGTATTTCCGGACGCAGCTCGGCGCGAATGTCGGCGCGGCCGAAGAAGCGCATCAATTCCTGGCGGGTGCGCAGCGGGCCGGCTTGGAAGAAAGTGTCGGCCAGCTCCGGCGTGGTCCTGGCCTCGGCCACCACCATGCGGTGCAGGCTGACGAAGGCGGGCGCTGTCACCAGCTCCAGGAAGCGCAGCGCGAAATCATCCATCACCTCGCGGAACGGCCGCGGGTCCGCCTCCATGTCCGACATGCCGGCGAAGAAATGCGCGCGTCCGTTGGTGATGACGGCGTTCAGCAGCCCGGCCTTGCCACCAAACTTGACATAGATCGTGCGCACCGCGACATGGGCTTCGCGCGCGATCATCTCCAGGCTGACCTTGCTGTAGCCTTTTTCCAGGAACAGTTTGGTCGCCGTGTGCAGCAGCGATTGCAAGCGGGCTTCCTTGTCGGCCGCGCGCGGGCGGCCGGCCGCCTTGCCGTAGCAGGGCGAATCGGGGGAGTCATTGGCGGCGTCTTCCGGGCAATCCGGGTCGTCCAGGGCGGCGGCGTTGGCGGTGATCTTCATGGGCTGACATGGTAATGGATGCGGACATCGTAGTCCAAAATAAAATGAAATGCAATCGTTTCATTTCTTGACTTTGCCGAAATTCGGGCTAATAATGCACTTCTCCCATTTCATTTATTTGGAGCTGCACATGTCCACCCAGCACACCCAAGAACAAAAAGTGCTCAGCGCCGTACCCGCTGCCCAGCCTGCGGCGCCCGCCGTCGCTGCGCCGGCCGGCCCGGCCAAGTCCAATACCCGCGTGCTGGTGATCGCCGCCGTCGTCGCGCTGGCCGCGTTGGCCGCCGGTGGCCGCATGTGGTATCGCAGCCATTATTTCGTCGAGACGGAAAACGCCTATGTGGCCGGCCACGTGCATCCGGTGTCGGCTCGCATCGCCGGCGTGGTCACCAAGGTGCTGATCGACGATAACCAGATCGTCAAGGAAGGCGATGTCATCGCCGAGCTGGATCCGTTCGACCAGCACGTGAAGGTCGAGCAGATCCAGGCGCAGATCGCCACCGCCGAACAGCAAGTGGCGCAGTCGGACGCGCAGATCGCCCAGACCCAGGCCCAGGCCAGCGCCGCCGCCGCCCAGGTGGCGCAGTCGGAAGCGCAGCTGGTGCGCGCCAAGCAGGACGCCGAACGTTACGGCCAGCTGTATAACAGCCAGATGAAGGCCGTCTCGAAAGCGGAGCTGGACAGCGCCGTCGCCGGCCGCGCCAGCGCCGTGGCCGATCTGGCCGCCCGCAAGGACAACGCGCTGGCCGCCAAGGCCCAGATCAGCGCCGCCCATTCGGCGCGCGACGTGCTCAAGGCGCAGGTCAACGTGCTGCGCGTGCAATTGAAGGACGCCCAGCAGCAGCTGGCCTACAACCGCATCCTGGCGCCAGTGGGCGGCCGTATCGGCAAGCGCAGCATCGAAGTGGGCCAGCGCGTGACGGCCGGCCAGCAGCTGACCGCCATCGTGCAGGAAAACGTCTGGCTGACCGCCAACTTCAAGGAAACCCAACTCGCTGACCTGAAGCCGGGCCAGGAAGTCAAAGTCTCCATCGACGCGATTCCGGGCCATGAACTGGTCGGCAAAGTCGACAGCTTCGCACCGGCTTCCGGCGCCCAGTTCGCGCTGCTGCCGGCCGATAACGCCACCGGCAACTTCACCAAGATCGTCCAGCGTGTGCCGGTCAAGATCACCTTCAAGCCGGAAGACGTCAAGGCCCTGAGCGGCCGTCTGGTGCCGGGCATGTCGGCGATCGCCGAAGTGGCCGTCAATCAGTCCAATTCGCAATCCGAAGCCAAAGCCGCGCACTAAGGAGCCCTGTCATGGCTAGCACCACAATCGATACGCCGGCCGGCGGCGCGGGGAAACCTGCGCTCGCGCCTATCATGCCGAGCGAGAAGGTCTCCGGCCGCACCTGGATGGCGGTGGCCGCCGGCATGCTGGGCGCCTTCATGGCGGTGCTCGACATCCAGATCACCAACTCGTCGCTGAAGGACATCCTCGGCACCTTGTCCGCCACGCAGGAAGAGGGCTCGTGGATCGCCACCGCCTACCTGGTGGCCGAGATCATCGTCATTCCGATGACGGCCCTGCTGACCCGCGTGTTCGGCATGCGCGCCTACATGATGGGCACCACCGCGCTGTTCCTCGGCTTCTCCACCTTGTGCGGCTTCGCCTGGAACCTGCCGAGCATGATCGTGTTCCGCATGCTGCAGGGCTTCACCGGCGGCGCGCTGATCCCGATGGCGATGACGCTGGTGATGAGCAAACTGCCGCCATCCAAGCGCGCCACCGGCATGGCCATCTTCGGCCTGACGGCGACGCTGGCGCCGGCGATGGGCCCGACCTTCGGCGGCTATCTGAGCGAGCTGTATGGCTGGCCGTCGATCTTCTACATCAACTGGGTGCCTGGCTTGCTGCTGATCGGCGGCATCGCGATCGGCCTGGACAAGGAAAAGGTCCAGCTCAAGCAGCTGTTCAACGCCGATTGGCTGGGCATCGGCTTCATGGCCCTGGGCCTGGGCAGCCTGACCATCTTCCTGGAAGAGGGCAACAGCAAGGACTGGTTCGATTCGTCCTTCATCATCACTTTCGCGGCGATGGCGATCATCGGCCTGCTGGGCTGGATGGTGACGGGGGCGACGCGCAAGCAGCCCTTTGTCAACCTGGGTCTGTACGGCCACCGCAACTTCTTCGCCGCCACCGCGCTGTCGATGGCGATGGGCATGGGCCTGTACGGTTCCTCGTTCCTGCTGCCGCTGTACCTGGGCCAGATCGCCGGCTATTCGCCGATGCAGATCGGGGAAGTCATCATGTGGGTCGGCCTGCCGCAGCTGTTCATCATGCCGTTCGTGGCCAAGCTGTCGTCCAAGATCGACAACCGCATCCTGTGTTCCTTCGGCCTGCTGCTGTTCGGCGGCTCCTGCCTGATGAACGCCTACATGGACGCCACCACCGGCTATGACCAGCTGCTGCTGTCGCAGGTGGTGCGGGCGCTGGGCCAGCCGTTCGTGATGCTGACCTTGTCGAACTTCGCGATGAACGGCATCTCGCCGAAAGACATGCCGTCGGCATCGAGCCTGATCAACATGACCCGCAACCTGGGCGGTTCGATCGGTATCGCGCTGCTGGCCACCGCGCTGACTTCGCGCGAGCATTTCCACTCGCAGCGCATCGGTGAATCGGTGACCGGCTTCGCGGCCGCCACGCAGGAACGTTTGGCCGCGCTGACGCAGTCGTTCATGAGCAAGGGCTTCGATGCCACCAGCGCCGGTGACATGGCGCTCAAGGCGATCGACGGCATCGTGCGGCGCGAGGCCTATGTGATGGCCTATAACGATGGCTTCTTCCTGGTCGCGATGGTGCTGTTCGGTTGCATCGGCGTGCTGTGGTTCTCGGACAAAGTCAAAGCCCCTTCGGCTGGCGGTGGCGGCGGCGCGCACTAAGCGTCGGTCTTCAATCAAATTTTAAGTGAGGTAACACCATGTTGAATTCAGCTTTGAAGCGCCTGACGCTCGCTGTTTCCGTAACGCTGGCCGTCACCGGCTGCGCCACCGTCGGCAGCGATTTCGCCGCGCCGAAGAACGTCGCCGACGCGTCGTTCCGCCACCTGCCGCAAGCCGGCGCCAGCGAGGCACACCTGCCCGCGCAGTGGTGGACCGTGTTCAACGACGACACCCTGAATCGCCTGGAACAAACCGCGCTGCGCGACAACCCGAGCATCAAGGCCGCCGCACAGCGGCTGGTGATCGCGCTGGAGCAGGCCGGCGTGTCGCGCTCCAGCCAGCAGCCGTCGCTGAGCGTCAACACCTCGGTGTCGAACTCGCGCACCTCGGCCGAGACCTCACAGGGGCTGGCGCTGGGCGGCCGTTCGATCAAGGGTAACAACTACTCGGTGGGCGCTGCGCTGTCGTATGAAGTCGACTTGCTGGGCCGCGTGCGCCGCCTGGTCGAAGTCTCCGATGCGCAGGCTTTGGTGGCCGAGGCCGACCGCGACGGCGTGCTGTTGCTGCTGTCGTCGCAACTGGCCACCACCTACTGGCAGCTGCGCGGCCTGGACGCCGAGATGGCGATCCTGAACGGCGCGCTGGACACCCGCCGCGAAACCGAAGACCTGGTGACGGCACGCTTCAACGCCGGCCTGTCGAATGAGCTGGACGTGTCGCGCGCCCGCATCGAGCGCGCCAATGCGCAAGCGGACCTGCATGAAGTGCAGCGCCAACGCAACCTGCTGGAACATAGCCTGGCGACGCTGGTCGGCGCTTCGCCGTCGGCGCTGCTGACGGCGCCGAAAGCGAATGCCGCCGTGCTGCCGCAACCGCCGGCGATTCCGGTCGGCCTGCCTGCCAGCCTGCTGGCGCAGCGTCCGGACCTGGCGGGCAGCGTGGCCAACCTGCGTTCGACCAACGCGCAGATCGGCGTGGCCGAAGGCGCGTTCTATCCTTCGCTGACGCTGACCAGCAATTTCGGCTACGCGTCGGAGAGCTTGAAGGAACTGGGCAAGGGCGGTTCGCGCCAGTTCAGCATCGGTCCTTTGGCGCTGTCGCTGCCGATCTTCGACGGTGGCCGCAACAAGGCCAACCTGGCCATTTCGAAAGCGCGCTATGAAGAGGCGATCGCCAATCACGAGACCAAGCTGTTGACGGCTCTGCGTGAAGTGGAAGACGCATTGTCGGACGTGCAGGAGCGCCAGTTGCAGGGCGAGGCGCAGTCGGCCTCGCAAGTGGCGGCGGCGCGCGGCTACCTGGTGGCGCGTGCGCGCTACGAGCGCGGCGTGTCGACCTACCTGGACGTGACCGATGCGCAGCGCAGCGCGCTGGCGGCCGACCGCGCGGCGGTGCAGATCAACACCCAGCGCCTGCTGGCGGCGGTGTCGGTGGCGCGCGCCTTGGGCGCGGGCTGGCAGCCGTCGGCGCAGCTGGCGACGGTGGCGCAGAACGGCGCGATCAAGCCGCTGGCGCAGTAACGTGTTTTCCGCCCGGTGCAATGCCGGGCGTAGTCCCCTACGCGGAAGAGGCCAGCGGCAGTGCTGCCGCTGGCCCGAAGCGTTCCACGATGAAGTCGATGAAGGTGGTCAGCTTGGGCGTGGCCCGGCGATCGCGCTGGTAGACCAGGTGCATCGGCCGCGCCGGAGGCAGGTAGTCGCATAGCACCGGCACCAGCCGTCCGGCGGCGATGTCCTGCGCCAGCAGCACCTCGGCCTGCATCACGATGCCGAAATCCTTGAGCGCGGCCATGCGCAGTGCCTGGCCGCTGTTGGTGCGGAAGCGGCTGGCCGGCAGTTCGCGCTTGCCGCGGACGTCGTGTACTGATTGCAGGCGCCAGCGTACACCCACCGTCCCCACCATGAAGTCCAGGCATTCGTGCCGCGCCAGGTCGTCCGGCGTGAGCGGCGTGCCGTGCTTTTTCAGGTAGGCCGGCGAGGCGCAGATCGTCATCCCGTAGTTGAACAGCGGGCGCGCGATCATGCCGGAATCGTCCAGGGGGCCGATGCGCACGGCGGCGTCGTAGCCTTCCTCCACCATGTCGACCATGCGGTCGTTGAGGTTCAGGTCCACGCCCACTTCGGGATGCAGGCGCAGGTAGTCGCTGATCGCGGGCGCCAGCCATTCGCTGCCGAAGGAGACCGGCGCGGTGATGCGCAGCCGCCCGCGCGGCACGCTGCGCATCGCTTCGGCGCCGGTTTCGGCGGCGGCGATCTGCGCCAGGATGGCGCGGCACTGTTCGACATACTGGGCGCCGATTTCCGTCAGGCTTTGGCGGCGCGTGGTGCGCGTCAGCAGGCGCGCGCCCAAGGTGGCCTCCAGGTGGGCGATGTGCTTGCCCACCATGACAGGCGAGAGCTGGAAGGCGCTGGCGGCGGCCGTGAAATTGCCGGCGTCGACGACGGCGACGAAGATCTCCATGCTGCGCAGCTTGTCCATGTGATTGCTAATCGTGGGTTAGTAATGATCGTCATCTTAGCTCATTTATTCCTGTGGCGTTGTGGCAGATACTGGTGTTTTCACTCACAGGGAGAGCAGCATGAAAGTAGTCGTCATAGGTGCGGCCGGCACGGTCGGCAAGGCAGTCGTCGAGCAACTGGGCCAGCGGCACGAGATCGTGACGGTCGGCGCCTCCAGCGGCCAGTATCAGGCGGATATCGCCGATATCGCGCAGGTGCGCGCCTTGTTCGCCAAGATCGGTCGCGTGGATGCGGTGGTGGTGGCGGCTGGTTCGCTGCATTTCGCGCCGCTCGCCAGCTTCACGCCGGAGCAGTTTTATGTGGGCTTGAACAGCAAGTTGATGGGGCAGGTCAATGTGGCGCTGGTGGCGCAGGAATACCTGAACGACGGCGGTTCGATCACCCTCACCAGCGGCATCGTGGCCGATGAGCCGATCCGCAACGGCGTCAGCGCCACCATGGTCAATTCCGCCGTCGAAGGCTTTGCGCGGGCGGCGGCGATCGAACTGCCGCGTGGATTGCGCATCAACGCCGTCAGCCCGACGGTGCTGGAGGAATCGATGGGCAGCTACGGCCCGTTCTTCATCGGCTTCGAGCCGCTGCCTGCGCACCGCGTCGCGCTGGCGTATGCGCGCAGCGTCGATGGCGCGCAGACCGGGCAGGTCTACCACGCTTGGGGAGCGTCGGCGTGAAGGTGCTCGTGATCGGCGGCACCGGGACCATCGGCAGCGCCGTGGTCGAGCAGTTGGGACTGCGACATGAGATCGTGGTGGTCGGCGCGCGCGGCGGGCAGCATCAGGTCGACATCGAAGACATCGCGCAGGTACGGGCTTTGTTCGACAAGGTTGGCCGCGTCGATGCGGTGGTGGTGGCTGCGGGCGCGCTGCATGTGGGGCCGTTGGCCGAGCTGACGCCGGAGCATTTCCATGTGGGCCTGAACGGCAAGTTGATGGGGCAGGTCAACGTGGCGCTGGTGGCGCAGGATTTTCTCAACGACGGCGGCTCGATCACGCTGACCAGCGGCGTCGACACCGAGCATCCGATCCGTGGAGCGGTGGCGGCATCGACGGCCAATGCGGCGGTGCAGGGCTTTGTGCGGGCCGCCGCGATCGAGCTGCCGCGCGGCTTGCGCATCAATGCCGTCAGTCCGACGGTGTTGCAGGAGTCCGTGCATTTGTTCGGCGACCTGTTCACCGGCTTTGAGCCGATCAAGGGTAGCCGCGTCGCGTTGTCGTATGCGCGCAGCGTCGATGGCGCTCAAACGGGACAGGTCTATCGGGCCTGGTAGTGGGGAGGGAGTGATATCCGTTGTACTACAATGCGGATCTCACTCCACCCTGAGGTTCGAATGAAAAAAATACTGCTCCCTCTGGCCCTGGCTATCGCCTGCGCCTCCGCTTATGCCGCACCGGCCAGCGTGACCGATCTGGATAAGATGACCAAGCGCTTCGCGCCGGTCGCCTTGACTGCCGACACCAGCCAACTCTCGGCCGGCGACAAGAAGGCCATCGCCAAGCTGATCGAAGCGGCCAAGATCATCGACGTGCTGCAACTGCGCCAGCGCTGGTCCGGCAACGAGGCGCTGTGGTCCGCGCTGCAGAAGGATCAAACGCCGCTGGGCAAGGCGCGCTTGAACTACTTCTGGCTTAACAAAGGTCCGTGGTCGATCCTGGACGACCATCAAAGCTTCCTGCCGGCCGAGTTGGCCGGCATCGCCATCCCGGCCAAGAAGCCGGAAGCCGGCAACTTCTATCCCGAAGGCGCGACCAAGCAAGCCCTGGAAACCTGGATGAACGCGTTGCCTGCCAAAGACAAGGAGCAGGCGCAGTGGTTCTTCACCACCATCCGCAAGAACGCGGCGGGCCAGTTCACCATCGTCAAGTATTCGGACGAGTACAAGCCGGAGCTGGAGAAGGCCGCCGCGCTGCTGAAGCAAGCCGCCGCCGATACCGATAACGCCTCGCTCAAGAAGTTCCTGCAACTGCGCGCCGACGCTTTCCTGAGCAACGACTACCTGGCCTCCGACTTCGCCTGGATGGACCTGGATGCGCCGGTCGACATCACCATCGGACCTTACGAAACCTATAACGACGAGCTGTTCGGCTACAAGGCCGCGTTCGAGGCCTACGTCAACATCCGCGACCAGAAGGAAACGCAGAAGCTGGACTTCTTCGCCAAGCACATGCAGGAGCTGGAAGACAACCTGCCGCTGGACGCCAAGTACCGCAATCCGAAGGTCGGCGCGTTGGCGCCGATGGTGGTGGTCAACCAGGTGTACGGCGCCGGCGACGGCAACATGGGCGTGCAGACGGCCGCCTACAACCTGCCGAACGACGAGCGCATCATCAGCCAGCGCGGTTCCAAGCGCGTGATGCTGAAGAACGTGCAGCAAGCCAAATTCAAGTCGACGCTGACGCCGATCTCCAAGCTGGTGCTGAAGCCGGCCGACCAGAAGGATGTCGACTTCGACTCCTTCTTCACCCACATCCTGGCGCATGAAATCACGCACGGCCTGGGCCCGCACATCACCAGGAACAACGGCGCCGAATCGACGCCGCGCCAGGACCTGAAGGAAGCCTATTCGACCATCGAAGAAGCCAAGGCCGACATCACCGGCCTGTACGCGCTGGCCTACATGATGGACAAGGGCCAGCTGGCCGGCACGCTGGGACAGGGCGCGGTTGCAGAGCGCAAGCTGTACACCACCTTCCTGGCCTCGGCCTTCCGCACGCTGCACTTCGGCCTGACCGATTCGCACGCGCGCGGCATGGCGATCCAGATGAACTACATCCTCGACAAGGGCGGCTTCATCTCGCACGGCGACGGCACGTTCGCGGTGGACTACAAGAAGATCAAGCAGGCGGTGATCGACCTCGACCGCGAGTTCCTGACCATCGAAGCGACCGGCGACTACGCCCGCGCCAAGGAGATGATGGCCAAGTACGTGGTGATCCGTCCCGACGTGCAAAAGGCGCTGGACAAGATGAAGACGGTGCCGAACGACATCCGTCCTGAATTCAAGACCGCCAACACGCTGCTGGGCAAGTAATTCCGCCGGCGGCGCGCCCGCAACGGGTGCGCCGCCGTTTCAAAACCTCAATCATTCATCTTTTTCTACGTAGAAATAATCTGTTGTAGAACCTGCTTGATGGCAATAAATATTGCCCACGCCATGCTACAGTTTGATCATCATGATCAAGCGCGCCTTATTCCTGCTGCTCCTGTCGTCCGCCGGCCTGGCCTCCGCCGCCCAGCTGACCGATATGGAAACCCGCTGGCTCACCGCCGGCTCCGCCGTGCTGGGCTACGCCAAGCAGGAGCTCAAGCTGCCGATCGATATCACCGTGCAACCGCAGGCCCGACCCACCGACGTGCCGCTGGCGCTGGGCTTCCAG
The DNA here is from genome assembly GCF_059418605.1 of Duganella sp. GW821-FHT07G03. Classification (NCBI taxonomy): domain Bacteria; kingdom Pseudomonadati; phylum Pseudomonadota; class Betaproteobacteria; order Burkholderiales; family Oxalobacteraceae; genus Duganella; species Duganella sp. GW821-FHT07G03. The sequence continues at coordinate 328,882 of NZ_JBWKQE010000004.1, forward strand.
GACGGCCGCTGCAAGCTGGTGCTGTCGATGCGCGGCAATCCCAATGCTGAAGATGTGCTCGCCGGCGTGCCCGCCGAGCAGCAGGCGCTGATGATCGAAGCCATGGTGGCGCACGAGATCGGCCATTGCTGGCGTTATGCGCAAGGCGTGTGGCACGTGCTGCCGGCCGGCTTTGAAGAATCGTCCCGGCCGGCGCTGGAGCAAGCCCAGGCGCTGCGCCTGACCCGGCGCGAGGAAGGCTTTGCCGACCTGGTCGCACTGGCCTGGACCCAGCACCGCCATCCGCAGCAATACGCCGCCGTCGCCGCCTGGATGCGCCAGGTGCGCCAGCCGGCGTCCGCCGCCGGGTCGCACGGCACGCTGGCCTGGCTGCAGCTGGCGCCCTCCGGCGCCGCCTTCAATCCCGCCCAGCCCCTGTTCGAGCAGGCCGCCAGCCTGTGGCGCCAGGGCTTGCTGCGCGGCGAATAGCCCCCCGCGGGCCAATTCCGCAACTGTGTACGTTCCCGCACAGAGCAGGGGCGTCGGCGGGCGTTTAATGTGTCCATCAACCACCACAAAGGGACACATCATGAATAAAATTCTCCTCTTCGTCATGGCAACGGCCGCCAGCGCCAGCTTCGCCGCCACCATGCCCAATAACGACACGGTGGCCTACAAGGCCACGACCAAGCAGGCCGAGATCGATTACAAGAGTGCCAAGGCGGCTTGCGGCGGCCAATCGGGCACCGCCAAGGATATCTGCGTCGAGCAGGCCAAGGTGGCCCGCGCCAACACCGAGGCGAACGCCGTCATGCAGTACAAGAACGATAAGCGTTCGGTGCAGAAAGCCGAGACCCAGGTGGCGGACGCCAATTACAACCTGGCCAAGGCCAAATGCGCGCCCATGACCGGCGCCGACAAGGACAGCTGCCTCGATACCGCCAAGTCGGTCCACGTGGCCGCCATCAATGACGCCAAGGCCGGCAAGAAAATGGCCGACACCGCCCAGACCGGCATCGATTGCAGCACCATGACCGGCACCGACAAGGCCTCCTGCGAAACCAAGCAGAAGAGCGCGATGGCCAAGGACACCGTGGCCGATTCCGTGATCACCACCAAGGTCAAGACTGAACTGCTGGCCGAGCCCGCGCTGAAATCGCTGGACGTGCACGTGGAAACCACCAACGGCACCGTCATGCTGAGCGGCTTCGTACCCTCGCAGGCGGAAGTGGACAAGGCCGTCGACGTGGCCCGCAACGTCAAGGGCGTGAACAAGGTGCAAAGCTCGCTGCGCATCAAGTAAGCTGCTCCCGCCGGCCTCCGGGCCGCCAGGGACCGCCGGCCAGCGGTCCCTTTTTTTGCTTGCATTCATGATGATCGTCATTTAAAATCGGTGCGAGCGTGCCTTCCGCGCGCACCGACTACGCGAGGACCGTCATGTTCGCCCTACCTTTATCCCGCTGGCTGCAACGCCGCGGCCTGCATTTTTCCTGGGTGATCGTCGCCATCACCTTCCTCACCGGGCTCAGCTCTTCGGCCGCGCTGGGCTTGCCGGGCGCGCTGCTGCAACCGCTGGCTAAGGAATTCGGCTGGGACGTCGAGCAGATCTCGTCGGCGCTGGCGGTGCGTTTCGTGCTGTTCGGCCTGATGGGGCCGTTCGCCGCCATCCTGATGGAGCGTTTCGGCCTGCGCAACGTCGTCGTCACCGCGTTGACCCTGGTCGCCAGCGGCCTGGCGCTGGCCACGCAGATGACGCAGTTCTGGCAGCTGGTGCTGTTCTGGGGCGTCATGCTTGGGGTCGGTTCCGGCATGACCGCGCTGGTGCTCAGCGCCGTCGTTTCCACCCGCTGGTTCGACAGCCACCGCGGCCTGGTGGTGGGCATGCTGACGGCCGCCTCGGCCACCGGCCAGCTGGTGTTCCTGCCGATCGGCGCCTGGCTGATCGAGCACTACGGCTGGCGCACGGCGGTGATCCCGGTGTTGCTGGCGTGCGCGCTGGTGGCGGTGCTGGTGTTGCTGTTGATGCGCAACCATCCCAACGACGTGGGCCTGGCCCCGTATGGCGCGGCGGTCGGCACGCCGGTCGCGCCGCTGGCGCCGCCGATGCGGATCACCTTCGCCACGCCGTTCAAGGTGCTGGCCGGGGTCGCCAATAATCGGGTGTTCTGGATATTGTTCGGCACCTTCTTCATCTGCGGCCTCAGCACCAACGGCCTGATCCAGACGCACTTCATCTCGCTGTGCGGCGACGCCGGCCTGTCGGCGGTGCCGGCCGCCTCGGTGCTGGCGATGATGGGCGCCTTCGACCTGGTCGGCACCATCGCCTCCGGCTGGCTGTCGGACCGCTACGACAACCGCAAGCTGCTGTGCATGTACTACGGCTTGCGCGGGCTGTCGCTGTTCTGGCTGCCGTATTCGGAATTCACCTTGTACGGGCTGTCCCTGTTCGCCATGTTTTACGGCCTGGACTGGATCGCCACCGTGCCGCCGACGGTGCGGCTGGCCGGCGCCACGTTTGGCAAGGAAAAGGCCGGCATGGTGTTCGGCTGGGTGTTTGCCGGCCACCAGCTGGGCGCCGCCGTGGCCGCGTATGGCGCCGGCCGCGTGCGCACCCTGATGCTGACCTACAACCCGGCGCTGTTTGCCGCCGGCGCCGCCTGCCTGGTGGCGGCCGGCGTCATCCTGCTGATCCGCAAGCCGGCGGTGGCGGCGGCCACCAGCGCCGCAGCACCGGCCAAGGCCGCGTGAGGGGAGGGCGTCAGCCCATCGCCAGCAGCGCGATGGCCACGCCCACGCCGGCAAACCACGCCACGGTGCGCAATGCATCGACATTGGCCAGATACAGGCCGATGTAGGCCAGCCGAACGCCGATAAAGCCCAGCGCCAGCAGGTCGACGCGCGCCTGCTCGGCGTGCGCCTGCTGCGCCAGCACGACTGCCGCGATGAACAGCGGCAGGATCTCGAAGCCGTTCATCTGCGCCGCGTTGGCGCGCGCCTGCCAGCCGCTCAGCCCGGCCGCCCATTCGCGCGGCTGCTTGTTGTTGTAGCGTCCGCCGCCCGACGGCAGCTTGGCCGACGCCAGCTTCGCCAGTCCGACCGTCGCGGTCGGCAGCAGGCAGGCCGCCAAAACACACCAGTTTGCAATCGTCATACAGCCATCCTTTCGATGGGGGCTTTGTGTGGGACTCGACACGTTAATACTTTAGAATTAAGTATTTGGCAAGTTTAATTTTTTGTGTTGTTAATTAATATTCTAAAAAAGAAAATATTTTTTTTCTTTCGATAATTCAATGTTAGCATCATTGAAATAATTTAAACAAGAATTTTGTGTTTTTGCTTTGCAAGCCATATGGCGCGCGAAGCTGTTTTCATCCACCTATTTGTCATCACCCATGCTAGCCACGACCTCCTGCCTACAAAACAAGACTTCTTTTATTTCGACTCTTTGGGTTTCGATCAGAAAATTTCTCTTTCAAATAGGAGTTCTCGTCCTGCTTGTGTCGGGGCTGGCGTCTTCGGCAATGGCCGGGGTCAATTTCCGGGAATTGATAGTGTACCCCGGAGGCCAAGTGGCGGCGGGAGGCACGATGTATATCGGCATGTCTGGATATGCAAAGACAACTGCCGGCTATCTCGGCGATACCGTTGCAACCACTGAGCTGTGGGTTGATGGGGTGATGGTCAAATCGGTCGACTATGACTTGGCATCTCCAGGGAATTGGGGAGATGGTCACAATCAGCCAATTAATAAAGAACAGTTTTTTGATATGACTGTTCCTGTTAATGCAGCCTCAACAGCCCACAAGGTATATATCCGGGTCATTACTGAAGAAAATGAGGTTGTGACTACAGCCACGTACGATGTGTCGGTGACGACCGCGCAGACCGGGGGTGTACTGTATTCTGTGTAAACGGGTTTTCGTTTAAGCCTGCGGCACCCGGTCTTCAAACTGGATGGCGAAG